>JBIOEA010000005.1:0-79659 GCA_044445605.1 Gammaproteobacteria bacterium | reverse complement strand
CTAATAAGCTACGATCTTTTGGTGGTAGTACCATTGCCTGTCTCCTTTTATCTGCTAATAAAAAGAGTAGAAGATGGTCTGCCACTTTGCTGACCAATTTCAATTTACAGAACTATTGACGCACCACCTAATGCATTAATATAATACGGGTGAAATTCCGTTAGATTAAATATTTCATTTATTACTTCATTAGGTAGTTTTTTCTTCCAGGTTTTCATAGAAACATCATTCAGATAATTCACATAATCTTTTTCATGTATTCGTTCTACATTAATCCTGTCACAAAGCATATACAATGGACTTCCTTGATCATCAAACATTGTAGCGAGAATGTGCCGATTGCTGCCAGAAAAGATAAAGCAGAGACTTTCGCTTTCTTGCGCAACATGCCGGATTGCCCCTTCAATTCCGCTGCTATCTGGCAGAACCCCAATTTCTTGAAATTCATCAATAAAAAAAACTGCTTTCATTTTCTTCTTTTGTAAAAAGAATTCTAATAGCTTGAGCGATTCCATGATGTTTGTCGCAGGATCACTGTCCTTATCTGGTATGAGTTCGATTGGTGTTATAGCTTACCTTCCGGTAAGTTACTAGAAGGTAACTTACCATAAGGTAAGCTGGCCGGGGCTAGCTAATGCGCTTCATAGAAAGTATGCTTGAAAATCATTAAGATAGGAACAACGAACACCTGCCAGAGGGCCTTCCAGATGGTAATTAACGGTCAATCAAGCGATTATTTCCTCACCCGCCCTACCATGGGGCGTCTTACAAAACGGAAAAAGCCAACCCTCCTAAGGATCGGCAGGCTCAAGTACGGGCCTAAATTTATCTCTGCCCACCGTTGCCTCATTCACCGTTTTGGAAAGCTTCCAGGATAGGAACCTATAAATCCTATAAATTAGGTTATCGGACCGTACCACAGACGGGGCCTCACTAAACGTGAAATATTTGCTGGGATCCCACAATATTTTGGTAAAGTTTGGGAAGATAGAGCACGTTCCATGGTTGCTATTTCTAAATCGACCATGATATAAAGACTGCCAATCAATCCATAGGAGGACAGATAATGTATCCAGCTATAATTCCTGCGGCGGGGCTCCTTCTTATTCTTCACAGAGTATGCAATTTTTTAACCATTAATCACAAAAACAGAAACACCTCAATCCGGTCATTAGACTTGCTGTTAATTGATCTGAATAATCAAAAAGATGTGATTGATTCCCCTCAGTACAAGCCCGAAGAGATCGATCATTTGTTAAAAATTGATGCAATCTATGAAGTAGGACCTAATCGTTATAAGATCAACTCCTACATCCATTTCAGCGCCATTACAAAGCCGTTTACTGAAGCTTGCAAGGACGCGAGCGGAAATGTTCTGGCTAATACAGGCCACCTATACGCTCACCCAGCTCGGCCAGATATTACATACATATGCCCCACCGAGAGGCATTTACACCCAACTTTTTTAATCAGTCATTATAAAAATCTCAAGCAAGCTTACAAAAGTGAGCTTAACCAAATCTATGGCGCTGAACTTGCATCAGCAGCTGCCTCACTATATCTTGGATATAATGTTATAGCTGGAGCAACCCTTTCACCTATCAATCTCACCTTAACGCTCGGCGGAGCTTGTTCTGCAATATTGGGTCAGTCCCTTGCAAATAACGCACGTAACTGTCTAATTCCCCCCTCCTATATCACAAGCCTCTTTCTTCCTACCTACCTACCCTTGCCTAACGAAAATAACATTTCAGGAACGACAAAAACAAAAGAGAAGACTATCCAACAAAAAATCAATTAGCCATATGAAAAAATGGGTCGATGCTTGGAGAGCCTTCCAGATAGGGATCTATAACTCGGTTTATCGTACTCTAGGAGATTGATTTGATGCGTCAAATTGAATCAATTTATTAATTTTTGAGTACTGCAACGCGTTGGATATACTATTATTTGAAACCTCACGCTTCGACCTTGCATCAGCTATTGAATAAAATAATACTGTGAAACCAATACTTAAAAGTATAAGTCCAATTTCTCTTGTTTCACTTGATTTCAAAATAGCACACCCTGAGACGAACATGGAAACTCCAGCCGCATAAGAGAAAGCATGGCATGGGCCACCTACTCTATCGATACCCCATTTAGCAGTGCCTAAAGTCCCCTCATATCGCAATGGAGCGGGACCATTGATGTATTTATTAATGTCCTCAAGCTGAGATTGAAGGGTAGCCAATTGCTCTTTGATTTTCTTTAGAAAATTAATTATATCTTCTTGCCTATGGGTTATTAGGCAGGGAATGGGGTACAGATTCAACTCTTTCTGTATTCTTTCAGCAAATTTAAAAATAAAAACGATCAAATCATACTGCTCTGCATTTGATGTTGCGCCATTGTAGGTAAATAAAGTCGCGAGCTTGTCTTTAGCTACGCCGCAATCGATCGCCATTTTGATCAAAAATGGATATTCGTAATCCTTTAAAGATAAGGTGCCGCAACGTATTTCATTTGATAATTTGAATCTATATGAATTTGGATCTTTGTTATCACGAAAATTAAAATTCGTTTCGCCTAATTTACTTCTGAATGCTTCCATCCACTTTTTGCGATCGTAATCATACCAAGATACTTTAGTAAAAAAACTTACGGCAGAATCAACAAAACGTATTTGTTCTAAAAATCTTTCCTTGTCCCCTTCTACTGAGAACAAGCATCTTTCGTTATTATTCCTTGGCTCGTACATTCCTGCTCTCACTCACATCTGAAAATAATTAACATAACCAGCACTATCCAGGGTAAAGATTATTGATCTGGATTTATACGGCCTATTTTAGCAATTTTATATTGTCGTAGTAATGGGAGAAATCACCCTAGTTGGGATACGCTCCATCAAATCAATCAACCTAAAACCTACCGCTTCGGCAGTATCATTCAGTACACTTGAACCGTACTAAGTCAAAAATCCAAGAAATGGGTCAATTTCACCCTTTCGTACCCCGGTACACTTCAAAACCCACCCTCAAGCAACGTAGGAAACGATAATGTTTATTATCGTAGCCTATCTTTGATCAAAAATAAGCACATTGAAATCAGGCTGAAGTGTACTATTACGTACTATGTAATACAGTACACCATTTAATGAAAGGAAGTTAACGAAACGGAAAAAATTGTACGCTAGGATTGGCAGGCTCCCATAGAAGTCTCAATTTGTCTATGCCAACTGTTCCCTCTCCTACTTTTGGAAAGCTTGCCAAACAGGCAGGTGTAACTCGGTTTATCCCCACGATATGTGGAGCACCTCAGGGAACGGACATACTATGAGCTCCTGACACTTGCGCCTACATTGCGCCTACATGCGCCTACAGTTGACATGAAGTTATGCAAATGTTAACTTGATAACAATTGTTTTGGGAGGTGTAGTATGTCAGCAGATTTTTTTGATGTTTTAGATAAATATTTGAACAATAAAGATCCAAATCCAGGGCATTATATTTCTCATCTAATTGAGTATCTGAAAGAACATAATAAACTTTATAAGCCACAGGATGATTATGGAAGTGATGGATCTTTAGCAGAATCCCTATGCGCACATGATTATTTAGTCTTCCGCCATATTTGTGACAGGAAAGACCACGATACTTTATCTGCTTTATTTGACCTGGCGCCGGATACGATGCTTAACTTTTGCTGGCGCGATTTTTATCAATTACCTAAAGCCTTCTTGAAAGATCCTTTAGTTCAAAGGGTTACAGTAAAGTACGCTATGGATTTGACTGTTGCAAAAACACTAGAGAGAGGTGAAGATATTTCTGGTCTATTAATTGCATTCGAAGTGGCGATATTTAATGCTTTTGGGGTCAGCGCATTAAACAATATTTCTGCGATCGATCTTGTTAAACATTATGCTCCACAAGGTATCGTAGAAAAGCACGATGCAGATCAAGCAGGGGATCTCGCTCTGTTAGTGCATAAATATAAAAGTGAGAGGAAGTTTGGGTTCTTCAATAACGAAAAACCAAGATTCGATCTAGATTTAATGCGTAAACGAATCCAAAATATTAGGCAAAACCATGGCTTTGCAACTCTGAATGAACAATTGCGCAAAGGTTGCGATAATCTTTTGCTGTGGAAAGAAGTCAACATGGATGCTCCAAAGATCAATAAATTTTTATCCTATTTGGAAGAAAAATTAAATATATCTGAGTCTTCAGGCGCTACTGCCAACAATAGGGCCTCGTTTAGGGCAAACTGAGAAAATAACCATGGCATGCACGATGTTCGCTATTTTTCTGATTGTGTCGCAGATAATCCCCTATGCAAACAATGATATAATTACCGTGGTTAATGAGTTTTTTCCTAATATTGAATTCATATCTCCGAATATGCGACGTAAAAAAATAAATACTTTTATAAAGTGGATAGCGGGCATAAATGGTAAAATTCCTCTTTGGAAATAAGGAGTATCTATGTGTCCACGTCCCGAATCTTTCCCCATTACTCACGCGACAGTCAAAGAACAAACCGCCATTATTGAGACGTGGGTGAACTCTAAGGAAGGTCTAGATGAACTCCGTTTTGATTCGGCTGATGCGAAAACGTTCTGCACATTTTATCAAAGGCATTTTCAATTACTTAGCTGGACCTCTGCAAACCCACACCACTCTCAACAACTCGATAATGCAAAGAAAACTAATTCGAATTATATTGGCCCAACACCTGAAGTCAAACGCGCTATATTTCGCCTGCGTGGATTAGATTTAGCTTTATCGGGCAACCTGGGTACATTACTTTGCAAAAACTCAGATAGCATGACGCTCGAACAATTAAAACGATTATTCCGTATTTTCCAAGATCAAGCACCCGCCATGGATTCCATACGTTGGGCCACTGTTTTTCGTTCCACTATGATGTCACCTAAAGCCTGGAACAGGATCGAAGAAACCGCAAAAAATGAGGAAGATAAGAAAAAAGTTGTATCCACTGATTCCGTGACCTGGCTCCATCAATGGGCAAGTCAAGATAATTTATTAGATCAGTTGACATTACCGCTCAATGACACCGGCGTTGAAGTCCCTATCATTGACAAAAAAGGAGATGACATCAAAACATGGCTTTACCAAATTCGTGCTGCGCTGTTTCAACCTGCACATTTTAGGCATATGATATTTTCTGAAGCCATTGTCAGTGGTTATTATGGGATCATGTCCTTGAGCCTGGAAGAGAAAAAAATATGGTTTATCAGTTGGCTTGTTGATCTAGTGGCATTTAGCAATGACATCGGCGAATACATGACGCGCACGATGATGGCACGCGCATTGGCTATCTATGATGGCATCACAACCAAAGCAACCGCTGAAGAAGCATTTCAATTCATCGAGCAGCAATTTATTATAATCGCTTTAAGCCAAATTCCTGCAGATCACGAGTGCCGAGGTGCAATTTTAATGTGGGGTTTAGAAGATGAACAATTGCTGGGACGTCTCGCAGGCCAGATGAAAACCAAAACCCAAGCTCAATACCATTACCTGGTGGAAGAAATGGCAAGGACCAATGATTATGATCAAGGCTTGAAACCTTGGCATCGTTTTTACCGAATGCTCAATTTGAATCAGGCATTGCCGACACCGACTTATGTACCACAATTATTAGAGCAACTCATTCGGATAGCCAATCCAAAAACGGAAATAATGTCGCCGAGCAATAAAATCATCGTCTTTTCAGGCATGATCTTGGCATTTTTACTCACACAATATGAGGCATTCATACAGAGGCGTACCCCACAAGGTTCCTCAAATGGGCAAAAAGCAAGGAATCTCATCGACACCATCAAAACATGGGGGCCTCTAAACGTTGATGCAATTTCCAGAGATAAGACATTACTAGAAGCCATATTGTCTTGTAAAACATGCAAGGAGCTAGATCTTGAAAACCTCTTGACAATCACGTGGCCAGAAATTCCACCCGCTAAACCGACCGCGACATTCACGCCCCCCAGCGCAACCTTGGCTGCCTCAGCAACATCCCCTGTATCATTAGATCATAATGTAATGTGTAAAACCACATAGGTCGGATTTGTTAGTCACCCTCCTCGCTTCACCAATGGAAGACACTGTAGATTGTGTATTGACTTACAATGAATGTGCCTGATAAAGTATGACATCTAGCAAATAGGGGGCTTCCCCCCCACGATATGTGGGGCACCTCAGGGAACGGACATACTATGAGCTCCTGACAAGAGACTGTTAAGGTGATTGCTAAGGTTGGTTGGTTAATTGACAGTTTTCAGCAATCCTTGTACAATGGCGGAACCATGAAACCACAACTTGTTGTAAATCAAATCGTTAGACTGATCGAGGCCTTCCCCCTGGTGGCTGCAAAGCTTGACGACCTGCCGAAAAGCGTTCAGGCCAAAGCTAAACCTAACGAGGTCGAGAGGCAAATCCAAGCGTGTTTCCTAACCCTTACCCATAACTATTATAATGTGTTGCACGTGATACGGGTTGAGGCTACTCACCAACCCGCGCCACTTAACGATCGCCAATTGAAAAATATTGAAGAAAATTTACTGTCATTCGTCGACACACTCATAAAACGATCTGAAGGTGAAGCGCTCCCCATTGGTGACCTAAACACCGAGCTAGAATCTGTGTTTATCACACTTTATCAAATACTCTGGGCGCTCGAGGGTAATGCAACGAAACGTAATATCTTTTTTGAAAAAAATAAAATGACTACCACGCTACTTTTCATGAAGGCAGTGGAACTGGCTGAAGGATTAGGGGGGATCACAAACGACAATGGCTTTAACGCTGTATCATACCATAACGTTTACAAAAAGTTCGATCAAAAACATTGCAGTTTTGAGGAATGGAATGAATGGACCATTCATATCTTAACGGCATTGGATCTCATGACAGTAGCAAAAGATACATGGATTGATACAAGGAGTGTACAAGACACGCTCATTGAATATGCAACACATGGTAAAACAATAAAAATAAATCAGATGCTGACATCGACCCCCTCAACGATGAGTGTTCTTTTTGAAAACATATCAACCATTTTATTCAGCGCATCGTATAACGCTCAGTTTCATACGGTGACTGATTTACTGGGTCTCTGCAAAAGAGAGAGTACAAGTGGCAAGTACAGGATAGAGCTAAAAACCCTCGAAAACCAATATAGCTTGCTCGGTCTTGCGCTCTTTCATGAACAAATTGAGATCATCGTCACTCTCATTAAATTACAGAATGGCCCCCAATTTAGTAAGATGGACCGCCACCTCACCGTCACCTTCACCGAGAATGAATGGAAAAGCGACCTAATGCGAAATACTAAAAAACCTGCGGTAGGAAAAACATTACTCCACTTGGCCGCAAGATTTAATCTGTCCACACTCATTCAGCCACTGATAGAAAATGCCGGCATCGATGTCAATGCAAAAACCTGCTATTCAGGGAAAACCGCATTGGATTTTGCTAAACATCATCAGAGTAAAGAAGCTGAAAAAGAACTCATGCTCATACTGAGTTCAGAAAATGACGTTGTTAAGAACATGACAGGAACAAAGCATCACAATGATCATGATGAAAATGTGAATAACTCGCACAAAAAGAGTAAAATCAATTGATTTAGGTAATAACAAGACGCAAAATATTAATCCCCTCCACACACATTTCCGGCTTCGTGATTAAACCACAATGACGAAAATGCTCTAGGTATTCCATCAGTTTTTCGCGATGCATTTCACCTGCCGCGCTCGATGCATGGTGCAACCATGTCCCTGCCGCATCTTGAACCACTATCCCTTGATGCGCGACATGCATGTGCGTGCTGCTCGCATTCCAATTGGGCCGTATAAATTGGATAATCGATCCATTCGGGATGTTAGCGACAATATTCACTTTACTGCGTAACACATCCTTGACCGGAATGTATAACATCATTACGTTCTCATTAGGAATCAATTGTCCCGCCTTTTGCAACTCGGCCAATTTCGCTTTCTGATCTTTGATGGGCGCATCGCACCTATCATCCCAAATGCAAATGTCTGACAATTTTTTGTGCGCGTACCAGTTTTTTTTGTTGATAACTGCCGCGGGCGTTTCAACCGGATCAATCCCTAAGCCGCCCGTCATGTCCGTTAATAAACCACCTTGCCGCGTGTTGTGTGGTATCCAATCTACTTCAGGAAAATGATTGCGCGTTAAATAGGAAATCTTCTTGGGATTGCTGTAACGAATATCCAAGACCTGATGCTTGAAACTTTTTAGCGTGTAATCTGCGTCACCCGTCGCATCCGTTGTCGCTAACGCTAACATCATTTCAACAAATGTCGTACAGTCAAATGCATCAAATCGATATAACGGCTTACAATTGTAATCGCAATAAGCGCCTTCCCCGAGTGGCCCCCATTCCATCCGCGCCGCCTTCGGACCATCAATGAATAATCGACTTAAATACGCTATCTTGTCCCCTTGCGACGCGTACTTCTGCGCCGATTGTACCAGTGCGTGGATCTCGTCTTTCGTGGGGATGATAGGCGCCGGGTTGGCCGTCGCTGTGAGTGTCAAGCACCATATGAGTGCGGTAATAATGTGGCGGTTTGGCATGCGAATCTCCATTTCATAAAGATAGCAGAAGAAAAACCCCCGCCTCGGAATACTCGGCTGTTCCCTTTACAAGGGGGCGAAAAGTGTGCGGGGAAATAAAAAAGGCGCCAGTGTTGGCGCCTTTTTCGTGGGATGACGGTGATGTGCTACATCATACCGCCCATTCCACCCATGCCGCCCATGCCAGCACCACCCATGTCACCCGCGCCGCCTTCCTTCGGAAGATCAGCAATCATGGCTTCAGTCGTGATCATCAGGCCTGCGATTGATGCAGCATTTTGCAACGCGCTACGAACAACTTTCGTAGGATCCAAAATACCCATCTCTAGCATGTCACCATATTGGCCGGTCGCTGCGTTGTAACCAAAGTCACCCTTTTCGCTCGCGACTCTGTTCAATACAACAGAAGGCTCTTCGCCTGCATTTTGTACAATGCGACGTAATGGCGCTTCCATCGCGCGACGGACAATCTTGATGCCAATGTCTTGTTCATCATTGTCACCCTTCAATGTCTTCAATGCGCTGATCGCACGGACCAATGCAACACCGCCGCCAGGAACAATCCCTTCTTCAACCGCTGCACGCGTCGCCGCTAATGCATCGTCTACACGGGCACGCTTTTCTTTCATTTCGATTTCAGTCGCAGCACCAATCTTGATCACCGCTACACCACCTGCCAATTTGGCAACGCGTTCTTGCAGTTTTTCACGATCATAATCAGATGTCGCAGCTTCAACTTGTTGACGAATTTGATCAACACGATTTTTGATCACGGTCGCATCGCCAGCACCATCCACGATCGTCGTCGTTTCTTTCGTCACAACAACACGCTTCGCAGTACCCAAATGCTCCATCGTCGTCGTTTCCAACGTTAAACCGATTTCTTCCGCAACGAATTCAGCACCCGTCAAAATAGCAATGTCACGCATCATTTCTTTACGACGGTCACCAAATCCTGGTGCCTTCACTGCGCAAATACGGAATACACCGCGGATCGCATTCACGACCAATGTCGTCAATGCTTCGCCTTCAATGTCTTCAGCAATCAGCAATAATGGTTTGCCCGACTTAGCCACAGCTTCCAACAGCGGTAACATTTCACGAATGTTCGATACTTTCTTGTCAACCACTAAAATGAACGGTGAATCTAATTCACAGGCCATCGTTTGTTGATTCGTCACGAAGTATGGAGAGACATATCCACGATCGAATTGCATGCCTTCTACCGTCGTCAATTCGTTTGAGAAGCTTGTGCCTTCTTCCACCGAAATAACGCCTTCTTTGCCCACTTTAGCCATCGCTTCCGCAATGATGTTCCCAATCTCTTCGTCAGAGTTCGCAGAAATCGTCGCCACTTGTGCAATCGATTTGTTGTCAGCACACTCACGAGACATTTTCTTGAGCTCTTCCACAGCCACTTTGACTGCTTTATCAATGCCGCGTTTCAAATCCATTGGGTTGAAACCTGCTGCCACTGATTTTTGACCTTCGCTGAATATTTCGCGTGCCAATACAGTCGCCGTCGTTGTACCGTCACCGGCATCATCCGCCGTCTTCGATGATACTTCTTTGACCATCTGCGCGCCCATGTTTTCAAACTTGTCATACAATGCATCAAATGCCTTCGCCACAGATACACCGTCTTTGGTGATCACAGGAGCACCATAAGATTTATCAATCACAACGTTACGACCCTTAGGACCCAACGTCACCGCAACCGCATCTGCCAGGCAATTCACGCCTGCTAACATACTGCGACGCGCATCTTCTCCAAACGAAACTTGTTTAGCCATTTTCACTACTCCTCGATTAAGCTTCTACGACACACAAAATGTCTTCTTCACGAATGACCAAGTACTCTTTGTCACCCATTTTGACTTCAGTACCGGCGTATTTGCCAAAGTATACATCTTGGCCCACTTTCACGGCCATCGGACGAATATCACCAGAATCCAAGCACTTGCCTGTCCCAATCGCTACAATCTTACCGCGTGCAGGCTTTTCTTTGTCCGCATTAGGTAGATATATCCCACCCGCTGTCTTGGTTTCTTCTTCATGACGCTCCACAACCACACGGTCATGTAAAGGACGAATGTTTAATGACATAGAACTTCTCCCATATAAAAATCTAGATAGTGCCCATATGGGGATGATATGCAAGAATTCAAGGTAAGGAGCGAAAGAATGAATTTTCATGACGTCCATTCCCGAGGAATCGGGGATTTTGCCTGCCCAGACTCGACTTTTCACCAGCCCAATGCAGAAAAGTCTTGACTATTCCCCATTATACTGCATAATAGTCAAATGAAACGCCCTCTTGAAGCACAGATTATCAAAGACTTAGCCAAAAAAATGGTTTTTTTGGTCGGGCCTCGTCAAGCTGGAAAAACTTGGCTAGCAAAAAAAGTCTCCCAACATTATAAAAGAAGTGTTTATCTTAACTACGATAATGTGCAAGACAAAAAAATGATTAAAAAACAAAATTGGCTCCCAAGCACTGATTTATTAATTCTTGATGAGCTTCATAAAATGCGAGGGTGGAAAAATTATCTTAAAGGCCTTTATGATACTAAACCTGAAGGAATGCACATACTGGTGACAGGCAGTGCGAGATTAGATGTATTTCATCGCATGGGGGATTCACTGGCGGGTCGTTTTTTCATGCATCGTTTATTACCTTTTAGTTTGGCTGAAGTGAAAGAATCACCTTTTGGATATGATTTGCCTCGCTTTCTAGAACGTGGAGGTTTTCCAGAGCCATTTTTAACGGAAGATCCTTTAGATGCTAAGCGTTGGCGTCAACAATATATTCATAGCTTAATTCGAACCGATATTTTTGACATTGAAATTATTCATAATTTAAAGGCGCTTGAATCAGTTCTAGAAATATTGCGACATCGTGTGGGCTCACCTGTTTCATATCAATCTATTGCAGAAGATGTTGGCATTTCTCCTACTACTGTTAAAAAATATATTCAGCTGCTTGAAGCTTTGTTTATTATTTTTAGAGTCACCCCTTTCAGCAAGAATATCGCTCGCAGTTTATTGAAGGAACC
The DNA here is from genome assembly GCA_044445605.1 of Gammaproteobacteria bacterium. Lineage (GTDB taxonomy): Bacteria > Pseudomonadota > Gammaproteobacteria > JABCZS01 > JABCZS01 > CAWKDC01. The sequence continues at coordinate 67,994 of JBIOEA010000005.1, read as the reverse complement.
TAAAATTTATTTCTTTGATACAGGCATGATTGAAGCAACCGACGGTGCACGTCTTGAGAATTTTGCGGCAATTTCTTTATTAAAATGGATTTATCATCAAAATGATTGCTTGGGCAGTGAATATAAACTTCATTATTTGCGAACTAAAGATGGAAGAGAAGTAGACTTTGCAGTAGCCAATAAAAAGATAATTGAACATATTATTGAAGTCAAACAGTCCGATCTGCATGTACATTCAGCTTTAGCTTATTTTCATGAAAAAAATGCACTTAAGGCCATTCAAGTTGTTCAACATTGTCGCACTGCACATTTATCAGGCGACATAGAAATTGTTCCTTTCATAGATTACTTTAGAGAACTCAGCGAGGCCTGACACCGTCTTATTTTCCTTTCAAGTGAGGGCGCAAATATGCGCCCCCCTTACGGAAAAAATCAGGATCTGAGCGCCTCTACTTTATCCGTGCGTTCCCACGTTAAGTCCAGGTCTTCGCGCCCAAAGTGCCCATAAGCCGCTGTTGGGCGATAAATCGGACGCCATAAGTCCAACATGTCGATAATCCCATGAGGGCTTAAATCAAAATGAGACTCGATGAGTGGCAACCACTTGTCATCCGCTAACTTGCCCGTGCCAAAGGTTTCGACCGAAATCGAGACAGGCTTCGCCACCCCAATCGCGTAAGAAATCTGTACTTCACAGCGCTTCGCCAACCCTGCTGCCACAATGTTCTTAGCCACGTAACGTGCTGCATACGCGGCCGAACGATCTACCTTCGTTGGGTCTTTACCCGAGAAGCAACCGCCACCATGACGCGCCATACCGCCGTAAGAATCTACGATGATCTTGCGACCCGTCAGCCCGCAATCGCCCATCGGGCCCCCAATCACGAAACGTCCCGTCGGATTGATGAAATATTTTGTATCTTTGGTAAGCAACTCAGCTGGAATCACCGATTTGATGATTTCATCACGGACCGCTTCCACTAATTCTTCATGGGAGATATCAGGATCGTGTTGTGTCGATAACACCACGGTTTCCACGCTCACAGGCTTGTTATCTTCATAGCGGAACGTGACTTGTGATTTGGCATCCGGACGCAACCAGGGCAACACGCCCGATTTACGTAAATGCGCTTGACGTCGCATCAAACGATGCGCGTAGGTGATAGGAGCAGGCATCAGCACGTCTGTTTCATCACAGGCATACCCAAACATCAACCCTTGGTCGCCCGCGCCCATGGCGTGCGAAACGGTCTCATCCACCCCTTTGGCGATATCAGGAGACTGACGGCCAATCGCGGTCAAAACCGCACAGGAGGTCCCATCAAAACCATAAGTCGGGTCAGTGTAACCCACGCCGTTGACCACTTCACGGACAATGGCTTCCATATCAACCCAGCCTGCGGTCGTGATTTCACCCGCAACAAGCACCATACCCGTTTTGACCAGGACTTCACAGGCAACCCGTGCCTTGCGATCCTGCCCAATAATGGCATCTAAAATAGCATCCGAAATTTGATCAGCAATCTTATCGGGATGCCCTTCCGATACCGATTCCGAGGTAAATAAATGTGAACGACTCATGACGACTCCCTACGTTGAAGCCCGGTCATGATACCGATAATTCACCCATTAAGCAATTAGCCGCTCTGCTTCATCCGTTGGAACGCTTCCATGGATTTCAATACATGCGCCTCGTCCTGCTGAGCCAGACTCGGAAAGGAGGGCTTGCTATCAGAACTGTGGCACATCGTCGCACACATCATTGTTCTGGCCCCAGGCATTGAGTCAGCATGAGACGAAACCCCAGGAGAAGCCATCGATGTCATCATCACCGAACTCAAAAAACATGTCATCAAAACACGATTCATTTTCATCGCCATTATCCTCCTCGTCAATGTCATTAATACAAGCCAGTAATATTCACCCAGGCATTCGTACCCGATCCCGATGGCGTCACATAGACCTCGTACACTTGATTTGTGACAGAAGCGAGCGTTTCATCGTCAAAAGGATTTTGAACTGTCGCGATCATGCCGCCATACATATAGCCAACCAGGGTCGGTGTATTTTGTGGCAATGCATCGATCTGCAAAATGTATCGATCATCATAGTAGCCCGGGTTATCAACAGGAATAAAATGTGCGCCCACCCCAACATAAAGACAATTTTGCAGCGTTTCTCCACCACACATCGGCGTGAGATTCGCATACTCTTGCATATTAGCCGCCCCGTCAGAGCTGACTAAATCGAGTATGTTTCCAAAGGGAATGTTAACAGGATCAGACACTAAACCAGTCGTTCCCCAGTATAACGTCGTAATGCCACCAAACGTTGCCAGATAACTCATCTGATTCTTTTCACTGTACATCGTCATGTGTGACGCTGAATATTGATTGGCTTGTTGAATATGCGCATAGTTCGTGTATTGGATATCCGCAGCAATGAGCACATCATTGGTCCAAACAGCGACAGATTCTGTGAAGGGGCCGCCCAACGCCAATAGCGTTTCAGTCGAGCCGACCATGAAGGGGGCCAAGGTGTAATCACGCCTTCTCCAACCCGAGTTAGCATCCAGACGCTCAATTTTCTGGATAATCGTCGGCGAGGAAACAGTGGGCTCAGTACTGAATTGATAGATAGCATTCGTGTACTTTTGACGGATCTGACAAAAACCCACATAAGCGCCTTCACAATCCATGCCATAGGCCAAATAAAAATCATCCCCGATTTTACCCAGCTGGCCACCCGTTACTTTAAAGTCAGTAACACTTGTATTAAAGTGCACAAAAGGAGTAATCGGTGCACTGGTCAATATCGCATTCATCATGCCAGGAATATCAATTGCGGTAATCGTCTGAAGCGTCGTGAAATCGTTCGTCGACGGAGTATTGTAATATCCCCCAATGATATATAACGTATCGCCATCTTGGAGATACTCAGGCGCGGGAGAAGTTAGCTGTGCGATGACTTCTGAATGCAGTGAAGAAATGGACACGGATGCGATGGTTGATGGAGAGCTCGGATCATAGACGTAAATATTCTGATTAAAGGAAGTATTATCAAAGTGATGCATCGTGTGTGTAGAACCACTGAGAATCAGCCATTTATTATCATGTTCAGCCACGATTGGGTCAAACAATTTAGGTAATGCACTGCCCGCAGTCGGGAGCTGGGTCAACGTGATAAGAGGCACTGCTGTGGTCACCGTCACGTTGATAGGATACTCCACCACATCCAACGCTGGCTGCGCCCACAATCTTAACGCCGTGGATATTTGTTGATCCGAAGAGGATGCTGTTAAAGATAAATTCATCACGCAACTTTGCTTCGGACGCAGCACACTGCCACAGGTTGAAGACGTAACAGATAGCCCACTGGGGAAATTGCTTTGATCCACGACAGTCACATTGGTCTGTGACGTGATATTAGTCACAGTGAATACAGCGGTAGCCGTTGACGAGACAGCCGCCGTTGCAGCAAAGGGCCTTGTAGCCGTAATAGTAATGAGATGCGCTTCTGATAGGACGGGGACCAATAAAAGTAAACCTACCATCATCTTAAATATTGAATGATTAACCATTTGCTTCTTCCTTAAAATAAATGGGTATAGCCAACATAAATATCATTTGTGTTTAATACGCCGGTCTTAAGCGCGTAAGGATAGCTCTCGCCTCGTGTCCCAAACGATGTTTGGCCCAAACTGGCAAAACGATAACCCAAGAAAACGCGATGATCATCAAATGCTTTCGCGAGACCGAATCCTACCTGATAGGCAAAATTCACTTGCGTTTGTGAGTGGAATGGTGGCGCAGCCGGTGGCGCAATGCCAGGCTCAGAAATTTCCGTGTAATCAGTCATTCTGGTCCATGCGGAACCAATGCCTACGTCAATAAAGGGCAACCAACTTTTTATGTCCCATGTCAATTGAGTCTCGACCATCAGACGTGTACTATTCACACTGTAAGAATATTTAAAGAGCGTGGTTCCTGGAGCGCCTATCGCAGCTTCATACACTTTTCCATCATAATCATAGCCCGTCGTGGTGGTGTATACACCCACCCCCAACGCAACCGCAGGGATCCCATGTTGACCCGCAAATTCATAGCCCCCTTTCACGCCCCATACAGGCGCAACGCCCGTTGTGTCACTCAGCGGATAGCTATCCGTGACCGTACCCTCAGCATACGTTATCTCTGGGGTACTATGACTCAAGGTTCCAAAGCTAGCTCCCAATGTCGTACCCATATAAGCATGGCCAGCTGCATAACAGACAGAACCATTGAAAAATAATAATAGGGAACAGGCAAGAAAAGATTTTTTAAAAGCAAAAGCGCGCATATATCTTGATCTCCAATCCTTGGATTATCAAGTGAGTGTAGTGCGGATATGCACATTAAGCAATCTTGAATTTACCCATGCCACTGGCAATGAATACGCCTTCTTTGCTATAAATACGTGCTTCGATCGTCGAAAGCATTTTGCCTACATGGACCACGCTTGCTTTGCCAATAAACTGAGTGCCACGGCCCGGTTGTAAATAATCAATCCGTAAATCTACCGTCGCCGTACGTGTCACGATTTGCATCACCGCCTCGTCTGGCGCGTCAACAGGCAACGCCGCAATCGCGCTCGAAATCGCTAACACGCCCATCGCTGTGTCCAGCAGCGTCGCAATAACACCACCATGCAAAATCCCTGCATTGAAATTACCTATCAGTTCGGGGATCATGTCCAATTCCACCACCGATTCTTTTTCATCTAAATAACGTACTTGAAGACCCATGTGCTTTGAGAAGGGAACTTCGTGGCTGAAAGCGTGGATGATTTTTTGATACATTTCTAGCTTGTTCATGGATACCTCATACAAAAAGGATTTAAAATACAATCTCTACATCCACAATCCCTGTCTTCTCTCGCGTTGCAGTCAAGGATAATGGCACCATTCCCTGTGTTTGTGCAATGGTTTCTAAACACTGTGCTAACGCACCAAACGGAACTGCCTTTGCCTGCAACACAATTTGATTGTTCGCATTTTGTGACAAACTCTTGACATACGATCCTAATCCCGCTTGCTCAAAACTCCTTTCAATTAAACTTAATTTCGGTGCCTGGTGATCCAACGGCTTAACTTTGCCCGCATTCGCTTTGATCGTTTCCACCATCGGCTTCATCCAAGTGATCAACGCGGCTTCGTTCGCAATATCTTCTTGCAGACGATCCACTCGCGACAATAACGGCCACCAAATAAACCGGATCACGATCAGAACGATAGCCGCCACCAACCCCCACTTTAATGTGCGTTGATCGCGCGCTGAAAGATTTTCCCAGAACTTCATTCTCAACTCCCCAACCTGATGCGCGCTGTCACATGACCATTTTCTTGTTCTGCACCCTCTTGCTTGAACACCAACGATGCGCCCGAAAAAGATTCCGTCCACGCGTCTAATGTCGCAAAATCTTTCGCTTCCACCACGGCCGATAATTGATCACCTTCATATTGCAAATGTGTCAGCACAATGCCCGGTGAACGGCTTAATGCTTGACTCAACGACGTGAGCAACACAAAAAAGGTATGATCACTGCTGCCCGCCCGTTGCGCCTCGCGTGCAATAACAACGCGTGGACTCGTCGCTTGCGTTGCACCTGGAATCACTTCTTGATACAGAACCAGCGTTTCAGCTTGAAGCGTATGCAAACGGCTCGCCAACACAATATTTTCAATCATCAAAAACAGAAAGTAACACGCTACCGCACCGCCCAACGCGTATAACGATTTTCTCAACAAATTGGGATCACTGCGCTTTAAACGTGGCGCGAATTCACCTTTCAGTAGATTAATCGGTGGCGCTTCTTCTTGTAATGACTCCACCCACTCTTTCACCGCATAAGGACGCGCACCTTCACCGACACCATATAATAAGGTTTTTTCCGGCACGGGTAATGATGCAAACCAATTCTCCGATTCTGCTTCTTTTAACGCAAATCCATGAAACACATCTTGACGCACCAGCATGCGTGACCCATTGCTCCAACACGCCCAACCCTCGTCCAACACTGGCACTAAGTAAACATCGGGATACATCGCGTCCAGTGTGATCCCCGCTGCTTTGCACATGTTTACCGTGTTCTCAACATGCGAACGATGGATGATCGCTACCGCCGTTTTGCCTTCTTGCGATGGACGTTTCCCCGCTATCGCCCAATGCACCGATTCAATCGGCTCAGCCAGCGACTCTTCCACTGAATTCGGAATCACCACCGGCAATAAGGATGCGCTAACCTCGGGCAATGCGATATCAATGAAGGAAATCCATTCCGAAGGAAAAAAATAACACGCCGTTCCCTCACCTAATAACGAAGCAACATCCGATAATGGAATATTGAGATGTTCATGCATTCCTGTGGCCGTCACGATGTACGCATCGACCTGCGTTACCGATTCCTTTGCAATCAACCATGCCCGATTCATATGCGAACCCCAGTACTTTGATAAACCACGCGCCATCCCTTTTCTTGGGGCGCTAACAGAGTATATATCTGAGCTGACCCTTTTGCCTTGATTTGAGCATCCACCAAGTATTGCTGGCTCGTGAATTTTATCCATTGGCTCAAGCCCCCCTCCGGCATGGGGATCGACAACTGTGCGAGAGCCTGACTCACCTCAGACTCCGACTCAAAAGGGCCCATATTCAATACAGCCGTTGCTTCGGCTTCCTCGACATCCAATACCGCCGCCAATAACGGTGCGGGCATGGTGTTGATATTCATCGCGCGATCACCGGCAACATTGGCACGCACATAAGGCAACAGCTGGATATACATTTCTTCTGACATCGAGAAAGTCTGTTTCATCTGGCTCAACAACACAATGGTATTGCCCTCTTGTTCAGACTTAGGCACTATCTTATCGCTAATAGCCATAGACTCAAGCAATCGTGTGAAAATCGCTTGTGCAGCTTTAGATGCGTCAGGCTCCGCATCAAGGAGTGTGTTGACATTAAATAGTCCATCAATATCAATGAGCTCAGCTTGCACTTGAGCGCCATTCAAACTGATCTCATAACGTTGCTCTGTTTTGTCTTTGATATCTTCATCGGCTAATACTGATATGGCCCAAGACGTTGCACTGCGTGCTGCCGCTAATTCAGTAATAGTGTCGGTTAATCGTTCAAAGCGACGCATGTCATGATGCAACGCCAAAATCATGCTTGTCGCCAGAATAACCACTAACGTGCATAATCCCACTGCAAAAATCAGTGCACTTCCGCGTTGCGATGCTAAGGACGCGCGAAAATCCATGAGATTTCCCCCAACGTTGGATCAATGAATGTCAACTTTAATGCGCGCAATGTTTTATTCGTGGGGATAGGCACAGAAATATCATTCCAGGTAGTATCCACTAACCACTGCCATTGCAGCGATCGGACATCCTTTAATAACGTTTGTGATGTGCTGTTCTCGCCACGCGTCACGTCTCGCACCAACCCATCATTGCCCCACGTGTATTCAATGGTGGCGACATCAGGTTCAGCATCACTTCCTGGCCATGCACGGACGAAGGTTATGTCACGCTCCGTAAAGGCAATCGGCGTTTCAAGATCAACTTGCTGCGTAACATCATTTAACAACGTGGTATAGGCATACGATAATGATGTCAACACGATTTCATGCTTTTTCTGGACTTCTTTAGCGTGAATCATTTGCTTGAAACTGGATAATGCCGCAACTGACATAATGCTCAAAATAAAAATAGAAATGATCACTTCGATCAGCGTAAAACCGCCCCTACACTTAACGTGGTTCATAAAACACCACCTCAGCCATGGGGCTGTTTGCTCGTCCTTGTCGCACTTCTACCTTCACGCGATGATATTGCTCCTCACGCGTCACCGAACCCTTCCACTGAAAAGCCCTACCCGCGATCATCGTGTCATTTTGTAAAGACATGCCGTCTTGAATTTGACCCCAAACGCCAAGATGAATTTCGGATACCGCATTTTGGCCGACCCACAGTGCCAGGGTCTTTTCTTGTATCACATCAATCGTGCGCGAAACATAACTGGCTGTCCCAATCACACCGATAAACGTCAACGCGAGAATAAACATCGCGACCATGACTTCGATCAGCGTGAACCCCCGCGCACGTTCTTGCATATGGCTTAACTCGCTTGCCAATTGCCGATGTCTCTGTCGACGCCTTCGCCACCTTCTCGACCGTCCGCACCGAAGGAGAACACATCGATATCACCGTAAATGCCAGGATTGCGGTATTGATAATCATGGCCCCAAGGATCTTTCGGTAAGCGTTTTAAATAAGCACTCGCATTATAATGCGTAGGAACAGGAGGCATGTTAGGCTTTTGAACCAATGCGGCTAATCCCTGCGCCTGTGTTGGATATTGGCCATTATCTAAACGGTATAAATCCAGCGCACTTTCAATCCGTATCACGTCTTGTTGCGCTTTCACCATTTTAGCCTCATCCGGTCTTGACATGATTTGTGGCACGACAAATGCAGCTAAAATCCCCAATATGACCACCACGACCATCACTTCGATCAGGGTAAATCCTCTCATGTTTCTTCTCATGTTTTCTCCTTAAAATTGCGTCGCTGAAAAAATAGGTAACAACACGGCTAATACAATAAATAGTACCACACCTCCCATGACCAAAATCATCACAGGTTCAAACAAAGATAATCCTTTTTGGAGGGCATGTTCCAGTTCGTTTTCTTGTTGTTTGGCAGCCCGATCAATCATTTGCTCCATCTTACCCGCACGTTCGCCCGAGGCAATCATGTGCAAACTCATTGGGCTAAAATAACGCGACTGTGAGAGCGCTTGATGCAAGCTGACCCCTTCTTGCACTTGCTTCATGACAATGGACATGGTGGCAGCAATCGGACGTGAGCTCACGACTTGTTGCGCAGCTTTGAGTGCATCTAATAAAGGAACACCTGCAGACAACAATAATGCCAAGGTACGCATCAATCGTGCCGTTTGCACATTCGTGATGATTTTCCCTAAGATGGGTAATCGCAGCACCCATGCATCAAAACGATACGCAAAGGATTCGCGTTTCAAGGCATGACGCAGTGCAAATATACCGACAATCACGGCGATAACAAATGGAATACCGAACATACTGACGGCATTGCTGATAAACAGTAACATGCGTGTTGGCCATGGCAACGTTTGTCCATTGCCAATGAATACTTCTAATAATTGTGGTACGACACTGACCATTAACACGCCCGTGAAAATAAATGCCACCGCCATCACAAAGCTTGGGTAAACCAACGATTGCGTGACTTTAGCACGCAGCCGCTCACTCTCTTCCATATGGTCCGCTAAACTCACGAGCACCTTGGATAAATCTCCCGATGCTTCTGCCGCCGAAACACTGGCACAATATAATTGCGAAAACACACGAGGATGTTCTTGTAATGCCTGACTGAGCGCATACCCTTCTGCGACTTTGTTTCGCACGGCCATCAAAATATGTTTTGCATTGGCTGATTCTGTTTGCTCAATCACCCCATCCAATGATTGTGCCAACGGTAACTCTGCTTCGAGCAACGTCGCTAATTGACGCGTTAATAATGTCACATCACGGAAAGACACGCGTGCTCGGCCACCTGTTTTTGCTTTTTTACCGACGGCCACTTCTGTCACGGTCAAGGGGATTAACCCGCGATCACGCAATGTTTGGCGCACCATCTTAGGATTGTCTGAATCGAGTGCACCCTTTTCCTTTTTACCTTGCGCATTCAAGGCCGTATATTCGTACGTTTTCATGACGATAAATCCGTCACACGAATCACTTCTTCCAGGGTTGTTTCGCCTTCAATGACGCGGCGAATACCTGCTTCTTTAATAGAAGGATAAATAGTGTGTGCATAAGCTTTAATATCATTTTCGGGTGCATCTTCATGGATCATTTGCTTGAGCGTATCATCCATTAAAACGATTTCATAAATGGCCATCCGACCTTTGTAACCGGTGTGATCACATGCCTCACAGCCAACCGCCGTGAATACTTGCAAAGGTTCATTCACAGGACGATGTAAACATTTTTTATAAACCGCATCAGCCTCTACTGCCTTTTTGCATTCAAGACACAAACGGCGCACTAAACGCTGCGCAATCACTGCTTCCAAGGTGGATGCAATCAAATACGACGCCACCCCCATGTCACGCAAACGTGTGATCGCGCCGACAGCAGTATTCGTATGCAAGGTCGACAACATCAAGTGACCTGTCAATGATGCTTGAATCGCAATGTCCGCTGTTTCTAAATCGCGGATTTCCCCGACCATCACAATATCCGGATCTTGCCGCAAAATGGCTCTCAATCCTCGTGCAAATGTCATGCCTATCTTTGCATTGACTTGCGATTGCCCAATCCCTGGAAGTTCATATTCAACAGGATCTTCGACGGTTAAAATATTACGGGAGTGATCATTCAGTTCATTTAAAAAAGCGTATAGCGTCGTTGTTTTACCTGCGCCCGTAGGGCCAGTCACCAGAATAATCCCATGTGGCTTTTGCTTCAATTGCTTCATTAAGTTCAAATCGTATTCGCTTAATCCCAAACTATCCAGCTTCAAGGCGACGCTTTCTTTATCTAATAAACGTAACACAATACGTTCACCATGACTCGATGGCAATGTGGACACACGCACGTCTACCTGACGCCCACCGATTTGCAATGCAATGCGACCATCTTGAGGTAAACGCTTTTCAGCGATATTTAACTTGGCCATGATTTTAATGCGCGAAATAATCAGTGGAGCCAGTTTTACAGGCAACCGCATTTTGGTTTTGAGCACGCCATCTAAACGCATGCGGAATACTAAATCGTCTTTGTAGGTTTCTACGTGAATATCCGATGCTTTTTCTTTCAAAGCCTGTGCGATCAATGCATTGATCAAACGAATGATAGGTGCTTCTTGCTCCGTATCCAGTAAATCTTCAACCGTTTGTAATTCGTGCGCAACAACCTCTAGATCCAACGCTTGCTCGACGCGCGCTTCTAATCCCGCTTGTGCCTGACGATGGTAAAACTGTTCTAATAAATGATCAAAATCAGACAAGTCCATGCGGATCAGTTGGCAAGGCGTTTCAAGTGCGCGACGCACTTCTAATAGTATTTCTAAAGGAGTGTCTCGTCTGCATTTCATGACGACGTGATCGTTTTCTTCCTGAATCAACACCCCATAACGTTTTGAAAAAGCGTAGGGTAGCACATGCATACATTATTCCTCAGCGACGTCAAACGGCTTAGGTAGTACTGCATCTGTGTATTGCCACGGTGGCAACAAATCACTTTCCATGTCATTTGGTTCATGGCTTAAAATCTGCAAACTGCGCATCGTATTGTACTTGTCTTGTGTCACAATGCCGCTCTTTGTTTTATCGCGCATGATCACAGGGCGAATGAAAATCATTAAGTTTGTTTTTTCCGTTCTTAACGTCTCATTTTGGAACAGTTTACCAAACAACGGAATGTCGCCCAAAAAGGGTACTTTTGATATATCTGTTCTATCTTCTGTCGAAATCAATCCGCCCAAGACTAAAATATCGCCATCATCTACGAGTACTTCTGTCGTGACTTCACGCATCGAGGTTGTCGGCTTGTCTAATAACAACGGCCCTAAGTTATCCACTTTCTGGGTGATTTGCATTTGAATGGCTTCACCACTGGTGATTTGCGGCAAAATATTGAGCTCTAAACCTACGTCGCGGTATTCTGTGGTCACAAACGGTGTCACGGTATTTTCACCGCCCGTGGTGGCATATTCACCGATGGGGAATGGAATGTTCGTACCGACTTTGATCAGCGCCGGTGCGTTGTCCATTGCCACCAGTGAGGGGGTCGATAGTACGTTCACACTGCTATCTGATTCCAACGCATGCAACATGGTGCGTAATGAACCGCCACGGATAAACCCAACGGCTAAACCAGAGCCTGGCAACATCGCACTGCCCGCATCCAAATTCGCTTGATACGTGTTCAATAGGCCGTTCAGCGTATCATCTGTGCCTGGGAAAGTTGTACCCCCAGCGATATCACCTGCACCACGCCACTCAACACCCCACTCTTCAGCTTTATTCCCGCGGACTTCGACAATGATCGCTTCAACCAATACTTGTGAACGACGCACATCCAAACGATTGATCACGTTCTTCATGCTACGCATTAAACTCGGCGGTGCCGTGATGATCAACGCGTTGGTATTGGGCTCCGCTTGCACACCGTAGGGGCCAATCACCAAACCAGCGGCTTGACGATCGGTTTGCAACGTATCATCACCCTTCTTTTGATGGAAATTGGTTTGTGTTGTTTGGAAGACGGTGGGATCGGTCATCTGAGACTTCGCGGGCGCACGCGCCCCATTGGGTGAACGTGACTCTAATTGCGCTGCATAGCTATCTAGAATATTGCCTAATACCGGCACCATCAATTCTGCTTTTTGAAACTTCAAATAAATAACTTCAGTGTTGCCTTGATCTTTCACTTTCACGTCTAATTTGGCAATCAAGTCACGAATACTGGAGCGGCTTGCTTTGTCACCACTGAAAATCACGCTGTTGGTTCTATCATCTGCGCCCAACGTTAAGTTGGTGCCTTCTTGGCCACGACGCTGCGATTGTAACATCTGGCCTACCGCACTCACCACATCACCTGCGGATGCATTTTGCAAGGTCACTATTTCCATTCCGCCTGAATCTTCTACGTCTAATCGACTAACCAATTCAACAATACGAGCGACATTCGATGCACGATCCGCAATGATCAAACTATTGGAAGGAACGTAAGCGGCCAAATGCCCAGAAGGCGAGACTAAGTTTCGTAAGGTGGGAACCATTTGTGACGCGGGTACGTATTTCAACGCAATCACTTCCGCCACGACTGAAGCACCTTTGGCGTTGCCACCACTGACACCCCCTAAATGGCGCGCTTGCGAATCAGGTACAATTTTGATAACGCCATCTTCAGGAATCGCAGCATACCCCAACACTTGCAGGGCAGACAGATAGACTTCATACGTTTCCGTGCTATCCAAGTCAGAGGAAGAAATCATGGTGATTTTACCCGTGACACTGGGATCTAGAATAAAATTTTTGCCGGTGACACGGGATACTTCTTCTGTGACCATTTTAATGTCGACATCTTGGAGATTCCAACGACGCTTCTCAACCGACATCGCAGAAACAGCAATGAGCATTCCTAATAAAATAATCATGATTTGTTTTGAAAGCTTCATGCTGTAAGACCAACCCATTTCCTATAACCGCGTCTGGGGTAATGATAGCATACTCTGCTCCCCCGATTTCTCGAGCACGACTTGTTGTTCATGCACCGCTACCAGTGTAGTACCGTTTGGGAGTTTATCACCTACTATATATAACTTAGGTTTCTGCCCTTTTAATCCAATGATGGCAGAACCCGCTTCAGGTGTTGCCGACATAAAAATACCACGTAATGATAACCCGCCTTCTGCGACCTTCAATAAATCGGGTGTTTTGCCAAACAAGGTAGTCATGTCAGCTGTAGGGGCCATAGCACGCGGCGCACTATGGGAAAGCCCCATGGTAGAAGCAGTGGGGTTACCCGTTAATACATGGAAAAAACCAGTGAGGGAATAGAGAACAACCACCCCAGCTAATCCTAACGTAGCGATAGGAAGCCAAGGAGAAACACGCTTAACATAAGAAAGTAATGCCATGATTTCCGCCTAAGTTTGGTGAGTTTCTAAACTCCTCCACTTTACCCTATTTACCCATTAGAGTCAAGAGCATGATATGCTATGGCTTGCCTTTTATTACCCGATTTCCATACAAGGTGGTTTTTTACTATGTCATTGATAGAACAGGATATTATCCAAGGATTTATCTTCCAAGGGCTGGCCATTCGAGGCATTTTGGTTCGCCTACATGCCAGTTACCAAGCGGCCTTAGCGAAGCATCATTATCCCAGTGCGGCCCAGGGTCTTTTAGCTGATGCCTTATGCGTATCGGCACTGCTTTCCCATACCACGAAAATCAAGGGCACTATCTCCCTACAAGCCCAGGGCAGTTACCCCATCAGCCTATTATTGGCCGAATGCAACCACCTGTACCACTTACGAGGCTTAGTAAAACATGCCGATAAAGTCCTGCCTGGCAACCTTGCAGAGCTCTTTGGCGCGGGTAAAATGGCCATCACCATGAAAATGGATGATAAAGACGTCAAGCAAAACTACCAAGGCATCGTACCCTTGGTCGGCGAAAACTTAGCGCAAGCGATTGAAGGCTATTTTATTCAATCGGAACAAATCCCGACGAAAATCTATCTCGCGCATGATGGCAACACTGCGGCAGGATTATTGCTGCAAGTGCTGCCCAGTGATCTGCCTACTGCACCTGACGACTGGCAACACGTCACGACCTTAAGTAATACACTCACGGATGAAGAACTCTTGAGCTTATCCAACGCCGATATTCTACGTCGTTTATATCATCAAGAATCCATCCATCTGTTTGATACACAGCCGCTGACATTCCGTTGCTCATGTTCCCGCGTACGCATGGAATCCATGTTGCTTTCCCTCGGCGAGGCAGCATTAAAATCCATCTTGGCAGAGCAGGGCGCGATTGATACGCATTGCGAGTTCTGCAATCATCATTATGTGTTTGATGCCGTAGACACGCATCAATTGTTGGCGGATCCTACTAGCCATACGTTCTCCAACAAGGAACATTAGTCGTTGCATGATGAAACATAAGCTGAAAAAATTACGTCCTTACCTTGCTCAACACTACCAGCGCGTCAAGCATTGGGCCTGGCAACCGCATCGTCGTGCTAAGACGATTATCGTTGGCGCCTTTGTGGTTGTTTTATTGCTTATCCTCACGAAGCCCCATAGCGCATCTGTCGAAAGCACGGAAGCAACTTTTAATGTGGAAGCGAAAATCGTCTATCCAATGCCACTGCCGACGTCGCTCTACTTATATGGGGTGGTGGAATCGCCTGAAAAATCAACCCTTGTTTCAACCGTTGCAACTCAAGTACGTACAACACCGTACAAAGAAGGGGCCCGCGTTAACTCAGGCGATGTGCTCATTACGCTGGATGCATTAGAGCCTGAATTAATTTTCAAAGAGCGCGCTGCGGATGTGAAAGACATCGAAGCGCAGATCACGGCAGAAGAAAATCGTTACCAGAATGATCTGCTTTCACTCGAGCATGAAAAATCGTTACTAGCTCTGTACACACGCAACTTCGAGCGCGAAAAACAACTGGCCAGTAA
Organism: Gammaproteobacteria bacterium; assembly: GCA_044445605.1. Lineage (GTDB taxonomy): Bacteria > Pseudomonadota > Gammaproteobacteria > JABCZS01 > JABCZS01 > CAWKDC01. The sequence continues at coordinate 52,699 of JBIOEA010000005.1, read as the reverse complement.
AAAAATGGGCAGCGAAGCCAATGTCGATAAAGCCCAGCAAAGTGTTGAATCTCAATCTTTGGCGGTGAATGCGCGCTCATTAAGCGTAACCGATCATCCTGCACGCTTAGCACAACTGCAGGCACGGCTTGAAAAAGCTAGCGCTTATGAGATGCAAGCGAAAATGGATCTGGCACGCACACAGATTGTCAGCCCTTATAATGCACGTATCGCAAAATTGCACGTGGCGCCCATGGAACGTGTTCAGATAGGGACGCCACTCGTCGACATTTTTAAAAGTGATGCCTTGGAAGTGCGGGTTCAAATTCCATCGCGCTACTTGGCGACATTAGAAACAACGCGCATTAAAAAATTACCGATCCGAGCCACAGGCACCATCGATGGGAAAAAATTCCCGTTGGTCTTTGAACGCCTAACGAGTGAATCTGATCCAGGTCACGGCGGAGTAGATGCATTCTTTCTCGTCGATAAAAATGCGAGAAATGTATCTTTGGGGCGTCCCGTGGATATCACCCTCGAATTACCCAACTTGACACCTGTCATCGCTATTCCGATCACGGCACTGTACAGCCATGATCGCGTCTTCAAAATTGATGAGGAAGGCCGCTTGGTAAATGCTTCTGTCAAACTCTTTGGTGAACGATTAAATAAAGGGAAGCGTGAATTGTTGGTCACATCGACCGATCTCAAAGCGGGGGATCAAGTCCTCACCAGCTTATTACCCAATGCCATGACAGGCACGCGGGTACACGTGATTAAGCCCAAGGAATAAATCATGGGAATCATCGAACGCCTGATACGTCATCCCATTGCGGCCGATCTGCTCATGCTGATCATGATCGTCGCGGGCATTTGGGGCTATGCACAATTAAACACACAATTTTTACCCCCCTTTGATTTTAAAGTTGTCACCGTTCGAACGGCTTGGGTCGGCGCAAGCCCTGAAGATGTTGAAAAGTCCATCACAGCACCGTTAGAGCAAACGCTTCGTACCTTGGATTCTGTGAGTGAAATGAGCTCCACCTCCGCACAAGGCGTTTCAAGTATCACCATTGATTTTGCGATGGGAACGGATATTGCCTCTGCATTGAATCAAGTAAAAGAAAAAGTAGATAGCATCAATACATTGCCGCCTGACAGTGAAACACCGGTGGTCTCTCAAAAAATGTTTTACGAGAAAATTGCAACATTGCTTGTCACTGGGTTTACTGATTTAGGTGAAGCCCGTCGCCTTGCGCATGACCTTGAAAAAAGCCTATTGCATGCAGGCATTGCCAAAGTAGAAATCCGTGGGCTGCCGGAAGAAGAAATCGCCATTGAAATCCCAGCCCAAAAACTGTTTGAATTACACATGCCGATCGAACGCATTGCACAAGCGATTGCACAACAAAGCCAAGATGTGCCTGCGGGGACAGTTGGACGTCACGAAGCCGTTCGGCAATTACGTACGGAAGAGCAGGGGCGTGACGCACTGTCGTTTCAACACGTGCCCATCCAAGTCGATCCATCTGGCCGTAAAATTGAACTCGGTGACATTGCGCATATCGAACGTCGTGATCGTCCCGATGAACCATTACTTTATAAAAATGGCAAACCAGCAATAGAGCTTATCGTACAACGCACGGCACATTCAGACGCTTTAGAAGCGGGGAAAATCCTCAATGCATGGCTTGTTCCCACACGTGCGCGCTTACCGAGCAACATTACCATCGCCGTGATGGATGAGCGGTGGGAATACATTGCCGAGCGGTTAGAAATGTTATTGGAAAATGGGGTAGGCGGTTTTTTATTGGTCGTTGCCGTACTCTATTTATTCCTGAGTGGCCGTGTTGCATTTTGGATTGCAGCGGGTATTCCGAGCGTTTTCTTGGCCACATTAGCGATTATGTACCTTACGGGTCAAAGCTTGAATATGTTAAGTTTATTTGCGCTGATCATGATGCTCGGTATCGTTGTCGATGATGCGATCGTGGTAGGCGAAGAAGCCCTGACCTTACGCGAGCGTGGGGCCACAGCATTGGATGCGTGCGTGAAATCCGCCAATAGCATGCGCGCACCGGTATTATCAGCCTCATTAACCACGGTGGCAGCGTTCATGCCATTACTGATGCTCACTGATTTGATGGGCGATGTGTTATTCACACTCCCTGCTATCGTTATCATCACGCTGATGTGTTCATTGTTTGAATCTTTCTTCATTCTGCCTGGGCATTTATACCATGCGTTCAAAAAAGATAACATGCAAAAACCTGCTGCTTGGCGCCAAAAGTTTGATGCGAGATTTGCACATTTCCGTGACAATATCTATCAACCTTTTTTAAGAAAAACATTACAACACCGTGGCTTGACAGTTTCAATTGCACTTTCTTTACTCATCATCGCGCTTGGCCTGGTGATCGGAGGACGTGTTCCTTTCACCTTCTTCCCATCGCCTGAAGCCAGTGTTTTGACCGCCTATGTTCGCTTTTCTGCGGGAACACCTGCTGAGCGCGTCAAAGAATACATGCGTGACGTCGAAAAGGCGCTCTATAAAACAGAAGCTCATTTTGGCGGCGGATTAATTAGAAATGCGGTTGTCTACAATAATATTGCTTTTTCACAGAACACCGAACGCAGTGAAGAAGGTGCTGAATTTGGCACCATCGTTGCTGAACTCATTGCACCTGATGCGCGAGATGTGCGGAACCCTCAATTTATTTCTCATTGGCACTCGTTGATCCCTCCCACCGCCTATCTCGACAACATCAATATTGAATCGCCTAAAACAGGTGTTCCGGGCGCCGATATCGATATCGCGCTCAGTGGCGGCTCCAGTGACACGCTCAAAGCGGCGGCATTGTATTTAAATAAAGCATTACAACATTATGCGGGTGTTTATAACCTTGAAGATGATTTACCCTTTGGACGAACGCAATGGATTGTTGCCTTGACAGCGCAAGGGCGCGCGATGGGGTTAACGACCGAATCGCTGGCGTCACAGTTACGCACGTCATTTGAAGGGCAGCTGGTTCAAACATTTTATGATCAGGAAGATAAGCTGGAAGTACGTGTCTCGTTACCGGATTCAGAACGCAACACGTTCACACGGTTTGAACATTTCCCGATTCATGTGCCGTCGGGCAAAATGCTGCCGTTGAGCAACGTGGCAACACTCGAGTCGCATCAAGGGATGCAAGCCTTGCGGCACAAAGATGGTGTTTTATCAGTACATGTCACGGCTGAAATTGATCCGATGCAGGCGAACGCGAATCGTGTTTTAGCGGCGGTAAAAAAGGACATTGTTCCTGAACTCAAAAAACAATTTGGGGTACAAGCTTCATTTGAAGGTACGTCTCACGATCAAGATGTGACACTCAATGACATGAAACAAGGAACGTGGTTAGGGTTTATTCTTATTTATCTGATATTGAGTTGGGTATTATCTTCGTATCGATGGCCTTTCATGGTATTGACGGCGATCCCCTTTGGTTTGGCAGGTGCTATTTTCGGTCATTGGTTGCTGGGGTTAGATTTAACACTGCTGTCATTGTTTGGCTTGTTTGGTTTGGCGGGCATTGTGATCAATGACTCGATCATCCTTGTATTGCGTTATTTTGAACACAGGGAAGCAAATATGTCGGTAGAAGATGCGGCCTTGTTTGCAGGTTGCGACCGCTTAAGGGCTGTTTTATTAACGTCTGTGACCACGATTGTGGGCCTGTTGCCATTGATATTTGAAACGTCGATCCAAGCGCAGTTTTTAATTCCCATGGCGGTAGCGATGACGTTTGGACTGACGGCCTCGACCATCATGGTTTTAATTGTGCTACCATCATTTATCTCTTATTACGAAACATGGACGTTAAAACCTGCATTCTCCAAGGTAAGTGAATTCTTCAAAGATAGGACGTGGCGATAAATGAAATGGATTATTCTGATTTGCGTGGCGGCATTGAGTGCGGGCTATTATCTTGAGTTCGTCGAACATTTGATTCCCTGTTTATTGTGTGTTGCTCAACGTGTGGCGTTGTATGCCATTGCCTTGTTTGCTGGTCTCTTGTGGTTATTCCCGCGGCATAAATGGGTTCGTATGCTGTTACGAACAGGGATGTTGATCAGCGCGAGCGCAGGTGTTTTCTTTGCAGGGAAACAGCTTTATTTAGAATCGTTACCCGTGGATCAACGTCCTGCGTGTACCGTCCCCTTTGATATGTTGATACGCTCTCATGAGTGGGGCAATGCATTGTTGCAGCTGCTTAATGGAACAAGTGATTGTGGCACGAGACAATGGGTGTTCTTGAATATGTCACTGCCCTTTTGGAGTGGGTGTATTTTTGTGGTGTTGATCTTGTTGATTCTCATGTCATTTATATGTCATATGTCCAGGAGCTCGGACATTCAAAGTGGACGTTAACATTTCGTAATCGTTCAGACAATGGCAATTTCTTGTAGGGGTGAAACATCTTTCGCCCCTACAAGAAAGCGCATCTATACATTAAGAATCTTGGGGGGTCTGAACTTTTACGTAAACTATACTTTACCTTACTATTGAAACCCCTCAAAAAGTAAACTATAATTGACTCCTGAGGCACTGAGAAGGAGGTTATATGGCTCAATATCTCTGGGGCAAAGTTTTTTATCAAAATGCTTATGCGGGCGTGCTGAGAGAGGAGCCTGGCGAACGGGCTTCATTTACCTATGATGAGAGCTATTTAGCCTCGGGTATGCCTGCCATCGCCCATACATTGCCCTTGCAGGCGCAACCTCACATGAGCTTGAATGCCTTACACCCCTTTTTTGATAATCTGGTGGCTGAAGGCTGGCTGGAAAAAGCGCAGATGCGTCTTTTGGAAAAGAGGCATGTTCGTCGCTTTGAATTACTGCTTGCCTTCGGTTTTGATTGCGCTGGGGCAGTTTCCGTGAGGGATCCGGAACCTGAGCGTTTATCGAATCAATTCATTGATCAAAACGATACTAAAGAAATGGCTATTTTTACGAGCAGGGCTTCACTGTCGGGCGTTCAGCCCAAGCTTGTGATCACCGAGCGTGATGGGAAATATTATCCCAGTAAGGTGGGCGAACTCAGCACCCACATTGCAAAATTTCCATCGAATGGACATCCGGATCTTTTGGACAATGAATATTTAACGATGCAGGCTTTTAAAGCACTACTACCTCATGATTCCATCGTGGATCTTTTCATTGGATCCATTGAAGGGCAAACAGATGAGGCATTGATCATCAAACGTTTTGATCGTTCATCTGAGGGACGCATTCATTTTGAGGAATTCAATGCCCTACTGGGTTATGCTTCCATCATGAAATATGAGGGTGAAAACCGTGAAATGTCGGATTTTATTTTTCAAACACCCGGCTGTTTGCCCGCCGAAAATTACCGTTTGTATGCACGTATTTTGGCAGGGATTTTATTGGGCAATACCGATATGCATTTCAAAAATTTTGCGATGTTGCATACTCCACAGGGATTGCGATTAACGCCTTCATACGATCAAGTTTCCGCCGTATTGTACGGGTATAATACCATGGCTCTCGCAATGGCGAAGATAAAAAATGCGGTGATCACGGATCTCAAAGCAAAGCATTTAGTGGCTCTAGGCAAAGAATTTAATTTGCCATTGGAGAGCATTGAGATGCTGAGCAACGAATTGAAAAAAAACCTTGATATGGCGAAACAGTCTATTGCGACCGCCAATCATGGATCCAATCAATTGAAAAATAAACTCATTGATATTGTGGAGAAACGATGGAACGGAACATTCGCCTTGATTGGGAAAGTCTTGTCCGCGAAGCAATAAGGCGACGCAAAGAGCAGGGCCTCACCCAGGAAAAACTCGCTATTTTAGCCGGCGTGAGCAAACCCACTTTGAGTCATTTCGAACAGGGCAAGACGACGATCACGCTTGCCTCTGCGCTGAAAATTTTGCACATGCTGGGCTTGAGCTGATTAGATTAGACCACTTTTATCAATTGATATATATTCCATAAAATGGTAAGCTAACTCATTTTCCAGGTATGAGAGGTATAACTATGTTCCAGGTAGAAGGATTGGTGAAAGCGCTCAACACCTTAGCGCCCATTCAAACAGAGAAAGGGGATGAGTTCAAGTGGTATGACGTATGCAATGAGCGGCACTGGACCGCTATCTATCAGGACTTGATGTCCGCTCCACCCGCAGATACCAAGAATGGAGTCGCCATTCATTTCGGCGAAAGTAATTTTATTTCCCTGCTTCCCCAATTTGAGAAGATGGGGATCAGCTTGGTTTGTCAGGCAGATATTGACTGGCGCTTGCATTTGACCACGCGAACCATGCTTAATGCATTCAGGCAAGCTAATGATCTCGAAACCTTTGAAAAGATCTTTATCCAAAGCTCAACAGAAAAGTATGATTGGGCACCTACTTGCCGGTCTCTTCAGTCAAGAACATTACCTGCTGAATCCGGGCCCTATCATTTTTTAGCAAGCCAGCAACGCTATGACGAATGCAAGGCAGCGTTGAAAAATATAACGATTTGTCAAATTCGATTTGATCTTCGTCTTTGGCGCCTCTCAAGTGCCATTGCAGGGCTCATTAATCAGGCAGGCGCAGATATTCGTTTTTTGAATATCTCGAATATTCACAGTCCGGATTATGATCCTGATGTAGCACTGAGGACCTCGATCCCCAAGCTGCTCGAATACTCACCCCATGCAAAAATCATAGCAGCAGATTTGGATGATAGACCTATGGCGGCTCACGCCTTTAATTATGCTGACTTTACTCAAGTCTATAAAGACGTTGTAGTCGGGAATGCTTATTATAGAAGAGGGCCATGGACTGATATTAAGGCAGTAAAACTCCTTAGGAGTGCCATGAAATCATTCGAGATTCAGGATGACGGAGATCTTAATGCCAAGATTATTGCGCTAGAAGATGCCATCATGTTTTATCACAATATTTATGAAGGTATGACAGGGTTAAAACAAGAGCAAGAGCCAGAAAAATTCTTCAAGGAAGCAAAGCTCATGCTTGACAACAAGATTTCTTCTGCAGTCTCGGGGAGCGCCTTGAGCCTCAGTCAACATCAGCCCAACTCGAATCTCGTTGCCTCGAACGCCATTACTCACTCAGCCACGAATCGGCCACCCGTGTGATCGTTCAGACAATGGCAATTTCTTGTAGGGGCGAAAGATGTTTCGCTCCTACAAGAAAGTGCATCTGTACATTCTGAATCTCGGGATCTGGATTATCAGCCCCAAAAAAAAGCGGCCCATCCTATCCTAGACAAGCCGCAGATAATGATGACATCCATGTCAAAAACGTCAGTTTTGCAACCCGTCCTTGGGTGTGAAATCAGTATCCCCGAATTCCAGAATGCCTGCAAGGGGGTATTTTACCTTAATTTATTTTGACATAAAAATTAATTATCTTTGAATTCAATAAGATAGCACACCAATTCCCCAGAAATCGATACTAAAAAGGGCTTAAGCTGGCAGAGGCTTAAGAGATCTCGCACAATAATGAACGCCATTACATGGCTTATGGATACATTTAGACATACATATCTATTCATGCGACATACTTCTGCCATACAAACTCTCTAAGCTTTTCATATTAGGCTAATAAAAGAGGGCAAGATGGAAATACTCAATAGAATATCTCGCGGGCTACGGACCATCAAAAATGCATCCATCATCGATCTTATCAAAGAAATTGTTGGCGTTGGTGGCGCAACGACATGGGCTGCCAGTTTGTTGTTACCACTGACGAGGATGCCCACATCTTATGTCAGCACGACGGTGCTCATCATCAGCCTATTCTCAATAGTCATGGCATCTTGCTTCTTTGTTAAGAAAGCGGAAAGGAATCAAACCATTCAATTAGAGCTCACAAAATTGAAGGCCATCAATCAGGCTCATACTATCAATCATGCGACACCTACACCAACAACTTCGCTGCCCCATGTTGGCCATGATACGTCGCGCTTTACCACGCTATTATCTGGGCTCGATGCGGCACTTAAACAATACCTCATCGAAAGTAACCAGTTAACCGCTTCGACTCGACCACGTGTGGACATCGTGAAAAAATTGTTGATATTGATCACATCGCTGCCGACAGTTTCTGACACCGTCATGCCTGTTCAGAGCAAATTATTATTTCTTCAGACAGAACTTGAAAGTGCGATGAAAGAAATTGAAAAATCAAACAAGGAACAATACTTTTCTAGCGTCAGAAGTAGTTCGCTTCTCACACATTTAAGAGATGCGAGAAATGCGGCTCCCTATTCGCTTTCCAACTCCAGCCAACAAGATCCTACGTTCATACACGGCAAGGCTTTGTATGCCGCAATGCATTAGAGGAATTTTTTCTTGCACCATAATGAATTGTGCTGAATATAACAAATCCCCCCCAACCCCCCTTTTCCAAAGGGGGGGATAAGAGATACATACCCCCGCATGGTGAACATCTTATTTAACGGAGTACTAGCCTTCATATGGAAATGACAGCTCTACCTGCAAACCCGCATTCGGCAACTTAGCGATGACAAGCTCACCACCCATCTGATCCACGCAACGTGCTACGATCGACAAACCTAATCCCGTTCCTTCACAATCACTGCGTGCTGCATCACACCGGTATAACGGCTGCGTTAAATAGGCTAATTCATCCTCACGTACACCCGCACCTTGATCAGAAATAATAATCACCGCACGATCATTGCGTATCTCAGTGACAATTTCCACCGGAGGTTTTCCATATTTAAACGCATTACTCAAGACATTATTGATCGCCCGATGTAATTGCGAAGCCTCTCCACGCACAAGCATTTTTTCTTTACTGAGATGCAATGTTATTTGATCCGTCGGATATTGGCTCGCACAATCCATCACGATGCCACCTACATCAATGTCTTTCATTTCTTTAATATTATCTGCACGTGTGTAATCTAAAAACTGACTTTGCAAGTGATTGATTTGCTCGATATCATTAACTAATGCATTGCGCTTATCATCGCTTAGCTGAGGGATCATTTCAATCGCCACGCGAATACGTGACAGAGGCGTCCGAATATCATGTGCAACACCCGCAAGCACTAATTCACGTTGCGTTTCGAATGTGCTGATCTCTTTCATCATGGCATTCATTTGACGAGTGACGTTGATTAATTCTTCAGGCCCCGTTTCCTCAATCATTGAGGCACGCCGTGTGCGCTGAAACTCTGACAACGCTTTCGTCAGCCTGTCTAACGGTTTTTTGATCGTACGAGATAAAAATAAAGCGCTCATCGCAATAAGTAACATCATGATCACTATTTTTGGCACAAAGTGTTTTGCCCAAATATAGAAAAAGTTTTCATTGGTCATTCTAATCCATGTATCATTATTCACTTGCAACCAAAATTCATCGTGATGCTTGATCATGTGATATATTTCAACGTTATCGTGTGAATTATCACCTATTTTTTTCATGGCTTTTCGTAGATGCGGTGGTCCAAATTTAAGCCCTAGCGGTTTCTCTGAGGAATTGACAGTTCCCTCATGGTACATTCGTAAGATATTTTTCGCGTTTGTTTCCAGCATGGCCTGTTGCTCGAGCTTGGAATCAGCCCAGGTCATTGAACCGGTAATCATCGCAAACATCAAAAACAGTGCAGCAATCACACTTAACTGAATAGCAAATAATGATTTTGGCAAATATTTATTGTTCATCTTTCATGTCATCCGGTACAAAAATATATCCCTCGCCCCATACCGTTTGAATGTAGCGAGGATGCTCGGGATCAGTTTCAATGATTTTACGCACACGCGATACCTGTGTATCAATAGAACGATCATAGGCAATGTGATCAACACCATGAACCAATGTCAACAAACGTTCACGACTCAAGGTGATCTGCGGATGCGTGACAAAAGCCATCAAAACGGAAAACTCGGTACTCGAGAGTGGAACTTTATCATTGTTTGTCTTAATGCAACGTTCTGCCGGAATAAAAATGTTTTGACCAATGTTGATAGGTTGAGTTACCTCAACCTTGGCGCCCGTCCGCAGCGTTCGTCTAAAAATAGTATTGATGCGTGCTAACAGCTCTCGAGGATTAAAAGGCTTGGCCAGATAATCATCGGCGCCAATTTCCAACCCCATGATGCGGTCAATTTCCTCACTTTTGGAGGTCAGCATGATAATGGGTATCTCTTCGTGCCGATGGCGAATCCGTGCTAAAAAACTTAAGCCATCCTCTCCTGGTAACATCCGATCCAAGATGATTAAATCAATTTTGTTACGCATCAATAGCTTATCAGCCGATAACGTATTCATCACGACATCGACCTTGAAACCCTGTTCTGTTAGGTACTCGCTGACCAGCTGCCCAAGGCGCTTATCATCGTCTACCAGCAGTATGCTTTTTGACTTTTTCATCCCTAAATACTAGCACTTTTAAACCGGGATATGATGTCAAAATGTGTCAGGGCGTAATGTGTTGGCATATTCATACAAGGCATTATCTAACTCCGTAAACAATGCCAATGCAGAATAATGTGCATAGTTAGATTTTAATGTGACGCCTAGCTCTTTCCATGCAATCTCTTCACGTGTGAACCGTAACCATTGGATTAACCATGTGGAAGGGCTGTGATCAGCACGATAACGAATGGATTGCGCGTCTAATGAGGCAGCAATGGCCGCAGGATCAGTGATCGTCAAAAACTGCGAGACTATCTCATCCGCCTGTGCACCTAATCGTGCATAAATCGCAAACTTTTGATCCGACGTCAGTAAATTCCAATCAATCACTTCATCAGAAGTACGCTTGCAACCACGGCATATGTCGTCGCCGTAGACCGTAGAACAAACGCCTACGCAGGGTGTGTCAATGAAGGCCAAGATGAGTTCCTCTCATTAGCAATATTGTTACTGGGTCCCAGATAAAAATCTGTGACGCTCCTGTTTTCTTAAAACTGACGCGGACAGATTTTTTCTGGGATGACAGTCAATTATAAAACATACACAAAAAAGAACAGCCCTAACCATACAACGTCAACAAAGTGCCAGTACCAAGCCACCGCTTCAAAAGCAAAATGATGCTCAGGGGTAAAATGTCCCTTCATGCAACGAAATAAGATCACCAGCAACATGATCGTTCCTAATGTCACGTGCATCCCGTGGAAGCCCGTCAACATAAAGAATGTCGATCCGAACACGCCTGAGTGCAACGTTAAACCAAGATGGTGATACGCTTCTCTGTATTCATGTACTTGAAACGTCAAGAACGCAGCGCCCAACAGCACCGTTAGCAACATCGCGATGTTCAACTGTGTACGCTTGCGCACCTTCAACGCCCAATGCGCCCAGGTCACTGTCACGCCGCTCGATAACAGAATAATCGTGTTTAATAACGGGATGCCTTTCCAACCAATCACTTCATGTGGCGCTGGGAACTTGTCCGGGTTCGGCGTGTCCATCAGCGGCCACATCGCTTCAAAATGAGGCCACAATGTGCTGGTCACACCTTTTGCCCCATGTCCGCCTAACCATGGCACCGAAAATTCACGTATGTAAAATAATGCGCCGAAAAAGGCCGCGAAAAACATCACCTCAGAGAAAATGAACCACATCATGCCGTATCGGAAAGAATGATCCATCTGCTTTGAATATAACCCTTGCATGCTTTCATGCACAACGTGGTTAAACCAGCCTGACACCATGAATAAAATCACCAGCACACCTGGAATGAAGAACATTAATGCCTGGCTTAGCGGCGTTGCAATCGCTGGATTGAACACATGCATCAGCTTCGCAGCGCCCACCGCAAACAAAAACAGGCCTATCGCACCGACAATCGGCCAAACGCTCTGCGCAGGCACATAATAATGTTCATATTTGTTCGTCATGATGAGCTCCGTTAAAATGGACGAATGTTTATTCGCCCCTACTAATATCAAACAACGTATACGACAACGTCATTTGCGAAATATCCTTCGGTAATGCTGGGTCAATGTAAAACACTAACGGCATTTCCTCAAACCCATGGGCTTCCAGAGGTTGATTGTTAAAACAAAAACACTCTGTCTTCTTCAAATACGGCGCGGACTGCGGCGGCGTGACACTCGGTATCGATTGCCCGACCATGTACTTATCCGTCGGGTTCTTCGCATAAAACATCACTTTTACCGTCTCCCCCGGATGCACATCCACATGAGTCTGTTTCCCATAAAATTCCCAAGGCATCCCTTGGTTAGTATATGTCACAAAATCCACACGGATCGTCCGAGAATAATCCACCCCCGTATTCACTACCCTCACTTTACCACCCGTTTTGCCGTTGATGCCCGTCATGCGACAGAATGTGTCGTACAAAGGCACCATCGCATAGGTGAACGCAAACATGCACAAGGCCGCAACAATCAACTTCACAACGATTGGTTTATTGCGCGGCGTAGGCATCAATGATGTTCTTCCACTTCTTGCAATGTGGGCGGCGTACTAAAGGTATGGTACGCAGGTGGTGAGTGCAGAATAAATTCCAAACCACGTGGGTGGTCCCATACCATGTCTGTCGCCTTGCGGCCCTTTCCACGGATAGTTTGAATGACGATATAGAGCAATAAGAATTGCGATAACCCGAAAATGAATCCACCTACGGAAGCAATGCGATTGAAATCGGCAAACTGCAGCGCATAGTCAGGAATACGACGGGGCATACCGGCCAAACCAACAAAGTGCATCGGGAAGAATGTCAGATTCACCGAAATCACGGAGATCCAAAAATGGAACTTACCCAAGGTTTCGTTGTACATCGTCCCGGTCCATTTTGGCAACCAGTAGTACACCGCCGCAAAAATCGAAAACACAGCGCCCGACACCAAGACATAGTGGAAATGCGCCACAACGAAGTAAGTATCATGATAACGAATGTCCGAGGGAGTCAAGGCAAGCATCAACCCAGAGAACCCGCCAACAGTGAACAAGAAAATGAATGCTAATGCAAATAACATCGGTGTTTCAAATGTCAACGCGCCCCTGAAAATCGTCGAGGTCCAGTTGAATATCTTCACCCCCGTTGGGACAGAAATCAACATCGTTGCATACATAAAGAATAAGCTTGCCACTAACGGTAATCCCGTCGTGAACATGTGGTGAGCCCATACAATAAAGGACAAACCTGCAATCGCGACAATCGCGTAGATCATCGATGTACGTCCAAACAAACGCTTCCGCGCAAAGGTCGGTACAATTTCAGACACCACGCCGAATGCCGGCAAAATCATGATATACACTTCAGGATGCCCGAAGAACCAGAACAAATGCTGGAACAATACTGGGTCACCGCCGCCTGCTGCATTGAAGAAGCTCGTACCAAAGTTACGATCGGTCAGCAACATCGTCACCGCACCTGCTAATACCGGCATAACCGCGATCAATAAGAAGGCAGTGATCAGCCAAGACCAGCAGAAAATCGGCATGCGCATCCATGTCATGCCAGGTGCACGCATGTTCCAGATCGTCACAATCACGTTCATCGCACCCATGATGGATGAAATACCCATCAAGTGAACCGAGAAAATGAAGAAGTCTGTGCTCGGTGGGCCTTGAACCGATAACGGTGCGTAGAACGTCCAACCGAAGTTAGGTGCACCCCCGTCCATAAACCAAGACATGATCAGGATCGAAAACGCAAATGGCAGAATCCAGAAGCTCCAGTTGTTCATCCGTGGCAACGCCATATCAGGCGCACCAATCATCATCGGAATCATCCAGTTCGCCAACCCTGTGAAGGCTGGCATCACCCCACCAAACACCATGATCAAACCATGCATGGTCGTCAATTGGTTGAATGTATTAGGCTCGACTAATTGCAAGCCAGGCATAAATAGCTCGGCACGGATAACCATCGCCATGGCGCCGCCCACCAAAAACATGATGAAGCTGAGCCATAGATACATCGTGCCAATGTCTTTATGGTTCGTTGTGAATAACCAACGTGTTATGCCTTTGGCTGGGCCATGGCTATGATCGTGGTCATCGGTGTGATGGGTGTGATCGAGTGTACTCATGATTTTTCCTTCGCGCTTTTCTGGGTTGCTAGCCAGGCTTGATAATCTTCTGGGGATTTAGCTTCGACGACAATCGGCATAAAGCCATGACGAATGCCACAAAGCTCTGCACATTGCCCTCTATATATCCCGGGCTCTTCAATGTAAGCCCATGCCTCATTGATAAAGCCAGGCACCGTGTCTTTCTTAATACCGAGCGCAGGCATCCACCAGGCGTGCAATACGTCGTTTGCGGTGAATGTAAAACGAATCTTGGTGTGCGTTGGAACAACCAGCACGTTATCTACTTCTAATAGGTAGTGCTCGGATTTAGGCATCAGGCCATCAATCTGTTCTTGCGTCGTGCTTGAGTTAGCCGTTAAGGAAAGGTCTTCACCTAAGTAATCATACTTCCAATACCATTGATATCCGGTCACAGCAATCGTCATGTCCGCTTTAGCCGTGTTTTCCATATTAATGAGTGCACGCGTGGCAGGAATCGCTAAAACGATCAAGATCACAAAAGGAATGACCGTCCAGATCACTTCAATTTGAATGTTCTCATGAAAATCAGCAGGCTTAACCCCACGTGATTTCCGATGCATAATGATCGAATAGATCAACACACTGAATACGACGACCCCAATGGCCGTCACCACCCATAACATGGTCATGTGTAACCCGTGCTGGGATACACTGACAGGTGTAACACCCTCTATCATGTTTAACTGATAAGCAGCGTGAGCCGTACTTGTATACAAAAGACTCATCCATCCGGCCATAATAGCTAGAAGCTTGGATAACAATGACATATTTTTTCTCCGCAAGCCGCTTGCACGCGACCCGGCTATTTTCTCAGGATGTTGGGAAGAAGACAAGGTGTTTAAGCAAGGTTTTTAATGTAATACGACAGGATCAGCCAGTCTGAACGCCGGGATTGGGGCGATGAAGGTGTGGCTGGTTTCCAAAACGACAAATCGATAGCTACCTTCCATGCTTCCAACGGGCGTTTTGAGGAGTGCACAGCTGGTATAACTGAAGGAGGAACCTGATTTAATCACGGGTTGTTCGCCGACAACGCCAGCTCCCTCGATAATTTGTTGGCCGCCATGGGCATCGGTGACCTCCCAACGACGGGACAATAATTTTACAGCATGATCGCTTAAGTTATTGATTTCAATCGTATAAGAAAAGAAATAGCGCTCATCTTCTGGGCTAGATTGGCTTGAAATGTACTCAGAACGCACATGGATTTGAATAGTAGGCAGAGTCTGTCGCGGCATGTTAAAATCTTCCCTTGCTTTAAATTTGGTGATCCGTCCATGAACCACTCTATTAATCATACACCGCGAAAACGATTTGGCCAGCATTTCCTGCATGATAGCCTCATCATACAACAGATTGTCGATGCCGTTGATCCTAGGTCGGACGATTTTTGTGTAGAAATTGGGCCAGGGCTGGGAGCCTTAACGATTCCTTTATTAGAAAGGGTAGGGAAGCTGACCGCCATTGAACTCGACCGGGATGTGATTCCTCTATTAAAGGAGAAGGCTGCACGCTTTGGCGAGCTCACGATCATTGAGAGCGATGTGTTACGTGTCAATTTTAGGGATATCCATCCAGGCGGAGAAAAAATTCGCCTGATTGGCAATCTTCCTTACAATATTTCTTCGCCTATTTTATTTCATTGCTTTGAATACTTGGATGTCATTCAAGACATGCATTTCATGTTACAGAAAGAAGTGGTTGACCGCATGGCGGCGAACGTAGGTGATTCTGAATACAGCCGCCTCAGTGTGATGGTGCAATTTTATTGTGATGTTGAAAAATGCTTTGATGTCCCGCGTGAAGCATTTGACCCGCCGCCGAAAGTCACATCAGGCATTGTACGATTAATTCCTCATGCGGCAGGTGTGCATGCGGATGTTGATAAAGTTGCCTTCGAAAAATTAGTACAACTGGCGTTCAGCCAGCGTCGCAAAACCATTCGTAACAATTTGAAAAAGATTATTTCAGATGATGTATTTGAGCAACTCGGGATCGACCCAGGGGCAAGACCGCAGAATCTGACGCTTGAAAACTATATTGGATTGGTGAAGGTGTTGCAGGACACTCAATAATATTTACTCTGAGAAACTAGCCATAAGCTCAGCTGCCGATTGTATAAAATCGGTATCTGGGCTTAGCTGCAAGAAATGTTTCTTATTAAAAGTAATTAATTTTTTAGCATGATGTTTTTGTGCAGTTTTCAAGATGATAGCATCATAAACGATACCTCCACTCAAACCCAACAATGAAAGATCTTCTGCGATATCCATATACTCATGAGGATCCAACGAAACTAGTTTTCCCATTTTTTTGGAATTGTCACGTAGGATGCGATATGCGTCTGCTGGCGAAATTTTAGGGGTCAACGGAAGACGTGTGAGTACTGCATAGCACTCTGCAATCGAATGCGCAGCAACCATTATAGATATTTTCTTTTTTTCAGCCAGTTGAAACCAACGCATGGCTGCACTATGATGCGGATGTGATGCGACAAATGCAGCCACCAATACATTCGTGTCCAATAAAACTAACATAGTTAAACATCCTTCAGTCGCTCATCTCTAATATCATCAAGAGTTTGGTCTAAATTCCCCATCGCTTTACCGGTATAGACTAATAACCCATTTTCTATGGCAGTGTATCGTTGCTTATGAACAACTCTAATGATGACGGCATCCCCTTGCTCCTCCATTTCCAGCAGAGTATCTGTATCAATCCCTAAATGAACACGCATGGCTTTTGGGAGCGTCACCCGGCCAAATTTATCTAATGTTGTTTGCATATATTGCCCCCTATATTGGCAATATAGTCTGCCAATTGCCAAATGTCAAGGAATAAATTGCCAATGCAAGCATAACTCTTTGATTTTAAGTGCCGGCTAGTTTATATTAATGAGGGAAAAACGGGTAGCCAGCACAAGGACATAACCATGGCATTTTTAATCGGTGAATTTTTAGGGACAATGACGTTATGTATTTTTGGATGTGGCGTTGTTGCGAATACGTTACTCGGAAAATCGAAGGGTAGCAGCGGTGCTTGGATTGCCATTACCACAGGATGGGCGATGGCCGTGCTGATGGGCGTGTTTGTGGCACAAGCCACCGGTGGGGCAGGTGATATTAATCCTGCGGTGAGTCTCGCAAAACATTTGTTAGGGTTTGCTTATCCGACCTTCACACAATTATCGACTGTCATGCTGGCACAACTGCTGGGCGGTTTGTGTGGCGGCATTTTTGTCTGGCTAGTTTATTATCCTCATTGGGCTGCTACGCCTGATGCAAGTCACAAACTTGCTGTCTTTTGCACAGAGCCTGCCATTCGACGATTGCCATTCAATTTTTTAACGGAATTATTAGCCACGCTCGTTTTAGTACTCGGAGTAGGCGCCATCAGCACTATTCATGCCATGCAGGCCATGCCATCGGGCTTGAGCGCGTATTTCGTTGCATTGTTAGTCTGGGGGATCGGTTTGTCACTCGGCGGGCCAACCGGTTATGCGATTAATCCTGCCCGCGATTTAGGGCCGCGCCTTGCGCATGCACTGCTGCCTATTCCGCAAAAAAGAGATTCAGATTGGGCGTATGCGTGGGTCCCTGTGTTTGGCCCGCTGGTTGGCGCAGCGATAGGCGCGGGAATTTGGAGTGTGGTTTTTTGAACATTCAGATCACTACTTGGGCCTGGAGCGTTGCGCTACAGGGTTAGCTTCTGGCTCAAAATCCGCACTCAACCATTTTTCACAATCCTTCTTGAATTCCTCAAGATACGGCGTATTCAATAATTCAGGCATCGCCTTCCGAACAATCAAATCGCTGGCTACTTTAGCTTCTTGTTTGAAAGAGTCATGCAGACCTTGCGTCAGATCATCATTTTCACCATAAGCGTCATAAAGATTATCGTAGAACTGCGTGCATTCTTCAGGGGTGGCTAAAGGTTTGATATATTTTGCAGGCATAATTTTTGGTTTGCATTCAACGAAATTTTTTGGTGCCTCGCTCAAATCATAAAATTCAGCAGCAATGCCCGCGAGCAACCCAGGGACGGAAATATGGAGCGCCCGAAGCTCAAGGTTTTCGAACACATCGGCGCCTTCTCCCGCTGCGCTTCCCCCTAACTTGTCACCTGTTTCAAAAAATGGGTAGGCAATGTGATCACATAAAAATAGGTATAAAATAACATCTTGGGGGTTTTCATTCTTAGGGTCTATGAGCTTGCCATAAATATACATTTTGGTTTTCATTGAAATATTCGCAACGCATCCGTCAGCAAGACCTGCCAAAATGCCGAGATAATTTGATATCCCATTTTTTTCACTGAATAAATAAACCAGCTCTTGCTTGAGCGCATTAAATAACATGTATAATTTCGTTCCTTGATTTTCGCCCTGCTGTGTTCCTGTGATAAAATCAAAAAATTCGGTCACAGCTTTTTGCTTGACGCTATCATTAACATCCTTGTCCATCACTTTCAATAATTCAATAAATTTTTTCTTATACTCAATTTCAGTGCTGGTTTCCTGGTTCACAGACTTCACTGCATAGTTCAGGTTCGATATGCTTTGTGCAATCGAGGGTGTGGGCGAAACCTTGGATTTCAAATAGTCGCACAGCCTTCCCATTTCCGGCAAAGGATCGACATTGAAAGCTTTTGTCAGAGCAGCATGTTCACTATCAGTCATGTAAGGTGAACTGGCCGAAGGGCGGAAGTGTTGCTCGATCCCGAGGATGACCTCTGGCTCGACCATGTCAGTAAAAAGCGCTTCAAGATCTCGATTGATATCTGCATAAGCAAAGAGTGCGCAAAGTTTTGTGTCTTGGGGCAACTCGCCGAATAACACCAGGAGTTTTCCACGTGCCGCGGGTTTGAGCGCATCCATTAACGGCTTGTCGAGCACCTGGGCCAATGAAACATACTTTGATGCCAACCGATTGTTGGCTATCGTCAAAATATCAATGGGTTTAATGCCATATTGTTTTCCCAGTTGCAATAATTCCAAACAGGGATCTGTTTCGTGGAATGCGCCTGCCAATCGTTTGGTTAATTCGCACATTAACTGATTGGCCCTATCTAATGTCATTTGTGGCCGCATGTAAAGTATTGGAAACAATTCCTTAAAAAAGGTGACTTGCATGTGCTCACTATTGGGATACAGATGCTTGCAAAGATCGGGAAATTTATTCAAACCTTCGATGTTACTCAAAAACACATGAATAATTTTCTTGATGCCGGCTTCAGCATAGGGGCTTCCAAAGGCTTTCGCATCGATAAGATCGGTAAATCGTTTGTATTTTTTTTCCGCGTCACTTTCTTGTCTAATCCATGCTGAAATTAAATCTCTTGCATAATAAGAGTCACTTTTTAAAAATAATAACATGGTCATCAGCGAGGTGGCATCCACTGTACCCCCATAAGCGCTGATAAACATTTCGATAAGCGTATTTTTTGTGGAATCGTCCCCAAACTCAGGTAACAATAGGGTAATGTTCGCTGCGGTGGGTTTGTTATCAGAATTTGATAGCCATAATGCAACCATTTCCAATATCTTCCATTTGTTACCAAAGTTCGCAGAACATAGTTCCTGTAGTGATTTAATGGAACCTGATAGGGGTTCTTTTTTTGCAACCACATTATGAATCCACCTCGACTGCAATGTGCTTTGCCCTGTTTTATTTTTCATGTGTTCTAAGACGTTGAGAACGTCGTCAATGGTGTATTTAGCATTTTTTCTTTCTATCCATGCTAAAATAAGCCTGCTTTCATATAGATTTGGTTCATTATCTGATTTATGATCAAATGTTTTCAATACTGCTAACATTTGATCTGCGCTGAATGAATTATCAGCTTCTTCGAGCCATTTTGTAAAAAACTCACATCTAAGCTCATCTTCAATTTTAGCAGAGGACATGAACTTAATTAGCGTCTCTGTATTTATCTTTTCTTTTGATTCTTTTATCCATGTGAGAATATCCATTTTTGCGTTGTTTACATCGGATAAGAGTGGTATCGCAAAATCGAGTGCTTCGAAATTTCCTTTGTTTTCTGTTCGGTAAAGCCATAACTCGGCAAACCTGCTTTTGACTTTGATGCTTTGTGCACTGTCACCGATGGATTCCAATATTGCTTGGAAAACTCTTGTGGTGATAATAAATTCTCCTTTTGATAAAAAAATACTTGCAACATCGGTTTTTTCTTCCGGCTCACCAAATAGCGCTAATGTTTTTATCGCATCATCTTCGTGTATTTCTTTACCATTTTTGATGGCTGCTTCTATCTTGACTCTCTTTTCATAGCTATGAAACAATTTTGGATAAGCAGATAAAATGCTGACCAATGCACTTAAGTTGTCTTTGTTTTTGGGAAGATCCATCCATTCCTTAATGAATGATTTTTCACTGTCTTTTTCATGGTGAGGTATATATTTGATGAGCTGTGCCAAAGTGAGTGTTTTGCCTTTGTCTTTTACCCAGGTGTTAACGATGTCATCTTTACGTTTGCCAGCAGCACTCAGATCCATTAACTGATTAAATTCATCATCATTCAATGTGTTGTCCGTTACGGTTAACCACTCGTATATGCGATCAGATCGGTCACCCTCACTTATATAGGGCGCGATTTGGAGTAGAGATTCAATTGAAATGCTATATTTCACTGGGAATGAATGTCTGAGAGTAGAAACGAGACCGCTTGAAAGCCGTGATTGATGTTCTGGATTTTTGAGCAGAGGTAAGAATTGAAGCAGCACGAGCGGATCTTGATGTTCGCGTATGCCGAGCCACGCACTTGCAAGCACAAATTTATCATTTTCTTTATCCAGAAGTGTGAGGGCATCGAGAACATCCTGGGCATCTAGGGTCTTATACCTATTTTCTGCCCATTCCTTGATAACACTCCTGTTTTCAGGATCATTCTGCCTATTCAATGAAAGCACAAACATTAGCTTTTTTGCATGCTCACCGCGCGGGGCATCAGGTTTGCTCGCAAAGCTCGCCAAGGTCCTCTCTTCAGCTCTGAACATCTTCCCTTGAATAAGAGGGTATATTTTTGTAAAAATGTCTTCGCTGAGATTATGCACAGGATTTCTTAGCCAACCTGCAATCAAAATGGCTTGCTCCGATTCGTTGGTAAACATTTGTCTAATGCTTTCAATATCGGGACTTACGCTGACTTTTGGTTGCAGTTGTTCAGCGTGTGGTTGAAAAGTATGTAGCATCGGTGTAACAATGGCATTGGCATCGTTTTCGTTGTTTGACATACTCAGCCAAATACTCAGTACCAGTAATTTGATACCACCATGGAATGAGGGAAGAATGTCTACAATCATGATGCGCATAGGCAATACTATGCCTGGTTTTAACATCAGTGCGGCGATGAACTCTGCTTTGTTGTCTTCTGCCTTCAAAAGGGGGAAAACTGTGTCAATGAGGCCTTTTACATCATCCACAGTGCTGTCCGGGCGTGCTAACCAAGCGGCTATATTACGAGCCTTAATACTTTCTGGTAATTCAGCCTCTTCCGGCTTTGCAAGCCAATCCTTCAGATGTTGTACGTTGATTGCCATGATGCTGAAAACCTCATATATCTTTACTACATGTTCAATTATGGGTCATATCACCAACATACTCACCTATTTTTGACCTGAACTACAACCAAATAGGATTTCAGTGGGCGCACCAGGGAGGGAGGATTTGGGGCGGGGATTTGTGACTGATGGATTTTGTATCGCAAAAACTGCTTCTCTTTCTAACTAAATCGTGTTATCCTGCCTCTCTATTCATTTAAGATAGTAGGAGACATACTGTGCCCATAACATTTAGAGAAGCTATCCCTATTACCGTCGATCATATCTCCAAAAACATTAACGCTCAATGCTTAGCGAAGGCAATCGCAATAACACAGCTTAAATACGCCAACGAGCCGAGCTACAATTCAGCGCTCCGTCCTCCCCTTGACTTGTACTATCTGCCAATTATAGGCCCCCTCTTACAAGGCACCCATATGGGATGCCGCTATGTCAAAAGTGGGTTGCGCTCTCCTTCTCCAAACGAAATTACCAATGACAATGCGAAGCAAACATTACTTACTATATTAAACGGTGCCGGTGGGTATAATAAATTGTCGTATAAGTGTGATTTGCTGTATTCACTTGCACGAGAGGCATGCGTAGAAAACAATGAGATCAAAGAATTCCTTGCGCTAGACCGCACCGACTATACCGATGAAGATGTTGCAAGTCTTATAGGAGCGATGCAATTGAATCTAGCGGATAAAAATGAAGTACCCAATCAGGTCATCGCTATTTTAGAGAATTATATTAGCAGAAACACTTCCACATTTTCTTGGAAAAAACCTGAATCAGTTAGCAGTGCGAGATTAATGCTGAATGATATTAAGCACTATTTAAATTCCGATGTAGCCGATGACAAAAACAATATTCGCTTAACCGAAACTGCAAATGATGTCATTGAGGGAATACAGAAATGCTTAACAACGGAAACAATAGATAGCCCTTCAGAAGATCAAAAGAATCTATCTGACCTATGCAAGCAACTTATCGGTTGTCTGGATGCTCATTTAAAAATAGAAGATAGCTCAAGGCGTTTGAATAAGGTAACGTCAGATATCTAGCACTCCGTCGAATAAGCATCCAAGGCAATCGCATCTAATCTAGGAGGCCAACGGCCTCTAAGATTTTAGCCCAGGGCAAGCGAGCGCAGCGAAGCGTCGCCCTGGGTAAAGTAAATAGAGAGTAGTAGCGCTGAAGGCGCGACAGATGCCGGCCATGTATTCACACGCTCGCTCTCGTAATGCTGGGTTTTTAAAAAAATGATACCGATTTTTGGTTGAAAAGATAATGTGTGTCTACAGTTGCGCAAGTGATTGAGACACAAAAATTTCACTTTTATTATTATGATGGCATTATTGCATGACTACCATCATTTGCAAGCCTTTTCTTTCGCGCCTGCAGCGCTACATTCTTTATTTATGCTTACCCAGGGCGACGCTTCGCTGCGCTCGCTTGCCCTGGGCTAAAATCTTAGAGGCCGTTGGCCTCCTAGATTAGATGCGATTGCCTTGGCTGCTTATTTGACGGAGTACTAATCTACCCAATTCTCGAGCTTAAGACTGGAGATTCTGGAAAATTCTTTTACATTATTACTGACAAGTATTATGTCTAAGGATTCCGCATGCGCGGCAATCCACAAATCATTATTACCAATGGGCTTTCCCTGGGCTTCTAATGCTCTGCAAGCTTTCCCATAATACTCACCCGCATTAGTAGGCATCGGTAACACCGGAATATAATTCACTAAATCGCTTAAAATACCTAAACTTTTTTGTGCATAGCTGCTCTTACAAGCACCGTCACGTTTTGGAATAGTCTAGTTAAAAAAAGGTGACTTAGGAGCACAATGGGCGTATCCTGAAGAGATTATTGGATAACGCGAGAATATTGAGATGATCAACCCGTCAACCCACCTTATTGCAGATACCAGTCTTTTTGACCATGTTCGCCGTTATGCTGATTGGCTCTATTTATATCTCATCAATATTGCTCCAAATCAAACGGTGGCTGGAGCTGTGCATGACAAGGCTCGATTCGATAGTCTTTCAAACTATGAGAAAGCGCTCTGGAATGCGAAAAATCCTGAAGATGAGTGCGCTGCTCATCTTGCCTTCATCGACAAGATTTGTGTTGAAGGCACTGGACTTGACAGGTTCATCGCTCATTTCCTTAATAAGATTGAACCGTGTATAACAGCACAATGCACTGCTATGTATGATGGTTACACAGAATATACGCAAATTGCTATTCTACCCCACAAGTGCCAGTATCAAGCTCCAGAAACACTATATAAGCAGCTGCTGACAAAGATCTCGAATAAACTCGCCTCATCACAGCAAAAAACATTAGATCCATTAAATCAAAAAATTATGGATTGGTATCAGTCTCCCAAAAAAAATTATACCTTTGTAGTGGGAGGAATAGTAGGTGCAGGTATTGGGTTCCTCGTAGGAAACGTCACTGCTTACCCACTGGATATCTGTGACCATAAAGCGGGAAACCCTACTGCCAATACTGATACATGGCTTTATATCGCCGGCATGACGGCTTTGTTTGCCATAATAGCAGCCGTTGCTACTTGGAAAAAAACATCCGAGGCAACAACTGGCCTTCTTCGTTTGTCGAAAGACGGCGGCAATCAGCATGTGTCCACGAATAGAAATATTAATAATCCCTAACCCCGAGAGGTTATATAGCGAAGGTGAAGAAAAACCTCCACCTCGAAATACTCGGCCGCCTCCTTTAAAAGGGGGCAAAAGATCTAGAAAGGCGCCCCTACAAATAAGTTTGCACCTGCGCCTGATCCCTCAATTGCGTGTACCAATTTTGTAACGCTTCATTTAATTTGCGTTGATACAATTTCTCTTGAATCTCAGCACGCAATAATTCATGCGATACTTCACGCTGTTGACGATCAATCACTTCAATCACGTGCCATCCAAACGGCGTCAACACAGGTTTACTGCGCTCACCGACTTTCAGGCTCGTCATCGTTTCCGCAAACTTCGGCGTCAATGACTTCGGCTGCACAAAACCTAAATCACCCCCCGATTGCTTCGACCCCGGATCATCCGAATACTCTTTTGCCAATACAGCAAAATCAGCACCCGATTCCAATTTAGCCATCACTTCATTCATCCGCTCAAGCGCCTTCTTCTCATCGCGTACTTCATTCAATGCCACTAATATATGTCGCGCATGCGTTTCTTCAACCCATTGCTTTGGGGCTTCGCTGTCTTTCACATCTAATAATTCCACAATGTGTAGACCACTGCCATTGCGTAGCGGGCCACGAACGTCGCCCTTTTCTAACGTCGGCGCCACATCACTCAATAACGAGGGCAATTCATGCGCATACCGCCATCCCAAATTCGGCTTCTCCAAGACGTCACTACTGTCCGAATACGTTAAGGCCACTTTGCGGAAATCCCCGTGCTCTTTCAACTTCGCCAATGCCTGTGCCGCGCGTTTGTTCGCTTCCTCGATTTGCTCTGGCGTCGGATCCTTCGGCAACGCAATCAAAATATGACCGAATAAATATTGACGCTGTGATTCAACACGATTTTTGTTCTGAGCAACCCAATGATCAATCTCTGCATCACTTAAACGAATACTCGACCCTATCAGACGTTGCTGCGCGCGCGATGCCGTGACCTGCGCTTTTAAATCTTCTTGAAACTTTTCGTAAGAAATACCATCTTGTGCCAAGGTGTTTTTTAACTCATCAACCGTCATCCTGTTTTGCTTGGCAATCGATTCAACCGCTTGACGTAAGTCCAACTCCGTCACCACAATCCCGCTGCGTGCCGCCGCTTGCTCCACCAGCGTTTGCTCAATCATGCGATCCAGCACCTGTTCCGACAATACCTCGTCACTCGGCAACTGCGATGCGGCACCTATCTGATTCTTCACCAGCCCCATTCTAAAATCTAACTCGTGCTGCGTGATCACATCGCTGTTCACCACCGCCACAATTTTGTCGAGTTTTTGTGGCGCAGCGTTAGCTAGAAAGCTGCAAAAAAACGAAAGTGTTACTATCAAAATAATGTTACGCATATTAATAATCTACCTCAAATCGATCTTGATAACCCGGAATATTTGTCGTGAAGTATTCAACAGGTGAGCGGCCAACCGACCCCAACCCTTTGAAAACCCATTGCAAAAAGTATTCTGTGTTAAATGTCCCCGCACTGATTTCACCCGTATTTAATTGCAAATACCGTCGCGCACCCGTTCTGACTGCCCAACAGCAATTCTCATATTCTAAACCGCCAAAACTGTCCATCGTGAATTTATTCTTGATATCGTAGTACCAACGTCCCAATACATTCACGCGCTCAGTCACAGCAATTGAAAAACCAATGTCCGATTGTATCAAATCTGCCAAGCTATCGCCAAGTTCTGTATCAGAAACCAAGTTGCCTGACTCCTCGTAGCGGAATCCGACGTGCATGATCGTGCGCACACTCGGTTGGTAATGCAAGCGCAACGCGGCTAAATCATTCTTCGAATCATGCGTGTTCACACGACCATCCGCCATTAAATACCACTGGGGATTAAACTTATAAAGTAAGTCCGCCACAATCGGTGACGTGTTTGCATCTGCAATCGGATCTTCGTTTTTATAACAGGCAGGATCCACCTCGGTGTTACATAACATCACACGACGATCTTCAAAATAATAAATTTGTCCTATCGTTGTTTTGAACCGCTCAGCACCCATTTGCTCATCATAGAATCGAGATGTTAATGCAAAACTCACCTGATTCGCATCACCGACACGATCAATACCGGAAAAACGATTTTGACGAAATAATTGCGCCGTCAAAAATTCATAGCGCGCTGTGTCAAAGTTGGGGAGTTCGTTTTGATCAAAATAAGGAATATAAACGTAAAACAAACGGGGCTCTAATGTTTGCTGGTAGTTTGTTTTAAACAATTTCAAATCACGCTCAAAAATCAGCCCCATATCAATACTCGCCGCAGGAATGGTGCTTTGTGGCGAGGTGGGATCATCGATCAGCTGATCCGCTTCAGATAATGTTAAATCATATTGCGTTTCATACAATGTTGTCGACGGCGTGATAAACCCATACATCGCCCGCTGTGGAAAAGCCAATGTCGGCTCAATATGATAACGGTTCCCATAGGTCGGCGTTTCATTGATTAACGGATCATATTCGTGTTGGAATACTGTTACTTGCCCTACACCCGTAAAACGCACCGGCGCATTGGGAATGTAAGGCGTATATACCGCACCTAAGTTTGGCATGATGCGATAGGGTGGGCTAACAAGACTTGCTTCAAAAGGTTGAATCGTTTGGTAGCCCTGTACAAATAACTGCGTCGTCCAATCACTATCAATATAATCAACCTGTGCGCGCTGACGTAATAATCGCTCATCTTCGCTAAAATCATTCGGACCAAAATCAATTAAATATTCATCATCCGACACCGCATTGTATTCCAATGCCGTACTCCAATGATGACCATAGTGCCCATTCCATGTCCCATTCACTAGCCACCGATCAGCCCCTGCATCTTCCAAATTTTTACGACGAGGATCTTCAGGGTCAGGTACTTCATCGCTCGCCAAATGCCTTTCGCGGAACGCGACAAATTTACGATCATGATTTAAATACTCACCATACAGGGTCGTATAATGATAAGGATCCATGTATCGGCCTTCGGTACCCCACATCACCCCACGGTCCGACATCCAATTCGACGTCATCGTAGCATCATAATTAGGCGCCAAATTGAAATAGTAGGGGACTTTGATTGAAAACCCGTTCTGCCCGGAAGTACGGTATTCAGGCGTTAAAAAACCACTTTGGCGACGATCATCAATGGGGAA
Organism: Gammaproteobacteria bacterium; assembly: GCA_044445605.1. Lineage (GTDB taxonomy): Bacteria > Pseudomonadota > Gammaproteobacteria > JABCZS01 > JABCZS01 > CAWKDC01. The sequence goes on along the minus strand of JBIOEA010000005.1, from coordinate 25,217 downwards.
ATTCATATAGGGAACATATAAAACCGGCGCATCCCAAAGGTACAGGAAGGAGTTGACAGCCTCACCTCGGCCCGTCGCATTGTCCAACTTGACCTTGCCTGCCTTGATGTTCCACAGGTTATCACCCGGCGCACAGGTTGTATAACTGGCATCATGTAAAACGATAGGAGAATCTTTCGCTGTCTCAGCACGCGATGCCTTCCCGCGCGCATGACGAGCATAGTAACGGTACTCGGCATTCCATAATGTCGTTTCATTGTTGTTAAAAATCACCGACGCTTTGTCACCGTACACACGGAAGCCAGGCTCCTCTAATATCACACCGCCTTCTGCCGTGATGCGCTCATACTCGCCCGCTTCATTGCGTATCACGGTGACTTTCTCAGCAAACAAACGACGATCCGGTTCGACTAATTGAACATGCCCCGTTAACTCGGAAGGGCCTGGGTTCAGTTGCAACCCACCTGAATCAGCGGTAATAACACTCTCGGCTTGCTGTTCAGCCGTAAATTGGGGAGGCGCATAATAGCCGTTACAAACACCTTGGCCAGGAGGCATCGGCACCCAATCGACGAAAACCTGTCTGTCGTCTAACATAGACTCGTCAGGGCCAGATTCCTCGGCGAATGCAGGTATGCAGAACACCGCCATTATGTATACTATGATGAGGATAAAATATCGTCCCATAAGAGACTCGTTCCCTAATGTGGTACGATGATAACGTGATAAGATTATAACGACTTTGTTAATTTTTGTGGGATTTTTTGTGACGACAGAACAGACACGACAAATACAATTTGAAAACTGGCTTAAAGCCAACCTACCGAATGAGATAGTGGCCCTTGTTCCACTGCCCGGGGATGCAAGTTTTCGCCATTATTTTAGACTGGAAGGTCATCCGGGATGGCTCGCCGTCGACGCGCCTCCAGAACATGAAAAAACAGTTGAGTTTGTGCGAGTCGCGCAAGCGTATGCCGATATCGGCGTGCATGTGCCTCAAATCATGGCCTACAACACCACGCTGGGTTTCCTGATCGTCAGCGATTTGGGCGATACCTCGTACTTGCAAGCGCTCACCGCCAGCCCTGACCGTGCCGATACACTGTACAGTGATGCACTCCTGAGCCTCGTTCAAATCACGCGTTGCACGCCTTGTGCTGCATTGCCACTGGATCACTTCGATGCGCAATTCATGCGTAATGAACTTAATTTTTTCACCCAATGGTTTTTGAGGGACTATTTAAAGATCACTATCACGCCAGAACTGCAAACACTCTTGGATGACACCTACGCGAAGCTCATTAAGCGCGCAGAAAATCAAAAGCAAGTGTGTATCCATCGTGATTATCATTCCCGCAATCTCATTGTCTGCGAATCTGGCAAAAATCCAGGCGTCATTGATTTTCAAGATGCGATGATGGGGCCGATTACGTACGATTGCGTTTCTTTATTGCGTGATGCTTATATCGCCTTACCAAAAGATCAAGTCATATCGCTCGCGCGCTTTTTTTACGACAATGTACGCGACGCACACGATGATTATCGTACGAGTTTTGAGGAGTTTTACCACGACTTTCAGTGGATGGGCATGCAACGCCATCTCAAAGCCATTTTTATTTTCGCGCGCAAATTCCTACGTGACAATAATCCAAATTATTTAGGTGATATCCCACGCACCCTAGAATACGTTCGCCAAGTAGCAAAAGAAGATGAAGCTTTCAACGCATTCAGTGAATTCATTGAATTAGAAGTTGTTCCGCGCGTAAGGAGTTGTGCATGAAAGCCATGATATTAGCGGCAGGGCGTGGCGAGCGCATGAGGCCGTTAACGGATACTGTTCCGAAACCTTTATTGATGCTGGCAGGCAAGCCTCTGATTGTACATTCCATTTTACGTTTGAAAGCAGCAGGCGTCACAGACTTTGTCATCAATGTATGTCACCATGCCGAAAAAATAAAAGCAACGTTACAAGATGGCAGTGCCTTCGGTGTTCACATCGACTATTCGGATGAAGAAGAGCCACTCGGCATGGCCGGCGGTCTCATTCATGCATTACCTTTATTAGGCAATCAGCCTTTTATCGTCAAGAGTGCAGACGATGTCACCGATTATGATTTTTCACTGCTCGTTAAAAAAGCACCGAGCGTCACGCATGCGCATTTGGTAATGCTCGAACACCCGCCTTACCATATTTATCATTTAAATGCGGATGGCACGCTTGCCCTTGAGGGTGAACCTAAACTGGATTATGCGGGTTTTTCCATCATCCACCCAGCCATATTGCAAGACTTACCGGCGGGGAAAATGGAACTTCCCGCCTTGCTGAAACCCCATATTTTATCGAACAACGTCACAGGGGAACGCTTCAAAGGCGAATGGCATAATTTGACAACCGCTGCACAATATACTGAATTGTGCGCTCAAATGGCCACCTCATCATGAAGTATTTAGGCCGTATTATTGGAACGTTACTCGGTTACTTAATGGCACGCATTCCTGGCGCGATCATTGGTTTTTTTGTCGGGTATTTTTTTGATAAAGCCTTTCAACAGCAGGCCATCATACAGGGATTATTCCACGGAAAAGGTCATCGCGAAAAAACACAAGCTGCTTTCTTAAAAGCCACGTTTCAAATCATCGGAAATGTGGCCAAGGCAGATGGACGCGTCTCTCCCACTGAAATTCAAGAAGCCGAACGCATCATGCGTCAATTGCGTTTACAAGGAGAAGCTCGAAAATCAGCCATTAGCTATTTCCAAGAAGGCAAATCAGCTGAATTTAATTTAGATACCACGTTAAATGAACTGATCGGCGTCATTAAAAATCAACATTTATTGATTTCGATGTTCATTGAAATTCAATTACAAGCAGCGCATGCAGAAGGCTTCCTGACGGATGCAAAACGTGCCCGTCTCGTTTATGTATCCGAGCGTTTAGGGTTCGATCGCGTTGCATTCGCGCGGCTTAACAGCATGTATCAAGCGGAAGAAAAATTCAAAGATTATCAACGCACACATTATCATCAACAGTATAAAAAGGCACATCAAGGCTCCGCCACATCTGAAGCTTATAAAATCCTGGGGATTGAAAAGGCAGCCACGGATGCTGAGGTGAAAAAAGCTTATCGCAAACTGATGAGCACGCACCATCCTGATAAGCTGATTGCACAAGGATTACCACCGGAAATGATTCGTCTTGCGACAGAAAAAACGCAAGAAATTAAAGCTGCGTATGAATTAATTGTTGAAACCCGCGCGAAATAACTGAAGGATACACCCATGAAGCCATCGACGATGAATAAACAACCGATTGTGATTGCGCCCTCTATTTTATCGGCACGCTTTGGCCGTTTGGCTGAAGAAGTCAATGCGGTGATCAGTGCGGGCGCGGATTGGATCCATTTTGATGTGATGGACAATCATTTCGTACCAAACTTAACCGTTGGCCCGATGGTGTGTAAGGCGTTGCGCGATGAAGGCATTAAAGCACCCATCGATGTGCATTTGATGGTCTCACCCGTGGATTCATTGATCAGCCCATTTGTTGCTGCGGGAGCAACCATGATCACGTTTCATCCCGAAGCCACGTACCACGTACATCGCACATTGCAATTCATTCGTTCGTTGAATTGCCAAGCAGGCATTGCATTGAATCCAGCCACACCGATAGAAGTGTTAACGGATATTTTGCCAGACCTCGATATGATTTTAGTGATGTCAGTGAACCCGGGTTTTGGTGGTCAAGCATTTATTCCGCAAATGCTTCATAAAATTCAGCGCGTCCGTGAAATGATCGATGCCTGCGGTAAACCTATCCGGTTAGAAGTAGATGGTGGCGTGAATCTGGATAATATTCGTGCCATCGCCGATGCCGGCGCCGATACCTTCGTGATGGGTACGGCCATTTTTGGGAGCAAGAAGGGGTATCCGGAGACGATTCAAGAGATCATGGAAAAGCTTGCATAGCTGCTTGAAATACCGCGATCGCAGTAAAAAAGGCTGCATTCCCTCCTTTTGAGGTTAAATATATCTAAATACTGCTATATTTACCGCTGAAGCAGTAAAAATAGGCGACTTCATGGCTGAAAACATACCTACAAAACTTTCCCATATCATTTTGCGTCACCGCAAAGCGGCGGGATTGTCCCAACTAGAATTAGCCGATCTTGCGGGGGTAGGTAAAACAGTCATATTCGATATTGAACATGCTAAAACATCTGTCAAGTTAGATACTCTATTGAGGGTCTTATATGCTCTGAATATTCAAATGACTTTTATCACGCCCTTGAGGGAAATAACAGATGGGGACAATAAAAACATTCGGGTTGCAAACATTTATGTCCATGACATATTTGCAGCCACCTTTATCCAAGAAGATAATCATTATGTATTAAAATATGATCCCAATTATTCTGGGCCACCCATATCGTTGACACTCCCAGTATCTGCTGTTCCTTACACATTCGATACATTCCCCGCTTTTTTTGATGGTGTACTCCCTGAGGGCCCTCATCTCGAGGCGTTATTAAAACTAGCCAAGCTTGATCGTCATGATTATTTTGGTCAATTATTAAAAGTTGGCCGGGATTTAGTAGGCGCGGTGACAGTGCTTGAAAGACACAACAGATAAATAATAAAGACGTTCGCGCGAACCATAGCCCTGCCGCAGCCCCTCAGCGGTTCAAAACCCTGTCAATTTGCCTCAAAAACCAGTATGATCGCACAGAATGAGTAGTTTTTTCACGGGGTAGTACACCAATCATGTATACATTTCCCATTATTCTAACGGGCGTCTTATTAAATGCCGTCGCTCAGCTCTGTTTAAAAGCTGGCACACAGAAAATTGGGACGATTACCATGGATAATATCATGGGGCTCGTCTGGCAGATTGCCTTTAACCCTATGATTTTTGCAGGTTTATTGTGTTATGTTGTGAGTGTTGGTCTTTGGATTGTCGCCCTGTCGCGCGTGGATGTCAGCTACGCCTACCCCATGTTGAGCCTGGGCTATGTGGTCAATGCCATTGCTGCCTATTACCTGTTTGATGAACAACTCTCGCCCATGCGGATTGCCGGCATCGGGGTCATTATCCTCGGTGTTTACCTCATTTCTAGAACAGCTTAGGGGGGAATAAATCATGACCCAGCCTTTTATCCCGTTTGCCAGACCCTGCATTGATGATGCAACCATCGCCGATGTCGTTGCCACCCTTAAAAGCGGCTGGATCACGACTGGCCCAAAGGTTCAAGCCTTTGAAGAGGCCCTGGCTGCCTATTGCGGCGCTCCCTTTGCCCAAGCGGTGACCAGTGGAACGGCTGCATTGCATCTGTCCCTCCTGGCCTGTGATATCGGCCCTGGTGATGAAGTCATCACCACACCCTTCACTTTCGCGGCAACCGTTAACACGATTGCGCTGGTCGGCGCCAAACCGGTATTTGTCGATATCGATCATAGCTTGAACATGAATCTCGATCTCGTCGAAGCCGCCATCACGCCGCGCACCAAAGCCATCATGCCCGTGCATTTTGCCGGCCAACCCATGGACTGCGATAAATTGTATGACATCGCAAAACGCCATGGCCTTCGCGTGATAGAAGATGGCGCCCATGCGATCGGCGCGACATTTGCTGAAAAACGTTTGGGCAGTTTCGGTGATATTCAAATTTTTAGTTTTCATCCGAATAAAAACATGACCACGGGCGAGGGCGGTTTAATCACCTCACGTGATCCAGCATTTGCCGCACGCGTTTCTCGTTTGCGCTTCCATGGCATCGATCGCGAAGTATGGAATCGTTTCACGGCAAAAGGTTCTCAGCATTATGATGTCGCTGAACCTGGCTTCAAATACAACATGATGGATTTACAAGCGGCCATTGGTTTGCATCAGATTAAACATCTGGATGCTTTTATCGATGCGCGAACAGCCTGGGTCAATCGTTACCAAGAGGCACTGAAAGATGTGCCAGGATTAACGTGGCCAACGCAAAAAGCGCAGGGTAAACATGCATGGCATTTACTCATTGCATTTGTGACGGCACCGAATTTAACACGTGATGATTTCATGCAGCAGCTCAAAGATAAAGGCGTTGGCACAGGGTTACACTATCAAGCTGTCCATCGCTTTTCTTATTATCAAAAAACCTTTGGTTACAAAGACGGTGATTTCCCCATTGCAGAATGGGCTGCTGATCATGTGGTCAGTTTGCCGTTATACCCACATTTAGAATTACCCGCGTTTGAACGCATCACCGAAACCATTCAATCTACCTTGCAAGAGAGTGTTATATGTCCTCCATTGTCGTTAGCATAGTCATCCCCGTTCACAACGAAGCAGAGGTATTACCGTCGTTGTTTAAACGTTTATTGCCCGTGATGGCCAGCTTAAACACAACGTATGAAATCATTTTAGTGAATGATGGCTCAACAGATAACAGCGCGGCCATTTTAGATGATTACCAACGCCGTGATCCTGAACACATTCGCATTATTCATTTTAATGGGAATTTCGGGCAACACATGGCCATCATGGCAGGCTTTGAACATGTGCGCGGTGAAACGACGATCACACTGGACGCAGATTTGCAAAATCCTCCGGAAGAAATCCCCAATTTATTAGCGGTCGCGCATAAAGGTCATGACGTTGTCGGTGGATACCGGATGGATCGTCAAGACAGCGCCTGGCGTTTATGTGTATCGAAATGGCACAATAAATTGCGCGAAAAGATTGCACCCAGTTTGAACATGAAAGATGAAGGCTGCATGTTGCGCGCTTATCATCGTAATGTGATCAATGCGATGGTTAGTACAAAAGAATTGTCGACCTTCATTCCCGCATTGGCGATGACGTATGCGCACAATCCTGCTGAAATTGGCGTGAAGCATGAAGCACGGACAGAAGGCACCTCCAGTTACAATCTGTACAAACTGATCCGTTACAACTTCGACTTGATCACCAATTTTTCATTGGTGCCTTTACAAATATTCACCCTGATTGGCATGGTGGTTTCATTCTTGTCGACCCTTTTTGTGATTTACTTGTTCGTGCGTCGCTTGATGATCGGGCCGGAAGCAGAGGGCTTGTTCACATTGTTTGCCATTTTATTTTTACTCATTGGCATTGTACTGATGGGACTAGGCATCGTCGGCGAATATATCGGCCGCATTTATCAACAAGTGCAAGGACGTCCACGGTTTATTATTCAACGTATGGTAGGATTCAAATAACATGGCAAAAAAAGTGTTGATATTAGGCGTCAATGGATTTATTGGTTCCCATCTTCTTACGGCCATCATGAACCGCACGGATTGGGAAGTGTATGGCTTGGATTTAACCTCGCATAAAATTGAAGCACATTTAAATAATCCTCGCTTTCATTTTAAACATGCTGATTTGCGTTCTGAATCTGAATGGGTTAAACACATGATTCAAGTGTGCGATACGGTGTTGCCCCTTGTTGCGATTGCAAACCCTCAAGTCTATGTCGATGATCCCTTGCGCGTGTACGAGCTCGATTTTGAAGCGAATATGCCGATCATCCGTTGGTGTGCAGCATTCAAAAAACATTTGGTATTCCCATCAACGTCTGAAGTCTATGGCATGTCCCCTGACAAAGCCTTTGATGAATACTCATCAAATTTAGTGCTGGGCCCTGTCACCACACCACGCTGGATTTATTCCTGCTCCAAACAATTATTAGACCGCGTGATCTTGGCATTGAATCAACGCGAGTCATTTCCGTTTACGTTATTCCGCCCCTTCAATTGGTTTGGGCCAGGCTTGGATGAATTGGGGGCACATGTCACGCATCGTACGCGTGTGGTCACACAATTCATGAACCGTATTTTACGCGGGGAAGATCTCGTCTTGTCGGATGGTGGCAGCCAAATGAGAAGCTTCACGTATATCGATGATGGTATTGATGCCTTATTTAACATTATCGAAAACAAAGACAATTGCGCGCATCAAGAAATCTTCAATATCGGTAATCCGAATAATCAAGCGTCTGTGGCAACATTGGCAGAATCGATTTTGGCGATTGCACGTACATTGCCTGCGATCAAACCCATGGCCGACACAGTGAATATCGTCAGTGAACCTTCCGCTGTGGTCTATGGCGCTGGTTATCAAGATGTGCCTTGCCGTGTGCCATCCATTGAAAATGCCCGCAGGAAATTAGGCTTTGAACCGAAAGTGTCGCTGCAGGAAGGATTGGAGCGTACTTGGGCAGCAGCGCTCTAATACTCGCAATTTCCCCTATCCATTGCTACACTTTTGATTCAGAAGCTAATGATGGAAAGGGGTATAGATGACAGACGCACTGGTTATCAGCATCACGATCATTTTTTTCGGCCTGAGCTTTGGGTTAGTTGGCTTTTTTAGCGCACTCTCAAGGAGCAAATAATGGCTCTCTATTTTATTTGTGGATTAATAACAGTCGGTTTATTCATATACCTCTTAATCGTGCTATTCAAACCTGAGTTGTTTTGACACGGTCAACGCTTTGTTGGAAAGGATTCCACTCATGACAGAAATTGATTTATTTCAGGTTGTGTTATACATAGTTGTACTGCTTGCGTGCGTTAAACCACTGGGCTGGTACATGGCATGTGTTTATGAAAATAAGCCATGCGGGCTCAATAATCTCGGGAAACCGCTGGAATCATTCACCTATCGCTTGTGCGGCATTGATCCCTCTCAAGAAATGGATTGGAAGCACTATTTATTCGCCATGTTGTGGTTCAATCTCATAGGCCTGTTAGCCGTTTATCTGATTCAACGTTGTCAATTTTTTCTTCCACTGAATCCCCAAGGATTTTCTGCCCCCTCTGCCTCCCTCTCGTTCAATACTGCCGTAAGCTTCGCCAGCAATACGAATTGGCAATCTTATGGTGGCGAGACAACCATGAGCTACCTCACGCAAATGGCGGCACTCACGGTACAAAATTTTATTTCCGCAGCCACCGGCATGTCATTGCTCATTGCATTCACCCGAGGGCTTGCACGCCGTGAAAACAAGCAATTGGGCAATTTCTGGGTCGATACGGTACGCGGCATACTGTATATCTGCTTACCTCTCGCACTCATCCTCTCCATCATTCTTGTGTCGCAAGGCGTGATTCAAAACATTAAACCCTATCAACCTATGAGCCCATTGCAAGCCACGCATGAGGCCCAGTCTGCATCACAGCTCATTCCCATGGGCCCTGTGGCATCACAAATTGCCATCAAACAATTAGGAACAAATGGCGGGGGGTTTTTCAACACCAACTCTGCGCATCCCTTTGAAAACCCGACACCCCTCACCAATTTTTTAGAATTGCTGAGCATACTGCTGATTCCTGCTGCCCTATGTTATACCTTTGGCGTCATGGTAAATGATAAAAAACAAGGCTGGGCCATTTTAATCACCATGCTTGTTATTTTCATTCCCTTTCTCAGTGTTGCGTTGATCGCTGAACACCAAGGCAACCCCGCACTCACGCAGATGGGTATTGAAGTCGGCAACATGGAAGGCAAAGAAGTGCGATTTGGCATTGCATCATCAGCACTCTGGGCCACCGCGACAACTGCCGCCTCAAATGGCTCGGTCAATGCCATGTTAGATTCTTTCACACCGCTAGGTGGATTAGTGCCTTTGTGGATGATGCACTTAGGTGAAGTGATCTTTGGCGGCGTGGGGTCTGGACTTTATGGCATGTTAATGCTGGTGGTCATCACTGTGTTCGTCGCAGGTTTGATGGTCGGTAGAACGCCCGAATATTTGGGTAAAAAAATTGAACCTTATGAAATGAAAATGGCCTCTATTGCCGTGCTCGTCATGCCGCTCACCGTATTGGTATTTACCGGACTGGGAGCCGTCACGAAAATGGGCTTAAGTTCTATCGCTAATCCCGGCGCACATGGATTCACCGAAATTCTTTATGCGTTTACATCCATGGGAAATAATAACGGGAGTGCATTTGCAGGTCTCAATGCCAATACACCTTTTTATAACATCATCGGCGGTATTGCAATGCTCGTTGCGCGTTATTGGATTGCTATCCCCACACTCGCACTCGCAGGGTCGCTGGCAGAGAAAAAAATCATTCCAAGCAGCTCAGGGACACTTGCAACGCACACACCCCTATTCATCATTCTTCTCATCGGCGTGACCTTAATATTAGGCGCGCTGTCATTTCTGCCAGCCCTAGCATTGGGGCCCATTGTTGAGCACTTGATGCTTTGGGGGCAATATGGTCACTGAGTTACCCGGCAAGTCCATCTGGAATGCCCGCATTATTGCCGTTGCGATACGCGATGCATTTATCAAATTAGCGCCACGACATCAGATGCGAAATCCTGTCATGTTTACCGTGTATGTCGGTTCCCTCTTAACCACGGGGCTGTTCATTCAATCGCTTGTTGGGAAGGGTGAAGCACCGCCGCTTTTTATTCTGGCTATCTCATTATGGTTATGGTTTACATTGTTATTTGCAAATTTTGCAGAAGCCATGGCGGAGGGGCGAGGTAAAGCACAAGCGCAGGCCCTTCGTAAAGCACGCCGAGAAATTCAGGCAAAAAAATTGGCGAATGCGTCTCGTGACTCAAAAATAACACTCGCTCAATCAGGATTACTGAAAGTAGGCGATATCGTCCTCGTTGAGGCAGGAGATTTTATCCCCAGCGATGGCGAAGTGATGGAAGGCATTGCCTCTGTCGATGAAAGCGCTGTCACGGGGGAGAGTGCGCCCGTCATTCGGGAAAGTGGTGGAGATAGAAGTGCTGTCACAGGAGGCACCCAAGTCCTTTCCGATTGGCTCGTGGTGCGCATCACCTCTAACCCTGGTGAAACATTTTTAGATCACATGATTGCATTAGTTGAAGGCGCTAAACGACAAAAGACGCCCAATGAACTGGCATTGACAATTCTGCTGGCTGCACTGACGATCATTTTTTTATTGGTCTGCGCAACGCTATTGCCTTTCTCCATTTACAGTGTTGCAGCGGCTAAATCAGGCACAGTGATTGCGATCACCGTATTAGTTGCTTTATTTGTATGCTTGGCGCCAACCACGATTGGCGGATTATTGTCAGCGATTGGGATTGCTGGCATGGACCGCATGATTCAAGCCAATGTGATCGCACTGTCGGGCCGTGCTATTGAAGCTGCTGGCGACGTGGATGTGCTCCTGCTCGATAAAACAGGAACAATCACTTTAGGCAATCGTCAAGCAACGGAATTTATCCCTGCCGATGGCATTCATATTGAACGCTTGGCTGATGCAGCACAGCTAGCTTCTCTCGCCGATGAAACACCGGAAGGGCGCAGTATTGTCATCTTAGCCAAAGACAAATATGGGCTTCGTGGACGTGCCATCGCTGAATTAGGTGCAACATTTATTCCTTTCACAGCACAAACACGCATGAGTGGTGTCAACATTTCAGGTCGACAAATTTTGAAAGGTGCCGCTCAAGCCATTGAGGAGCATGTGAAACAGCTCGGGAGTGCTTTCCCAGAGGCGATTCAAAAAACCGTTGAAACCATTTCTCGTCAAGGAGGCACAGCACTGGTCGTCATAGATGGCGCAACCATCCTGGGTGTCATTCATTTAAAAGACATTATTAAAGGCGGTATTAAAGAACGATTTGCGCAACTACGTGAAATGGGCATCAAAACCATGATGGTAACAGGTGATAATCCTCTGACCGCGGCAGCCATTGCGGGCGAAGCGGGCGTGGATGATTTTCTTGCCAATGCAACTCCCGAAGAAAAATTGAAACTCATTCGTCGCTTACAAGCAGAGGGGCATTTAGTCGCCATGACAGGCGATGGCACGAATGATGCGCCCGCACTTGCTCAGGCCGATGTTGCCGTAGCCATGAATACAGGGACACAAGCCGCTAAAGAAGCAGGAAATTTAGTGGATCTTGATTCAAACCCCACAAAACTGATCGAAATTGTTGAAATAGGCAAACAACTCCTCATGACGCGTGGCGCATTAACGACGTTCAGCATTTCTAACGATGTCGCAAAGTATTTTGCCATTTTGCCCGCTGCATTTTCAACAACGTATCCTGCGCTAAATGCATTGAACATCATGCACCTTGCTACGCCTCAAAGTGCCATTCTTTCAGCGGTGATCTTTAATGCCCTGATTATTATTTTTCTCATTCCATTGGCCTTGCGTGGGGTCAGGTATCGCCGTGTGTCTGCAGAGCGGTTGTTGCGCACCAATGTACTCATTTATGGATTGGGCGGCCTCATTGTGCCTTTCATTGGCATCAAAATCATTGATATGATCCTCGTTTGGTTGGGATTGGTGGGATAAACTATGTATAAACAATTGAAAACATCCTTGTCACTTTTGCTTCTGTTAACCACGTTAACTGGGATTATCTATCCCGCGATAGTGACAGGCATTGCACAACTCTTTTTTCCGTTGCAGGCCAATGGTAGCCTTGTAGCGCTCAATGGAAAAGTCATTGGGTCCGCTTTGCTGGGACAATCATTTGATGCCCCGCACTATTTCTGGGGAAGACCTTCTGCCACCACACCCTATCCCTACAATGCCAGCAATTCATCCGGTTCTAATATGGGCCCATCCAATCCTGATTACCTGAAAACAGTTCAGGAGCGTGTCGATCACCTTCATCAAAATGCAGGAAATACGGCATTAACAATTCCTGCGGATCTCGTGACTGCATCCGGCAGCGGATTAGATCCAGACATAAGCCATCTCGCAGCATTGTATCAAGTACCACGCATTGCACAGGAAACGCATTTACCTGAAGAAAAAATTGAAACACTGATTCAGCAGCACCTTAAAACACGCACTTTAGGCATATTGGGCGAGCCGCGTGTAAATGTATTGGAACTCAACATTGCCTTGGATACATTACGGAGCTCCCATGACAGAACGGCGCCTTAATCCTGATCGGCTCCTCAAAAGCGCGCAAGAAGAAGCTCGCAAAGAAAACCGTGGCAAGCTAAAAATTTATTTGGGCGCTGCACCCGGCGTGGGTAAAACCTATACCATGCTTCACGATGCACAAGAAGAACTCAACAAGGGGCTAGATGTCACCATTGGGATTATTGAGTCACATGGGCGACAAGATATCGACGCCATGCTCAAACACTTTGAGATGCTGCCAAAACAAATTGTCAATTATCATGGGAAAAAATTAAATGAATTTGATCTCAATGCTGCGTTAAATCGTCATCCTGCATTAATGCTGATCGATGAAATGGCACATACCAATGCACCAGGGTTACGTCATAAAAAACGCTGGCAAGACATCAAAGAACTGCTCGATCGAGGCATTGATGTGTACACAACACTCAATGTGCAACACATTGAAAGTATCAGTGATGATGTCGCTAGAATTATTAATGCGCCTATTCATGAAACTATTCCTGACACGATGATTGAAATGGCAGATACGATCGAACTTATCGATATCCCACCCGAAGAGTTGCTGAAACGTCTGCATGAAGGTAAAGTATATTTCCCAGACCAGGCGGCACTTGCCTCCGAGTTTTTTTTCAGAAAAGGCAATCTGATCGCACTTAGGGAATTAGCCCTACGTGTTACCGCTGAGCACGTAGGCGCACAAGTGCTACTGTATCGCCAAGGACAGGGCATTGAACATATTTGGCCTAGCAGAGACAAAATCTTAGTCTGTGTCGGCGCAAGGCCAGAATCACGCACATTGATTCGGGCAGCAAGACGTATCGCAACGGCCCTACAAGCGACCTGGGTAGTTGTTTATGTTGATATACCCAACATTAAAGGAGCAGAAGAAAAACGACATCTCGCCATTCAAAATTTGCAGTTGGCAGAAAAATTAGGTGCTGAAACACGCATCTTAACGGGTTTTGACATTGTTAAAGAAGTGATGAATTTTGCCAGAGAACAAAATATCACCCAAATCATGATTTGGAAACATATTCGTACACGCTGGCGAAATTTATTCTTCCGTAGCTTAGTGGATGAAATTGTACGCTATAGCGGTGAAATTAATATTTATATTATGACAGGAAAGTTAAGCGAAGATAGCATTCAAAAACTGGCGACAACCAAAAACACTTTTTCATGGAAAAACTATGCGGTTTCTCTTGGAATTGTTTCGATGGCAACGTTCATTGATTTTATCCTCTACTCACATTTGGGTAATAGCAATTTAATCATGGTGTACGTACTCGGTGTCACCATCGTTGCGTTGTTCGGCCAAATGGGGCCATCGATCATGGCATCAATATTAAGTGTGTTGGCGTATGATTTCTTCTTCGTACCACCTTTGTACAGCTTTTCAGTGTCTGATATTCAATATGTTTTTACACTCTTAGTCATGCTTATCGTGACACAAATCATTAGCCAATTAACGTTGTTGACACGGCGCCAAGCCGAAAGCGCACGTCTAGCGGAATATAAAACGGCTGCGTTATACACCTTGAGTCGACAATTGGCCAGCACCCGTGGCACAGATAATCTGTTAACTATCGGCACTACGTATATCAGCAATGTTTTTGATAGTAACGTATTAATACTCCTACCACAAAACCATCATCTCACTGTCCGCTCAATGTCGCAACCCAATGTAACATTAGATGATAAAGAAATGGGCATTGCTCAATGGGTGCATGAACTTGGGCAAGAAGCAGGGTTAGGTACAGACTCTTTATCATTCTCAAAAGCGCTGTATTTACCTTTATTGGGAACACAAAGCACGCTGGGTGTGTTGCGTGTAGAGCCGAGTAACCCCGAAGCACTTGAGGCCCCGGATCAAAAACATCTTTTAGAAACATGTGCACATCAGATTGCGCTTGCGCTAGAAGTAGATCATTTACAAGAGCAGTCCAAAAAATCTGAATTGAAGATCGAAGCAGATCGCGCAAGAGATGATGTCCTGCAAACATTTTCTCATGATTTACGATCTCCTTTAGTGGCTATTTTAGGTGCAGCCAATACACAAATTGAAATGGCCGATCAATTTGACCCCATTTACTTTGAAGCGGAGCAGGTAAGCCATACTATCAACAACCTTCTACAGATTACCTATTTTGAGACTAACCCCATACAACTCAATATAAAATTATTATCATTGAAAGATACTATAAACCTCATCGTTGAAAAATCAAGAAAAAAGCTGGGTGAAAGAAAAGTAAACATTGACATACCGGATGATTTACCGTTAGTACCCTTTGATAGTATTTTATTGAAAGAAGTTTTTATCAATTTAATTGATAATGCGATTAAATTTACGCCGGCCAAAACACCCATCGACATTGCGGTTAGCCGTCAATCTGATCATGTGGTTGTGAGTATTCGCGATCATGGCCCAGGCATTCGTTATGAGGAGGTCAATCAATTATTCGATAAATTTTATCGCGGACAATCATTAACTGAAAATAATGGCCTAGGATTAGGTCTCGCTATTTGTTACAGTATTGTTAAAGCGCATGGAGGTGATATTCAAGCCGAAAATGCAAAAGAAGGTGGGGCAATCTTTTATTTCTCACTGCCGTTAAGTATCTCCACCACATGAGCTAACCACACTTGGGTCTCCTCGCGCACGATGGTATTAGTACGTCCATAGACTAATTTGCCTTGTTCGCATTTCAAATAATGCGACAAATGTTGATCGCAGTTTGTTTTGAAAAAACGCTTCGTTGGGCTCAGCGTTTTAATGCCTTGTTCAAGCAACATGGTACCGAAAGGCGTTTTCGCTTCGCGCAATTTCTTGTTGAAATCTTCAGGCAGGGCACTTGTATTGACGATGATTAACCCCAACTCGACTACCTTATCATTCACAATCATATTAATGGCACGGTAATAACGATGATGCTCAATATCATCATCCACTTGTAATGGCGGTAAAATATTGGGCGTTCCTACATGATGATCCGCTAATGCCTTGGTAAGTAACGGCTGCGTGAGTACATTCTCATGTTGACCAGGTAACTCTTTCTCAGCAATCTCTGTCAACACGGGCCATTCCTGTTCGGGTATTTTTTCATTGATTAAAAACATTCGCAATGGCTCAAAAGCACTCGCTTGTAAATCCATAGCGTTAGACCCTGCATTCGCTGACATCATGATACATCCCCAACATAATAACCCTTTGATCCATCGAGCCATAATCATAACTTTCCCTTAATGAAGGACACAATTTTATGCCCTTTTGAGACATTCTGCAAGCGTTGCCCTTTTCGCAATGCATGCTTAGGTGGGCTAGGGCCTGTTGGCACTGGGATGCATTCGAAAGAGGAAACGTTGGATATCGCATCGTTATCCATTAATGCTCAAAGGGCGGCCTTGTTGATTTATCGGTTAACACACTATTAACGTAACCGTTCACTTTCTCAACGATGGCCCAGTCGGTTTTTTTGTTTCCACAGATTCCGGCTCGGTAGGATACAAACTATTGTGCGATAAAGAAAAAGACATTTTCAATCCATGACATTTTGGGTTAAAAGAAGTTCTTGTCCAACCCCGCAGCTCCTTACGCATTATCGGGGAAAAACTGGCATAAGCCCACCCCATCATCTTATTGGGTATTTCACTTGCAAGGTATACACGTTTAGAATGCACATCGCAAACAACAGCCTCCTCGCCAAACTCTTTTATACAACCAGAGGCTTTACTTTTGTCGCGACCAATCACATTAAACACATGATCACCAAACTTTAGCTGATAAAGCTCAGCACATGTTTTATTGAACTCATGAACAAGAATAAACAATCCTAACATCGAATATTCAAAACAATTGCCTACACGAAATTCAAGCACATGATGAATTTCATTTTCAAGATGTGCAAACTGCCGCAACATGAACGCGTCAGAGGATGATGCTCGAGGCGTATCATGAATGATTTTGGCATTGTTTTTTGCCACCAACTCTCTCATTCCATATATTTTTTTTACCATAGCGTTAAAATCTTTCTCATTCATATTATTCACACTGGGATGAGTCAACGATTTAATCTCATATGATTCAACTTTTTCAACAACCTCGCAGGCTATTTCTAAATTATTACGCACATTTACAGACAATGATTTCCCAGTGTATTGCGATAGAACTTGCGCCTTATCAAAGGTTTCATCGGTAGCATTATATTTTTTTGTTAACGTTAACAATTTTAAAGGAATAACGTTGCTCTTTGAAACTTCAAATGCTTTGGAAGCAATTTGAAGGGGAACTCTTCCCGCGTTATTCGTTATTTTGGCCATCGCTACGCCTGCTTCAGGTCCAACTTTGTCTAAATAGGTCTCGAATATTCTTTCGTCCAGTTTTCCTTTGGCCGCATGATGTAAAAAATTATCACCGGTGACCGGGTCTTCGGCAAATAATGGTTTAAGATGCGGGCCCGCACTATCACGTAGCCTTTTAAGTGCCACTTGAGGGGTCTCGTGCATCGATGATGACATCAAGGCACGAGCCATTTTAAATAAGATCAACATAGGTAAGTTAGCCTCCGTGGGCTAGCTTACCTAATTCCTAGTCCTTTTGCAACGCCTGCACCATATTCAGGGTCCGCTTTACGGAAATGCTCAATCTGCCGCAACTGAATATCCTTAGGCACAGGCTTCATCGAACGGACAATGTTATCAATGAGTTGCGCTTTTTGATCTGCAGTCATCAAACGGAAAAGATCGCCCGCCTGCTCATAATCCTCATTCCCAAGGTGATGATCGTGGCGTGCCGCATCGCCCGATAGCTTTAATGGCGGCTCACAAAACTTTTTATCATCGATAGGGCCACCAACACTGTTGGGCTGGTAATTAACGGAACCACCCCCATTCCCGTCAAAGCGCATGTGTCCATCGCGATTGTACGAATGCATAGGGCAGTGCGGTTTGTTGACAGGCAATTGTGTGTAGTTGATACCAATCCGATAACGATGCGCATCCGCATACGATAACAGCCGTGCTTGCAACATTTTATCAGGTGAGGCCCCAAAACCGGGTGGCAAATTTGAAGGCTCAAATGCCGCCTGCTCGACTTCTGCAAAATAATTCTCTGGGTTACGATTTAATTCCAATACGCCCACTTCTATCACAGGATAGTCTTTGTGTGGCCATACTTTGGTTAAATCAAACGGATGTATGCGATACGTTTCTGCCTCTTTCTCAGGCATAATTTGAATTTCAACACGCCATGTTGGAAAATCCTTTTTCTCAATCGCCGTGTGTAAATCTCGACGATGGGCATCTAAATCTTCTGACGTGACGTGACTTGCTTGCGCGTCTGTCAAACATTGAATGCCTTGCATCGTTTTAAAATGCCACTTTACATAATAACGTTCGCCGTTTTGGTTCCACAAACTATACGTATGGGATGAATACCCATTCATATGTCGATAGTCCGCAGGAATGCCACGGTCAGAAAACAAAATAGTGACTTGATGCAATGACTCGGGCGAGAGACTCCAGAAATCCCATTGCATCGTATTATCACGCATCCCAGTGCCTGGGTTTCTTTTTTGCGAGTGAATAAAATCTTGGAACTTTAACGGATCACGTACAAAAAAAACGGGCGTATTGTTTCCGACTAAATCCCAGTTACCTTCTTCTGTATAAAATTTGCAAGCGAAGCCACGCGGATCACGTGCAGTATCCGATGAGCCTTGCTCACCCGCCACCGTTGAAAATCGAACAAACGCATCGCACTTATTCCCCGCTTTGGAAAATAACTTTGCACAGGTGTATTTGGACAAATCCTTTGTCACCGTCAGCGTGCCATACGCACCGGCACCTTTTGCATGCACCACACGCTCAGGTACACGTTCTCGATTAAAGTGCGCCATCCGCTCCATTAATTGATGGTCAACCAACACCGGCCCACGTGGGCCGGCCGTCAAACTATTTTGATTATCGCCAATCGGTATTCCCGCTTCCGTCGTCATGTAAGGGCATTTGCTCATGTTCATTCCTTTGAAAATAAAAAATCTTAAATGGTGTTCTCATTATAGATTGTAATACGCTAGAATGAAGTTTCATGGAAGAGGAAATAATCATGAAGAATCCAATATTGTCCGCCATTATCATGCTCGGATTCTCGGTAGGTGTTGCATATGCTGCCTGCGAGGATATATCAGGCACTCCACTCAAACTCGTTAAGGTCACGGCAAAGGATCAGTGCTATTTTGCCAGTCCATCTGCTATCGTCGATCCAACGACCCATCAAGTGAATGATGGAAATCTTACCGTTGATGATTGTAGGAAAATCATTCCACCCGATGTCCAATTTTATGGCGTGTTTTTTATTGATAATAACGCTTCTCTAGGTATTTCGAATATGTGTGAAGTAGCGAAGAAATAATTAATAACCAACACAAACCACATAACCCATCACAGGCTTTCCATTCTGTTCTCGCAATACCGTATTTTCAAACGCGTTAATCGTAAACCCATGTTGCATTGCACAATCACGGATATAGTATTCAGAATGCGTAAAGCGCCCGTCGATCGACAAAGCAAATGGCGATTCGCCCGCCTCACATGTAAACAAGGCATGTCCGCCTTCCTTCAATGCCTTCTTCAAGGCTTCAAAAAAGGGTTCAAGCGCGCCTACATAGACTAGGGCATCGCAACATAACACCAAATCAATCTTATGCTCTGCGCGACGCAACATCGCTAACATGTCTTCTTGATACAACGTATCGTATATTTTTTTATCGCGCGCTTTGTCCAACATTTTTTCAGACAAATCCACGCCAATCAATCGTTGCGTTTGATCTCGGAACATTGCACCACACAAACCTGTCCCACAGCCTAAATCAACCGTTGTATTCACAGGTTTGTCATGCACTTTTTTAAACACGGCCAAACAAGTCATCGGTAAATCACTGTTTAATACTTTTGTTAAATGCTCATCATAATAGGGTGCGTATTCATTGAATAAACTGGCCACATAATCCGGAGGCGTAACTGTGGGTGCCTTTGATGTATTTAATATTCCATACAAATATGCTACAAAAGGATGTTCCGGTGCGATGGCATATGCTTTTTCAATGAAGTGCTCCGCCAGCTTGTATTGTGCTTGTTTCTTTTTAATCAGTGCCAAATTGTAATAAGCCGAAAAATGTTGTGGGTCACGTGCTATGGTTGATTGAAAATGTGTGTCGGCCTCGTCGATTTGACCCGCCTTTAATGCGACTAACCCTAAATGGTAGTGCGCTTCTGCTAAACTACTGTCCAATGCAATCGAACGTATCAAATTTTCACGTGCATCATCCATACGACCTAAATGCACATAGGCAATTCCCATATGACACAAGACGGCAGGATGATCAGGGTTCGCTGCCAGCGCAGCCTTTAAATGCACCTCTGCTTCTTGGAACTTGTCCATGCGCAATAAAATGCCGCCCAACAAATGTTGCGCCTCGACATAGTGTGGCACCAATGTCACTGCATTCTTTAAATGCGTCATCGCAGTACGTACGTCGCCCTTTTTCATATAACAAATCGCAACATTGTAATAGGCTTGAGCAAAATCCGGCTCAACATCCAACATCCGCTCAAATAATAGAATGGCTTGATCAAAATCATTGCGCTTGGCATTGAGCGTTGCAAAATTATAAAGTGTGCCAGGATGCCTGGGCATGTTTTCTAAAATGCGCTGATACAACGTCGCAGCCAGATCAATTTGACCCTGCTTTTCTGATTCCACCGCTTGTTTGAAAAAGGCTTCATTGTCCATGAGGAAATCATTCACTCCGTGTCAATTAACGCCCCTTGTCTCCGTTATCATCTTCATCACGATCATGACGAATGGCACCAGGAGGCGGAGCGGGGCCACGTTTGACATCACCTAATGGACCTCTTGCCAATGGACTGGCGCTCGCTTTTCTTGTTTGTTCGGGAGCTGCAGGACGAATAACACTTTTAAACGCTTCGACTACCTGAGCAATCACTTTAGCCACGATGGAAACGCCTTCTGCAGTTTGCATGCCGTGCGGGCCTTTCTTTTTCGTGGCCTCTTTTCGTAAAAAAGAAGGATTATTTGACATAGTGATTACCTTTCATGGAAAAAAAGAGAGTATCAAGTTATGTAGCTTGTGTCAATCCGGCCTGTCCATCACCAGTATAGGCAACTCACCGCTACAATGCCAGTTTGAGTCATCCTGTGATAGACTGGGCGTTATGATGAAAACCATACGTATCGCAACCCGACAAAGCGCCCTGGCCCTGTGGCAAGCCCACTGGATTGGTGATTTGTTGCAAGCAAAATACCCTGATCTTCATATCACTTGGGTACTGCTTACCACGCAAGGCGACCGCGATCTCGATGTCTCTCTGTCCAAAATTGGTGGTAAGGCCCTGTTCCTAAAAGAATTAGAATCAGCACTATTGAATGACCAAGCCGACATCGCCGTCCATTCCCTGAAAGATTGCCCCGTCAATGAAACCCCTGAGCTCACCCTGGCCGCTTTCTTGCCGCGTGCGACCCCTTGGGATGCCTTCCTATCGACGGTCGCAGATTCTGTTCAAGAACTTCCTATGGGAGCCATCGTCGGCACATCCAGTTTACGCCGCCAAACCCAGCTCAAAGCCATGCGTCCCGATCTCACTATTCGGATGCTCAGAGGCAATGTTGATACCCGTGTTAAAAAGATGCTGTCTGGCGAATATGATGCGATTATTCTCGCCGCATGTGGTCTAGAACGTCTAAACTTAGGGTGCCATATTCGAGGCCTCTTGCCGCCTGCGGAAATGCTGCCCGCGATTGGGCAAGGTGTCGTGGTGGTCCAATGCGCTGAAAACAGCCCTTTTCTAGGACATGTTCAGTCGTTGCATGACCCTCGCACCCATGCACAAGCCGTCGCAGAACGTAGTCTCGGCGCTCAATTGGGGAGCAGTTGCCAAGTCCCGATTGGTGGGCACGCTCGCTGGGAAGGCGATAAGCTCGTCCTCACCGGATTGGTCGGCAGTTTAGATGGGTCATGCATACTGCGCGCAGAAAGCACGCGAGACATGCATGAAGCAGAAGCGTTAGGGATAGAAGTAGCACACATGTTAGTGGAAAACGGTGCCTTGGAGATTATTCAAGAAGCGCTATCAGGATAGGATTCGCATCTTCAAGTACGCGAGGTATAGGTCATGGATCACTGGGAAAGGATACATGTGCTCGTCACAAGACCCGCACATCAAGCACAAAGCCTCATTGTTAAACTGAGTGAACGCGGAGCATCCGTGTTGTCGTTTCCTACGCTCAGTATTCACCCTATCCCGCTCGATGATGCAACCCAAAAAAAATTGCTCACCTTATTGGATATGGATTGGATTGTGTTTATCAGCCCAAATGCCGTCAATCATGGCATGCCGCACATCCTGCCTCATTTCGATATCACCCGTTTTAAACCCCAATTTGCCGCCGTCGGAGAAGGAACAGCGGACACATTGAAACATTTCCGCGTCAAAGAAGTGTTATTCCCTGAGAATGACGTCGGTGCTTTAGCACTCCTAGCCTGTTTCCCAGAAACATTGCACGATAAAAAAATATTCATTTTCAAAGGTGATAGCGATAATCAAACACTTGAAAATGGATTCCGTGACAAAGGTGCGAACGTTGATTGTTGCGTTTGTTATCAACGCATACACACACAAGAAGATCCACAACCTTTACTGCATGCGCTGATTCGTAAAGGCATAGATATTATCGTGACAACCAGTGGTGAAAGTTTACGCTCATTGCAAGCACTGATTCCGCCCCATATGTTGTCTGATTTTTATCAATTACCTTTGGTTGTCGTGAGTGATCACGTACATGAACTTGCAACGTCATTAGGGTTCAAACAACTCTATCTTTCCAAAGGCGCGAGCGATGCCGCCGTTTTAGACACTATCGCAGATTGGTATGAACATCACGGAGGACGACATGAGTGAAGGTGTAAAAAAACAATGGAGTATCACGTTATTATGGATATTAACATTGTTATTAGCGATCAGCATGGCTGGCATGGCGTGGGAAATAAAAAATATTATTTCTAACAATAGTCATGCGGAGCTCACGCTTGCCATTGAAGCGCAAGCAAAACAACTGGCCGCCGTCACCGAAACCATGAAACGATATGATCAGCAATTCCAAGTAATTGCGGATCACAGCAACCAAGTAACGGCCGGGCTAAAAAGCCTGGATCAATCCATGCGCGAAGGCAATCCTGCTTGGCGTTATGCACAAGTCCAATTTTACTTGGAGCGTGCTGCGCAAGAAACCTATGTCATGAAGGATCCCGTTGCTGCACGCACATGGTTACAAGCAGCGTTACAAAATATCATTAACCTGAATCAACCTAATTTATTATCCATTCAAGAATCCATTCAACAAGATATCCAGGATTTATCCCAACAGGGCGCAGGAGCCATCTCACAAGCCATGGTGAGCTTATCCGTCTTAAGCGACAGCGTCCATACGTTGCCGCACAAGCAAGCACCGGAAAAAATGCCACAAGATACTCACAACGCTCCTGCTGCGACGGAAAAAGATGATTGGCGGACGGCGATGAAAGCAGGTTGGAACGATTTGAAATCATTGGTGCGTGTGCGCACAACGGATGATGAAATAGTGCCTTATTTTTCTCCGGATGAAAATGCGGTTATCGACCAAAATGTTTCATTGATGTTGAGTCAGGCCAGTTTCAGCGCCATGCGCGCGCAAGAAAAATTATATCAGCAAGAAATCGGGCAGGCGATCCAATGGATCAATCGTTATTACGATACGACTTCCCCCAGCGTACAAGAAGCATTGTCGACGCTGGATCACTTGTCGAAAGTCAACGTAACATTTAATCCACCCAGTAAACTGAAAAGTTTTGATGCGTGGAGTCACTTCATTCAACAAAGCGGACAACCTGCATGAGACTGATCCTTTTTTTACTATTAACGGTTGCCTCTGTGATCATCGGGATTGCGGTCGCAAAAGATCCTGGTTATTTATTGATTGTGTACCGCAAAACCAGTGTTGAAATGCCATTATGGCTTGGGATACTGGGGACATTACTGGGTATGTATGCCGTGTATTTGATCGCCTACATTGTCCGCAGTATTGTGGCAGTCCCGGGTGAATTTAAACACTGGGTTCAGCATGGCCGTATGCATCGCATGCGTCGTCGCACCGTGCGAGGCTATATTGCTTTACTGGAAGGCAACTGGCGCGAAGCGGAACAGTTATTGGTGAAAAGCAGTCACCGTTGGCACACGGCTGTCATTAATTATTTGTGCGCTGCTGCCGCGGCAGAAAAGCAAGGGAAGACGGCTGAGCGTGATGAATATTTACGTAAAGCACATCAAATTGATAGCCGCGCTGATTTAGCCATTGGTATCACGCAAGCACGTTTACAAATGGATAATGGTCAATGGGAACAAAGTTTAGCGACATTGCAACGTATGCATCAGTTATCACCTGATCATGATTTTATTTTAGAATTGCTGCAACAAGTGTTGATCCAATTAAAAGATTGGCCATCCCTATTGGATTTATTACCGGTCTTAAAAAAGAAAAAATTAGTGACAGAAACACAATTTACAGCATTATCCCGAACGGCTTACAGTGGCTTGTTAATGCAAGCAAATTCGGTGGATGCTAAAAAGGCAGCGTGGGATAAAATCCCAGCAACGTTCCGTTTAAATGCAGATGTCCTATCCCTGTATTTACCGATATTGCTGGAAGAAAATGATCTCGCCACGGCTGAATCGTTATTACGCGACAGCTTAAATCATACGTGGGATGAGCGCTTAGTTCGATATTATGGCCGTGTCCATACATCTGATATTGATAAACAAATCAAAACCGCTGAACATTGGCAAAAAAAACATGCTGATGATCCGATGTTACTGTTAGCCATTGCCCGTTTTTATGCCATTAAGTCAATTTGGGGCCAAGCAGTAGAATTGTTAAACCAAAGCTTGCGCATTAAATCAGACCCTGAAACATATTGGGTCCTCGGCCATGTTTATGACAACATGCATGACCCTGAACAAGCGAAATTAAATTATGAGATGGGATTGCAGGTGGCTGTTCGTTTGTAGGGGCGTAAGATTATTGTAATCGTTCACTACCACAAGATCACAAAACGAAGAACTCTTCGCCCCCTTGGTAAAGCTGCTCGTTACCCATAAGTCGACGCTTTAAAGGGGACTTTTCCATAAAATTACGGTAGGATGATGCCTTTAATTAACCACCATATCAAGGAGGATTTAGGTGAATCACAAGGAAGTTAAGCAATCCAAGGCAGT
>JBIOEA010000004.1:0-91009 GCA_044445605.1 Gammaproteobacteria bacterium | reverse complement strand
TTTTAAGAGCTATAAGATGGATGAATGCATTTGAATTTGAATTAATGTAAAATTATTTGACAAGCGCATTGTTATTCGTTTTAATGTAGAGGTAATTGGGCAAGAGTAGACAATTTACAGAACAAAAAACGCTTTATCAATGCATTATGCGACAGAATTTGGAATAGCTTTGAGAATACACTACCAATGCCTGCAGATGTTACAAATATTTGGCATGAATACGTGAATCAAGAGGAATCAAAGATCGCTAAAGAGCTCTCTGAACTTGGAACCGCGCAAAAGAAATTATTAATCACCATTGCAAAGGGCATTTCTAAAGACTTAAGTGGTAAGGAACACCTCCGTGAGTTCGATATCACAAGCGCCGGTGTGGTGAAAGCATTGCGTTCTTTAGAAGAAAATGATTATATTGGTAAAGCTGTTACTGGTGAATATTTTTTGGTTGACCCATTGATTAAGGCGTCGTTGAATATGTTTTACCCTGCGATCTTTTGAATAAGCATTATATTGTTATGATCTATCGACGAATGGGTTGGGTCGGATAAACCGAGATATAGCCCACCTTTTTTCAAAACAATTTATAGACAATGAACTGCGATCAGATATAGAACCATTTCTATTGCAACTGGAAAAGAATTTAAGTTACAAAAATACAAGCAAAAAATGTTACTGTCGGACAAAAGGATGCCTTGTATTCAGTCGCTGAGCCATATTTAGATGAACTTTTCGAACGGTCGAAAGACCATCGAGTCTTTACTAAGTTATTGCAATGTGTTATGTCACGAAATTTTAAGTACGACTTAGAGCCGCTATTTAAGAAAGAAACATCGTTAGATGCATTGAGTGAAGAGAATCATCAAAACTTAATTGATTGCATGGTTTCTCTCTACAGGATCTGCTTTTGGCTTGCAAACATGGAATCTTCATTAAAAATCAAGCAACTTCCAATCTAGGTGGCTCAAGCATTAAAAACAATAGCAACAAATGAAAGCCTTCATTTATATCGTGTTCGATGAATTTCTGATTAGAATCTGATAAACCGAGTTACAATAGATCAAGATTCGACCTAATGATCGCTTTTACCACATCAGGATTAAAGTGTGGACAAAACCTAGGGTAAACTCGTTCAAGTCCATATGACCATTTTTCAAGTAAGGCTTCATTAATAGTCATTCTTACCAACAGTGTGGCTTAATTGTACGATATAATTTGGAGTATTGTATTAAGGAAAAGTATTATGCATATTCGATTATTAACAGAGCATGATTGGCAGACCTGGAAAGCACTACGCCTTGAGGCCTTAAAAAACGTGCCTGAAGCATTCTATTCGTCTTATGAGGAAGAAAGCACGTTGGCAGATGAGGTATTCAGAGAGATCTTGCTAAATAACGCGATTTTTGGCGCATTTGACGGCGATATGTTAATCGGTTGTATGGCGATGGGAATTTTTACTGGGCTTAAGAGGAAACATCAAGGTGTTGTTTGGAGCACATACGTTAAGCCGCAATATCGTGGCAAGAAAGTAGGAGATGCGTTATTGGAAGCCGTGATTAACCATGCCAAAACAACAGTGAAACAATTGCAACTGTCTGCACATACAGAAAATCAAAGCGCACTTCGCTTGTATCAGAGGCATGGGTTTGAAGTGTATGGCACCGAGCCGCGCGCGATTAAAGTAGGTGATCGTTTTTACGATGAGTGTTTGATGATGCAGATTTTTGATAAATAACAATCATGCATATTTAGTGCATTATATTTTTTTAGCCAAGTACGTATAATCCTGCTCGTCATGTGTCTTAAACCCAAGGCCATGGTAAAACTTATGTGTACCGGAATCTTTTCGGTGATTAGGAGTTACCAGCTCAACGGTAACGCATTTGTTTTCTCTAGCGTAATTTTCAGCATGTTGAACCAGCACTGTACCTATTCCCATTCCCCGATGATTTTGTTCGATAATCAGTGTATCAATATTGCAACAGCGCCCTGGAAAAACCAGGTGCTCATAACAACCGAATCCAATACATCCAACAAGCGCATTATCTTTTTCTGCCACCACCAGCCGTTGATGTTCACGGTTAAAGGCAGCGATTCTATCTGATACTTGCTCAAGGGTGAGGGTGTACCCCAGCTGTTCGAGCAAAATTTGAATGGGTAATGCATCTTCGGATACTGCTTGACGAATGAGCATAGTAAAGTACCTTATGATTGGGCGTCTAAAATCAGATCACGATCTTTTCCGAATTGCTTTGGCAAGTGATTATAAATTACAGGCAATGAGATCAATGCAGCTACAATAAGGTAATAGCCGATCATCATCGGGTCGTCAAATTTTGCCACCAACCAGGTATTTAGCATGGGGGCTGTGCCAGCGACCAATGCCATGGTGGTGTTGTAGCTAATGGATATTCCAGTATAACGTGCTGCCGGTGAAAATAGCTCCACCATGGTCACTGGTGTTGTTGCCTGTTCAATGCAATAAAAGATAATCAGGGGGAACAAGCAAATCCATAGCCCAGTTATTTTTAAAAAATAGAAGCAGGGGACTGTAAAGATAATATACCCTAATGCTGAAACCATCAGCAAAGAGCGGCGACCGTAGCGGTCAGATAATTTCGCTGCCATGGCTACCAGGAAGAATGTCATGAAATTGTAAATGGATTGCACTTGTAACGCCGTGTTCAGTGGGTAATCAAAGTATTGATTTAGGTACGTGCTCATGAATTCTAACAAAACATGGCTGCCGGCTGCCGACATGACCAGCAACAAGAATATATGCAACATATTTTTTTTGTGATGTTTAAAGACCGATAGAATAGGGAATGCGAGTAGTTTCTTTTCAGTTGATAATGCATCAAAAACGGGGGTCTCTAGGAGGTTGCGACGAAACCATAAACCTACTAAGCCTAAAACGCCGCCGAGAATAAAAGGGATCCGCCAGCCATAATCATAGAAAGCAGATTCAGACATGCAGCTTGAAATAAATGCTGCGATTAACGTTGCACATAAAACGCCAAAATTGGAGCCATTGTTTGCCATAGAGCTGATGTAGGCTCGTTTATCCGGAGCAGCCATTTCAGTGAGATAGATCATGCTGCCGGCGAATTCGCCGCCAATACAGACGCCCTGAAGCAGCCTTAAAAATGCGAGTGTCAATCCAGCATAAATCCCCCAGTTATCATAGGTGGGCAATAAACCAATAGCGATGGTAGGTATGGAGATCAGCAGAATAGAGAACTTTAGCGTCTTAGTCCTGCCGTAGCGATCACCGAGATGACCGAAGATAATGGAACCCACGGGACGGATAAAAAAACCGATGGCAAAAATCATGAAGGTGGAGAGCATGGCATTTAGATGATTTTCTTCTGCAAAGAAATTCTGTGCTATTACAGGGGCAAGAAACATATACAATGCAAAATCATACCATTCAATAATATTGCCAGCTATAGCGGCAAATATGCTTGATTTCTTCATAGTGTACTCCAAGGCAGTCTATGGGGATTATACCGGGAGAGGGTCGGGTTTGGAGGAATTTAAATGGGCAAGTTAAAGGTACTTAATTCCTCGCGACGTTATTTTTCAATTTCTGCTCAACATACGGCCAATTGGTTGGTGTTTTTCCTGTACTAACGCATGCGTCTTTTATGCCATTTCTAATGGAATTCCACATGTAACATTGAGGATTACTAAACTCTGAAGTTTTATCTGAATATTCAGTAACAATCTCTTTGAGCTCCACCTCTATTTCACTTGGCGCAGTTTGAAAGGAGATAACTCGACGTAATTTGCACTCAAAATAACGCCAAAACAACAACATCTTAGCATTAACCGTGTCAAATTCCTGATCAGGCCATAAACTGTGTAGTGCATTGTACCCATTTATTGCTTCAGTGATTTGCTGAAAATTAGGAGCTGCATTTTCTAAGGATCTATTAATTGCTGTTATCAGAGAGTTTTGGACTTTTAACCTTACATTCAAATTTAAATTACGCTCATCCCAAGGCAAGAACAATCGAAAGCCTTTTGTTAGAGTCGTTTGCATCAATGCATCCCTGATGTGCAGAACGCCTGCATCACTTATTTTCACACTCATTAAATCGATGGCTAAATAGGGGGAAGCAAATTTGAATATGCCGCAGATAGATTGAACTGCTGCGTCGGAAAATTTATTTTCTCCAATTTTAACCCGCGTCCGTATCGACCATTTGGAGACTTGAAGCATCTTGCAAATTGGTGCGACATGTCTATCATCCAGTTTGTCGAAATATATAATCAACGTAGCATTTTCTGCATGAGAGTCTGTTCTATTACATTCTTTAAGAGCCTCGGCGGGATGGCTTGATTCAATAAACTGTGTAAGAAAAGGTAGTCTTTGCTCAAGCGGCTGCTGGACATCAAGAGAATTTGTATCTCCCATAATCGATATTTCTGGGCCGGCGTTTGTTTTACGAACACGCGCAAGAATATCGGCCATCGAGTAAATGGGGCATCCGCTTAAATAGTGGTAATTAACCATTTATAGAATTCCGTCGAGTGGGCTTATCAGGCCCCAGCAACGCTTCCAAATCAACGCCATTAAAATGCATGGATATGATCTTGCCATTTTCTAAGCCAGCGTGTAACACGCACGTATCATACATCAGCGACCACACGGGAGCTTCGGTTGTTATCGTTTTCAAACATTCGCCGGTTTTTACATTCCAAATTCTGATGGTGTTATCCAAGGAACCGCTTGCCAACAGCACTTGACCGTTGGGGCCAGGAGGCAGCGCTTGTAATGCCATCACCAAACTTTGATGCCCTTGCAACGTATTGATAAGTGTACCTGTAAGGGGATTCCAAATCTTGATAGTCATATCGATGGAACCACTGGCGAGCAGCACTTCACCATTTGGCTCAGATGAGAGCCCTTCCAATGCTCTCACGAAATTCGTGTGACCTCGCAGTGTGTGGATAAGTGCACAAGTGGAGGGATCCCAAATTTTGATGGAGCCATTGTGTAAACCGCTGGCCAGCATAACTTTTCCATCTGGTCCGGGTGGAAGCGCTCGAAAAGCGCATACCCAATCGTAAGGCCTGTGCGCTTCGCGGATAAGTGCACCTGTCTGAAGATCCCAAATTTTCATACCTCCCGATCCGGCAGTGGCCAGCAGACAGTTGCCATTTGCATCAGGGGGGAGCACGTGGAATCTCTCTGGTACACAGGATAATTGTAGATCGCGGACACGCTGCCCCGTGTCGGGATCCCAAGTGTATATGTCGATACTGCTGGAAGCACTGCTGACCATCAGGACTTTGCCATCTGGCGCGGCGGGAAGGAGTTGCAATGTGTATACGCGCTGGAACGGGAAGCCCTCTTGCAGAGTGCGGATGACAGTACCTGTGTCAAGATCTAAAATCTTGATGGCCTCATGATCTCGGATACTTGCCATGCGATTGCCAGGAAGTTTTACCATAGCAGTGACCGCACGTTCGCTACGTTCGGCAGCACCTTTTATTAGTGGAAAGAGCTTTCGTGTATTCACTTGTAAAAGTTTTTGACGTTCAATTAAGGTAGGGTCCAGGTTTTTAGGTTTCAAAGCGTCTCGATATTCTTTGGCCAACGTAAGCAAAGGTACAGTGGTTAGACGACGATCTTCGTCTATTTTCATTATGTTTGGATTTGAGGCTAAAGCCCGTCTAACCACGGCACCATCACTATTAGCCAGGCCAGCTATTACTAACTGCGGGTAACGTCGCAGTACTTCTAAGTTTTTCTTGGATGTTTGCGCAAATGCGTGCTGATCTTTAACAGAAAGATATTTGAAAATGTTGGCTAATAATTCCAGGGGTAACTCATTGATAGGACCTCTGATTGGCTGAGTTAACGAATGAAGCTCAATTTCCTGAGTAGCCTTGCTTGAGCTTGGAAGGTTATTTACCATTATTTCTCTCCGAGATTACTTATGCGGCGAATCGAGTCATTGTATCAACTTGCCCATATTGTGTCAAATATCTAAATTCCTTTGAGAGGTAATTCCCACAATCAGACTGTCGCATAGCTTAAAATCGCCATCTTCAAAATGGGATTGATTGTCAGTTCCTGTGTATAGGCGTGTGTGATTCATCTAAACATTTCCCTCGGATAGGGATAGTATTCTGCATGTTTCTTCAAAAACTTGCAGTCACTCGATGGTTTGCTTCTGTGATGAAAGCATTTTAATTTGCTTCCTTGTTTGGGTGTTAAGTTTATCTAGAAATTCCTCAATAATTCCGGCATCTAATTGACCAGAGCTTCCATTTTTTTCAACAAGAATTGATATCAACTTTTCATGAAGATGAGCAAGTGCATTACTTGCCTTTTTAATTTTAAAAAGTATTCTTTCATATTCTGATTTCTCTGTCTGAATCATGGGCGGCTTTAATATAATTTTTATTTTTTGAATAGATAACTTTGCAATTTCATAATTTGACGGATCTAAACGATGAAAACGTTGTCGGCCATATTTTTCACAGACAAGCAGAAGAGGGTGCTTACTTCCAAAACTACCAGGATACCAAGCATCCTCTTCATTCTCAAGAAAGCATTTAAAGTAAACAATCTCTTTAATAAGGTACTGCTTACTGCATTCCTTAATCAATTTCTTATGAATATCTGATAAGAATTTATATTTTTCACAGACATTCTTGAGTCGTGCTTCGGCACTATCTTCTATGCGCTCTAAAAGATTGTGCATGAATTTATTTTTAGGATCCTGGAGCTCTTCATTGAATATTCGTAATTCCTTTGAAATATCTTTATCTGACCAATGTGAGATTGTTATTTTTCCTTCTAATTGTGGATGCAAAATCAGGAATGCAAATAGATCGGTTTCTATCTCGTGCCCTATTATTTCTGCTCTTTCCCTTGCAAGTTTTATGGCTTCTAAAACTGCAGGCTGAGCAAGCACAGAGCCTGTAAATGGCTCGGTGCACTCTGGGAGAGGCCCCCATTCTTGAATATTGTGCGACTGCAGTGTATCCCCAATTACAATATGCAAATTATCATACAGAGAAAGCAATTCTGGGATGAGAATTGCCTTAACAAATGAGGCGCGCTTCCATGGTTCAGGCATGCTTGTCTCTCGTGAGAAAACACTAATGAATAAAAATCCTATACTCTGCATATTGTCTCTTATAGCGAATAGATGTTAAATTTTTCAGCATTCATGTACCCAAGCTTGTCATACACTGGCGCTGAACTAGGCATGCACTGCACGACGCTTTGGGTATGTCCATGTAAATGAGCAATCGAGTTACGGTATTTAATCATTTCCGTAAGGATGCCTTGTTTGCGATATTCTGGCAGAACGCTTGACCACATATTGGCGGATGCATCTTCACACAAAACAAGCATAGATTGACCTACAGCTTTTCCATCAACATAGGCTACGAAAAGTTTCACTGAATCATGAGGGGCTGAACTGATATAATCTTTAAATAGCGCTTCGTCGCACCCAAAGGGATAATCAAATCCAGTAGCAGCGACTTGACGCCATGTGGTCATCATTTCATCTGTTTTGACCTCTTTGATGCTTATCATAGGAGAGGGGGTATAACAAAAATGAGAAAGAGGAAGAAATTTTGATTGCGCACTTCCAATGATTGTTAAATTTTCGCTTTTAAATAAATAATCCATTTTTTCAGAAGTGTTTGCTTCGCAAAGCAGCATCATTGGTATTTTTGTTTCCCTGAGCATTGCAAGATCATGTGCAAATGACTCCTCATCGCGTATATCAATGTCATAGACATAATTCATTGTGGCATGCGGCCCACCGGTGACAAAAGTCTTGCATTGGGTTGTTTGCACGTTAATTAGCCTTGCAAATAACTTATAGTGACTGCATACATCTGAAAATATTTTAAGGCCTAAATGATCGCTCATGATAACCGTCCATTAACCCAGATCGAATCACGAAATGTTACTCCCTCTATGGGTCATGCACAAGGCACAAGCTTTAGGCTCCGATAACCTAATTTATCCGTCCCTATGTGGTAAACTTTCTAAAATTAAGCTGTCCAAGGCACTCCTGCCTGATTGCAACTAACCGGCAAAACCATTAAATCTATTAAAATCATATGGATACGACAAGTAGTTAAAGATGAGTTTTGCCTAATTATTATCACTTTTGCTTGATTATAGTACTATATTGTGATACTATTAATTCATGACGGTCGCTAGTTAATTCGCAGGGGTAAAAATCATGCTGGAATACAAAGGTTACATTGGGCACATTGAATATGATGAAGATGCACGTATCTTACATGGAGAGGTATTGC
Source organism: Gammaproteobacteria bacterium (assembly GCA_044445605.1). Taxonomy (GTDB): domain Bacteria; phylum Pseudomonadota; class Gammaproteobacteria; order JABCZS01; family JABCZS01; genus CAWKDC01. The sequence goes on along the minus strand of JBIOEA010000004.1, from coordinate 82,714 downwards.
TTGTGCGTGGGGTCATAACATTTCAAGGGGAATCAGTCCATGAAATAGAAAATGCATTTCATGACTCAGTTGATGATTATCTTCAATTCTGTAAATCACAAAATATCGAGCCAGAAAAGCCTTTGCCCGTAAAGTTTCTAAAAGAAATGGGATCGGGGCACTCTAAATATGAATAGCAAGCATAAAAAGACTCACGAAGCGATCTTTGCTGATCCAGTTCTTGCCAATATACCCTGGGATGATATTGATGCACTATTAGTGGCGTTAGGCGCTTTTCGGCAAGAGGGAAATGGCTCAAGAACTCGTTACTTGCTCAATGGTGTACCTGCTGTTTTCCACAGGCCGCATCCGCGAAGAGAAACGGACAGAGGCGCAGTGAAATCCGTCAGAAAATTTCTGATTGACGCAGGAGAAATGCCATGATGAAATACAAAGGATATATTGGTGTGGCTGAATTTGATGATGAGGCCGATGTTTTTCATGGCGAAGTGTTGCTTACACAAGGCGTTGTAACATTTCAAGGGCGTTCGGTTGAAGAGCTTCGTCAAGCTTTTCATGACTCAGTGAATGACTATCTGGAATTCTGCAAAGAAAAAAGCATTGCACCAGAAAAACCATTTTCAGGAAAATTTGTGCTCAGGCTCACGCCCCAAGAGCATCGCATGGCAGCCCTTGCCGCAAAAATAGAGGGTAAAAGCTTGAATTCATGGGCGGTAAAAACGATTGTAACAGCAGCTGAGAGACATTAAGAGATAAAAGGAGAAACGGATGTCCGAAGGCAAGGAGGTGATGCAGCCGCCACGTAACGAACTAGGCACAAAGCCCTCGCATCACTATATCCAGCATGCCACCAGCGACAATTAATGAAAGCAGCATTGTTCCAGCAAACGACAAAAAGCGAGTGGCGGTGCCAATGCGGGGTTGTTCTTTTTGTGCCGGGACAAATCTTGTCTGGAGAGCCTCCGATGCTGGAGCTTGCCTATGAATTCCGCGCGAGCCCAACCTCGATAATAGCGACCTAATGGCATCAAAAAGAATGACACCGTGTTGGCAAACCTGACACGAGCGTTATATAGTGCAGCGAAGAACAATCACCTTTTAGTCCAAACTCGAATATACGAGAGTTACATCTCAAGCCGGATGACTTATTATTGTATATAAGGATAAGAAGTCATTCAGAGATTTTTTGAGGATACATTCGAATATAAACTGCTAAGGTGTATACTTACCTCGTCAACAACGAGGAGAATAGTTATGGCACTACCCCAAGACAGCGGCTATATATGGATGAGCGGTGAATTTATCCGCGCCGAAGACGCGACGGTACACATCATGACACACTCATTGCATTACGGCTCAGGGGTATTTGAAGGCGTGCGCGCATACGATACTGAAAAGGGCACGGCGATTTTCCGTTTACGTGAACACACGGATCGTTTATTCAATTCAGCCAAAATTCTCGGCATGAAGATACCCTTCAGCAAAGAAGAGATCATGCAGGCGCAAATCGCTACCATCAAAAAGAATAACCTGAAAGCGGGCTACATTCGCCCGCTCGTTTACTATGATCAATCCACCTTAGGCTTACACATTGAACCCAGTGTCGAAGTCAAAGTAGCGATTGTCGTGTGGCCTTGGGGCGCGTATTTAGGTGAAGATCAGGCGCTCAAGGGTGTCCGCATGAAGACATCGTCCTTCGCGCGCAACCACGTGAATGCATCATTTAGCAAAGCAAAGGCCACGGGGCAGTATGGAAATTGTTCTCAAGCGAGCATGGAAGCCAAATTCGCCGGCTACGATGAAGCCCTGATGCTCGATTGTGAAGGTTACGTTGCGGAAGCAAGCTCAGCGAATATGTTCATCGTGCGCCATGGCGTGCTCAGTACCCCGCCGATTGATAACTGTTTGGAGGGGATTACGCGTGATTCCATCATGCACCTGGCCAGGGACGAGGGGTTGACCGTGCTTGAACGCCGTTTTACCCGCGATGAAGTCTATATTGCTGATGAGGCCTTTTTAACGGGCACGGCTGTGGAGATTGCACCGATTAAAGAGCTCGATAATCGGACGATTGGCAGTGGCAAACCAGGGCTTATCACCTTGAAATTAAAGGAAATATTCTTTGATCAAGTATATTGTCGCCGCAAAGAGTACCCGACGTGGTCAGTTTTGGTATAATGCTTCCCATGTCGCCATTATTAACATGAGGCTCCGATGACCCCTGATGAAAAGACGCTGGCCAATGCCTGCAAAGTGTATCAAGTGAAACATAAAGATTTGCCATTGTGCTGCCCCATGCCATCGATGACCCTTTGGAACAGCCATCCTCGCGTGTATTTACCGATTGAGGAAACGGGGCATGCGAGATGCCCCTACTGCAGCGCTGATTTCAGATTGGTGGATTAACTTTTATGGCAAAACCTGTTTCACAAATCTTGATGGTAGCCCCTGCGTGGGTAGGCGATTTTGTCATGGCACAATCGTTATTTCGTGTATTGAAAGCTGCTAATCCCGATGTGCAGATCGACATCATTGCACCCAAACACAGCGGCCCATTAGCTGAACGCATGCCAGAGATTCGGAACTTTATCGAATTACCGCTTGGCCACGGTCAACTTGAATTAAAAACACGTTATGCCATCGGGAAAAAGTTGCGCGATACACACTATGATCAAGCGATCGTGTTACCGAATTCATTTAAATCGGCATTGATTCCTTGGTTTGCGAAGATTCCTAAACGCACGGGTTGGATGGGCGAATGCCGCGTGGGGTTGTTAAACGATGTCCGTCGTTTAGATCCAAAAGAATATCCACTCATGGTCGAACGGTTTGTGGCCTTGGCATACGATAAAAAAAATATTCCGTCTAAATTGGACTGCCCACGTCCACGACTCGTTGTGAAGCCTGATAGTTTAAGTGCAACGTTTGCATCCTTGGGGATGGAAGCGCCAACACGTCCTGTTTGGGCATTATGCCCCGGCGCGGAATATGGCCCAGCGAAACGTTGGCCTGCAGAGTATTACGGTGAGCTTGCCCGTCGATTGATCGCGGATGGAGCTGATGTGTGGTTATTTGGTTCTCCGAAAGAAGCCTTTTTAGGGGACACGATTCAAGCACATTGTGAAGGCCGCGCATTCAATGTGATTGGGCGCACGCAGTTGGCACAAGCCATTGATTTGATGTCGTGCGTGACTGGCGTGATCACGAATGATTCAGGATTAATGCACGTTGCCGCTGCATTGGATAAACCGATGATTGCGTTGTACGGCTCATCGAGCCAATCATTTACGCCGCCGTTGTCCGATAAAGTCCGTGTGTTGAATTTACAGTTGTCATGCAGTCCTTGTTTTGAGCGGGTATGTCCGTTGCAGCATTTCAAATGCATGAATGACATGTTGCCTGAATATGTTTACTCTCACGTCCAAACGTTGCGTCGTGATTACCTATGAACATCCTGATCATTAAAACGACTTCATTAGGGGATGTGATTCATGCATTGCCTGCGATTGAGGATGCTGCGCGCGCGATCCCTGGCATCACATTTGATTGGGTCGTGGAAGCTCCATTCCAGGAGATCCCACGTTTTCATCCCGCCGTGAAGCATGTTATCCCTGTGCGTGTACGCCATTGGCGTAAAAACTTATTGTCACGTGATACGTGGCGTGAAATCAGCGCGGCGATCACGGCGATCCGTGCTAAAAAATACGACAAAGTGATTGATGCGCAAGGGCTTATTAAAAGTGGGTTATTAACGGGGCTTGCCCGTGGTCCCAAGGCGGGCTTTTCGAAAACCTGTGCACGGGAACCTTTGAGCGCATTGTTTTATCAGCAAACCGTCTCAGTTAACCCTGTTGATCATGCGATCACGCGGATAAGGGCTTTATTCGCTGGGGTTTTGGGCTATACTTTTGACGCAAATGACGTGCATTATGGCCTTGCGGCGGTAGAAAAAATCAAGAATGAAAAACCGACCTTGGTCCTGTTGCATGGAACGACGTGGCCGACAAAACATTGGCCAGAAATCTATTGGATTGCATTGGCGAAATATGCACATGCTCAGGGATACGATGTACTGGTATCGTGGGGAAATGAAATCGAACGAATTCGTGCGGAAAAAATAGCACAAGATGGCAATGCAACCGTATTGCCAAAAATGTCGCTTGCGCAATTGGCCGTGATATTAAAATCGGCAGCGGGGGTAGTGGCAGGTGACACCGGATTAGGGCATTTGGCGGCATCATTAGATGTGCCGTGTTTATCTTTGTATGGACCGTCTGATCCGAAGCGGACAGGCGCATGGGGAAATCGTGTGAAATACATGACATCGAATCGCCCTTGTGCACCGTGTTTCAGTCAGACATGTTTGATCAGTGATATGCGCGCACCGACAGATCCACCCTGTTTAGGTGATTTTACGCCCGAGATGGTTTTTTCCCAATTACAATCACTCTTAATGGAACATGCATCATGAAGCTTGCGTTTTGCTTATTTGAATATTTCCCTTTTGGCGGTATGCAACGTGATTGCGTGCGTATTGCAAAAGCATGTGTGGAAAGTGGCGCAGATGTGACTATTTTCACACGCGAATGGACGGGCCCTTGCCCAACTGAAATCACGGTACAAATGTTGCCGACAAAAGGTTGGACGAATGCCGGCAGAGCAAAACGATTTGTCGAGTCATTCCAAAAGGCGATTGCAAACGCCGGCTTTGATGGCGTTGTTGGTTTCAGCAAAATGCCGGGCCTCGATGTGTATTATGCTGCTGATCCTTGTTTTGTTGAAAAGGCGGGTAAGAAATATCCCTTCTTTTATGAGTGGACCCCCAATTATCGTACGTATGCTGCGTTTGAAAAAGCGGTCTTTGGTGCAGATTCTAAAACCAATATTTTATTGATCAACGCACGAGAAAAAGAACATTTCAAAAAACATTATCAAACACAAGACGAACGTTTTCATTTATTGCCGCCGGGCATTTTGCCCGATCGTTGTGCTCCCATTGATTATGTTGAAAAGCGTCGGTTACTGCGTGAAAGTTTCTCATTGAAAGACGATGAGAAGTTGATGTTATTTGTGGGTTCAGGTTTTAAAACGAAAGGGCTTGATCGTGCGATCAAAGCAATGGCTGCATTACCGAAAGCGCTATTAGAAAAGACGCAATTGTGGGTGGTCGGCGATGACAACGCAGAACCTTATACAAAACTGATTCATCATTTGCATTTGGATAAGAAAGTATTTTTCTTAGGCGGACGTCATGATATTCCGGAATTGTTATGGGTATCCGATGTGTTATGCCATCCTGCGTATTCAGAAAATACGGGCACTGTCTTGATTGAAGCGATGGTGGCAGGGTTGCCGGTGATCACGACAGACGTTTGTGGCTATTCATCGCACGTCAAAGAGGCGCAAGGTGGCATTGTGTTGTCGTCACCTTTTGAGCAGCGCCGTTGCGCAGAAGGATTGGCTGCGTTATTAGAACATCCAGAACCATGGCGTTCACAAGGCATTCAGTACGGGTTAACGGCAGATTTATACAGCATGGTTGAGACGGCACAAAACCTGATCGCAACCTTGGTACAGAAAAAAAATGATTAAATTGTCCCCTGACATCAGCATGGCATTGGGTGCAAAACCTTTTGACACGTTGATGTCACTGCGTGGAGATGTTTACCGTCAGCAAGGTGATCGTGAAACAGCGCGCTTGGTGATCGATCAAACGTCTTATTTCATTAAACGTTATCATCGAGATATATTCATTCACGGAGCAAAAGGCGAATGGGAAGCATTGCGTTTATGTGAAAGCCTGGGGGTGAGTGTTCCTGCGTTAAAAGGTTTTGGTGCGCGGGGAATGCAGTCATTTGTGTTGATGGAAGCGCTCGTTGATGCGGACAGTATTGAAAATATAAAACCTGACTGGTCTGAGAAAGTCAAGATGACACAGCAGATTGCACAGATGGCGAAAACATTGCACAGCCAAGGATATTATCACCGTGATTTTTATATCTGTCATTTTTTCTGGAATCGTACGGCAGAGAAGGTGTCATTGATTGATTTGCATCGTTTATTCAAGCCGATGATCATGAAGCAGCATCATCTTGAAAAAGATTTATCTGCTTTATTATTTTCCGTGTTGGATATGAATCTCCATCAACGCGATGTGTTGCGGTTTTTGAAACATTATTTTGGTTTGCCTTTGCATGATATTGTTAAGAAACATGCAGGGTTATTGAGAGCATGCGAGAAAAAAGCCATTGCGTTGTATCACAAAGCATACCATCAAAAACCACGGCATGTAGCATGGTTGATGCATCGAGCAGATTGGCCAGATCAGGTCGGTGAGTTTCATCATGTGTTTCATCTGGATGGAAAGGTATTTGAAAGTGATGCCTGTTTGAGGGTGTTGGGCAACCGCCGTGCGGTGTTATCAGGGATGATGGAGCATGAACGTGTTGTCATTAAATTTTTTAGAAATCGAAGAGATTTTCAAAAAGAAAATCCCCCGCCTCGGAATACTCGGCTGCCCCCTTTTACCAAAGGGGGCCTAAGACATAGATCGGAATACTTGGCTGCCCCTTTTACCAAAGGGGGCCTAAGAAATAGATCGGAATACTTGGCTGCCCCTTTTACCAAAGGGGGCCTAAGACATAGAAGGGCGAAACACCTTTCGCTCCTACGGAATACTGGGAAAATGGGTTCTCTGTATTATGTTATCTACGCATACATCCCTGGCCACGCACCTACTCAACTCTCCGCTGCGCTTTTAAAAACGATCGCTGATCTACATAATCACGGATTAATACAAACAGATCCACATTTAGACAATTTCAGAATTTCAGACGATAAAATACACGTACTGGACCCGGCATCGATCGAATCGACACATTTGGAAGACAAGATGTTAGACAATCTTGCGCAACTGTATGCTCAGTGGCCACGCACGTTAGACAAAGCGCATTTAACGTTATTGCCCGTTTATGTCGCAGCCCGCCAGCAAACATGGACAGATGAAACGGAGTCAACGTTCATGAAGCGATTAGCGCGCGCTCGTGCTTACCGATTAAAAAAGTGGTTATCCAAGGTTTGCAGAAGTTCATCAGCATTTTATGCTAAGTCGCGATCATACATTCGCATTTATGCTAAGCGTTCATTCGCCAATGTCTATACACAAACACTGATGCGTTTCCCGGATGCTTATTTTCAAGACAACAGTGTTTATTTAAAACAAGGTCGATCCAATACGGTGGTACGTGTGACCATTGGCAGTCATGATGTCGTGATTAAACGCTACAATATGAAATCGTTGTTGCATTTTTTGAAGGGGTTGGTGCGCGGCTCGAAAGCGAAGCGCGCATGGCGGAATACGCATTTATGTTTATCGTTAGGAATTCCCACGCCAGAACCCTTGGCCATGATCGAAAAACGGTTTTTGTATATTCCGCTGCAGTCTTATTTGGTGACTCGTTTTGCGCCTGGCACACGTTTGGATCACATGGATGTGAAAGCCATCACGCCGGACATGTGTGAAAAAATGGCCGCGGCGATTAAACAAGCCTTTGATTTGTTTGCATCAGTGCAGTGTTACCATGGTGATTTGAAAGCCTCCAATTGGATTTGGGATGGTGAGACAATGCAATTGATTGATTTAGATTCGTTAAAACATATTTCTTGTGAAGCGCGTTTTAAAAAATACCATCAAAAAGATAAGGATCGTTTTTTACAGAATTTTGATGTGACGCATCCGCTGCATGCAATGCTAACGTCATGATGTTTATATTGTAAGGGCGAAACATCTTTCGCCCATCCGAGGCGGGGGATTTTCTTGAAAAGGAGACAATATATGTCAAAGCAACGCTGGCTCATTACAGGAGCAGCTGGTTTCGTGGGAGCTCACGTATGCCGTGATTTTTTGAAACGCGGTCATGAAGTCTGCGGCGTGGATAATTTATCTGCGGGCGGCATCAAAAACATTGAAGATTTATTGGAAGATGACAGATTTCATTTTTTAGAAAAGGACATTCGTGATCCTAGCTTGGCAACGGCATTTGAATCATTCAAGCCAACGCACGTGTTACATTTAGCGGCATGTGTATCTGTACCCTTGTGCGAACAAGATCCTGCTGAAGCACGTTCAGTCAATGTGAGTGGGTTTGATGCCATTTTGGCATTGTCTGCTCAAGCGGGCGTTAAGACATTTCTCTATGCCTCATCGAGTGCGGTTTATGGCAATTTGCAGCGTAATTTAATCAGTGAACAAGATCCTGCGGAACCAATAGGCGTATACGGCCAATCTAAGCTTGAGAATGAAAAGTCAGCGGCACGTTTAGACAATGATGCGATGAAACGCATTGGGTTTCGTTTTTTCAATTTATTTGGTCCGAGCAAGAACAAGCAAAGCAGTTACGCGGCAGTGATTCCTTTATGGGTAGCGGCATTGCGCTCTGATGAGCAGGCGATCATTTACGGTGATGGAAATGCAACACGTGATTTTTGTTACATTCAGAACGTGTTGCACGCGTTGCATCTATCGGAAAAGTGTCCTGCGGGCAATCATGTGATGAACATTGGGACAGGCATTCCCACGACGTTGAACACACTGTATTACACCTTGTGTGAAACGTTAGGTGTTACGCGTGAGCCACTGTATCAACCGTGGCGTCCTACGGATATCGTGCATTCGTGCGCAAATATCGAGCATGCGCAGAAGTTGATGGGTTATGAGCCTCAGGTGATGTTAGCTGAAGGTTTGGCATTGTATTTATAATGTGCTACTTTAAATAGAATACCCTTCTTTTTCGAGGCACACACATGTTCAGAAAAGCGAGCATCATTCTTCCTTTAATATTTTCTTCAGTAGCCTATGCCAATGAACCCCTATTAGATAAATTCTTTTTAGGCGTTCAGGGTGGGGCATCATTTTCAATACAGTCCTCATTGGATGTCGTGACTGGGCCTAATACTGTGACCGATTGGGACCCTGCTCCTGAAGGATACAATGATAATGAAGGTGATGCGGCCGTATGGGGAGGGAGTGTTGGATACCGTGTTAATCCTAACTTCTTAACAGAGCTTGAAGTAACGACCCGAAACGACTATGAGTACGAGAAAGTGCAGACGGGGGCTTATCCCAAAACACGTCATTTTAAACTCAACAATACGAGTGTGATGGCTGTGGGAACCGTGCAAAGCAATTACAGTCGCTGGTTCGATCCATTTTTGAGAGTCGGTTTAGGTGTTGCTTTCAATGAAGTGACTGATTTTCATTCTACTCATGCGGATGGTAGTGTGTCTGCAGCGATGGAAGATAATACGGTGAGTTCATTTGCGTTTGAAGTCGGTGGGGGACTGAACTTTCACGCCACTCACAATATTCTACTTTCTCTTGGATACCGGTATTTTAATGGTGGGGAGTTTGAATCGGATAATAAGCTCAAATCGCCTGCCATGGATATTAAGCCTTGGGAAGGTTATCTAAGAGCGAATGAAGTTTATTTAGCATTCAATTATTTTCTTTAAGTTATTTTAACGCACTGGGGTTCAATACAATGATTGTAACCCCATCGTGCCGTTTATTTTCAAATTCGATTTTTTGATCATGTACAAAATGGGTTTCAAGATAATCATTCATTGCCTTTGTTTTTTTGTCATGATACAACGCAATCACGTCTTTGCCTTTAAAATCATTTTTCATGGCTTTCGTTAGGGCGATTTCATTCCGGTAATCGATCAACTCAAGCGCGTCATAACGTTGGGCATAATAGGCGACATGCTTTTCGCCGACAAAAATGGGTGCATCAGATTTGACGTGTGTTTGTATCCAGTGGCCAGATTCCCTTAAATATTCTTTGCTGTAACCAAAGCTAGTGATGCCTGAAATAAACATCGCGATCATGGCCAATGACATCAGCGGGAACATGAAGCCTCGGCCAAGGAACGTGCCATTGTTGCGCGAGACGGCAATGTAATGAATGCCGTAGGGGACAAAGCAGGTCAACAAGAGTGCTAAAGTGGTGACATAGCGTCCGCTTAAAAAATACAGTTGCAAGAAGAAAGTGATGAGAATGAATACTGCTAGCCCGATGAACACCCATAAATAGCGCAGGGCGAGCGATCGCGGAAATAAATGTTTGTAATGAGTGACGCCTACCAAGAACAAATAAACGGGTGTAAGTGATTTAATGATGGCATAGAGAAGGAAGGTCATCATGGCGCCCGCAAGCGCAACTGCGGCGTGTTTCAATTTCAGTTCATCAGAAAAAACACGTCTGAGTCCTTCGGCGCGATCCATGTATGCTGAGCCAGCATTTATCAATCCTTCTAAATGGCGGGGTAATTCCTCAAGACGCCCGAGGTCATACTTATCGCCAGAGAGCATGATGACGAGAAACCCGATGACTGTTGCCGCGATAAAGAGCGATTGGAAGCGCAGCAGATCGAGGAATGAGCGTCTGGGTGAGAACATGAGCAGTGCGCAGGGGGCGAGTGTTAGAAAGACGATGGCCTCGATGCGAAAGAGCACGGCAAATGTCATGCTGGCGGACCAGAGAAAAACATCGCGCCATTGACGGTGCTCGTGGTAGTGGACGAGCGCGTAGAGGCTCCAAAATATCATGCCCCACAAACCGACATCACGGATGATGTATTCGCGGTAACCATTCACCGAGGGCTGTACGAGCAATGCGACGGCCGCCAACCATTGAATGGCCTGATTCCCTCCAGCTTGTTTAATGAATGTCACAAAGCCTGCGACCATTAGCGCATAGCAAACTGCATTAATCAGCGTGGCACTGTGTTCGAGCGTTGGCCCAAACCATGAGACAGCAGCGATGAGCGTGGCATAGCCAGGCCAAGGATATTGAGAGAGTGCTTCACGCCAAGCGCCTTGATGAATGAGGTGTGCCTGGGTGACATACAAAATGCCATCTGGATTGATGAGTGCATCCCAGCCCACTAAGAGGGTTAGCACGAAACTGGTGATGGCCACAAATAAGCGGCAGTCTTTTTCAAACATAGGTAAATGTGTCATGCCCATAAAGATATCACAAAAAGCTGATGATGATGTGTGCTCCTTCTCATGTAGGGGCGAAACATCTTTTTCCCTTCTATGTCTTAGGCCCCCTTTGGAAAAAGAGGCAGCCGAGTACGCGGATCTATGTCTTAGGCCCCCTTTGGTAAAAGGGGGCAGCCGAGTATTCCGAGGCGGGGGATTTTATTTAAGGAGGTCGAAACATGACAATGTTAGCAAAATGCTAATAACAACCTTGACAATCATTAGCACTGTGCTAATATTAAGTTGTGAAGCAGTGAAGCCACACCTTGGGCTGGTAGTGCTTTAGTTGCAATGGTTGAGGACAGCATGTCTGTGAGTCGGAATTATCCGACAGGGATGTCAAGTGGAGATTGACATGCTTAACCCCCCTCCGTAAGGCGGGGGGCCTCTTTTTAAAAAATCTCCCTAGGGAATCGTATGGCGTTAGACGACGTACAATTTATTCCCTCCTCTGGCGAACCCCAATGGGCCGTATTACCGTATGGTGAATATGTCAAACTTAAATCCCTGATAATACAGCAACCTATTGTTGCCCCGGTGATATTATTACCGGAATTAATGACGCAACGAATAGCGGCGGGAGAGAGTTCGATTCGGGTTTGGCGAGAGTATCGAGGGCTATCACAAGCCGCCTTGGCGAAGGCAGCAGGGATCAGTGTGCCTTATTTGTCACAACTGGAAAACCGGCTACGCTCAGGCAGTAAGAAGGTCTTGAAGCAAGTCGCACAAGGGCTGGCGATCCCATTGGACTTACTCTGTAAATAATCTAACTAACCCATTCCATTTCCATACAGCCTTGTGGTATGATAGGCGAACCTTTTTTGAAGCAGGAATACCAATGCAACTCATTGATTTTTCGAATAGACGTGTGCTTGTTGTGGGCGATGTGATGTTGGATTGTTACTGGGATGGGCAGGCGACGCGCATTTCACCGGAAGCGCCTGTGCCTGTGGTCCGCGTGAAGGGCCAGCGTCAGGTCCCGGGTGGTGCGGCAAACGTGGCGATGAACATCGCGGCATTGGGAGCCAACGTGACCTTGATAGGCGCGGTGGGCAATGACGATGCAGCAGCGACCCTCAAAAAGCATCTTGAAGAAAAGGGCATTCGATTTTTACCGATTGTGACGACGGCGCCGACCACATTAAAGTGGCGCGTGTTAAGTCATCATCAACAACTTATCCGATTAGATTTTGAAGAACAGCAATCTGCGCCTGTGCTTGATGCCGCATTAATAAAAACATTTGAAGCCGCACTGGATGCCGATCTGATTGTTTTTTCTGATTATGGCAAAGGCGTATTATCAAACGCAGCGCCGTTGATTGAAGCTGCAAAGCGTCAAGGCAAAGCGGTGTTTGTGGATCCGAAGACGTCGGATTACCGTCATTATCAGGGTGCGCGTGTGGTGACGCCAAACTGGAAAGAATTTGAGCAAGTGGTTGGCCCAGTGGCTTCAGAAGAAGACATGGTGTTGAAGGCGCGCGGATTAATTGTTGCGCACGATTTAGAGGCATTGCTCGTGACGCGTGGCGAAGCGGGGATGGTCTTGATCACGCTAGACGATGTATATGCATTCAAGGCATCGGCACGCGAAGTATTTGACGTGACGGGTGCGGGCGATACGGTATTGGCGGTATTTGCCACGGCGGTTGCAGCGGGCGCGACGTTGGCACAAGCGGCGCAGTGGGCGAACATTGCTGCGGGATTGGTGGTGGCGAAATTAGGTACGGCGACGGTATCGTATGAAGAATTGAATCATGCATTGGTCCATTCAGACAGTGAGAAAGTGGTATCGAGGACACAGTTATTGCAAGATGTCGCACGTGCGAAAGCGGCGGGCAAGCGGATTGTGATGACCAACGGTTGTTTTGATATTCTGCATGCCGGACACGTACAATATTTATCACAAGCGAAGAACTTAGGCGATTATTTAATCATTGCAGTGAATGATGATGCCTCTGTACGCCGTTTGAAAGGCGAAACACGTCCTTTAAACACGGTAGTGGATCGCATGACAATATTGGCGGCCATGAGCGCGGTAACTTGGGTTGTGTCGTTTTCGGAGGATACCCCTGCGGCCTTGATTGAGGCGGTATTACCGGATGTATTGGTGAAAGGTGGCGATTATAAGGTTGAGCAAATCGCGGGCCACGAAGCGGTATTGGCGGCAGGCGGCAAGGTAGAGATTTTACCGTTCAAGCCAGGTTGTTCGACGACAGGATTGATTCAAAAGATACTATCCTAGAACAAGCCCCCTTCTGATCTTTCGCCTCCTTTTAAGGGGGCAGCCTGTAGGGGTTTTTTTATATAAATAAGGGAGATTCAAACATGATCGTAGTCACAGGCGCTGCAGGCTTCATCGGCAGCCAAATCATCAAGGGACTAAACGCATTAGGTCGGACAGACATTATTGCGGTAGACGATTTAAAAGACGGGACGAAGTTCGTCAATCTAGTGAATGTACAAATTGCTGATTACGTCGACAAAAAAGATTTTTTTGATTACCTCGAATACCAAGAAGAGCCGATTGAAGCGGTGTTTCATGAAGGTGCATGTTCTGACACCACCGAATGGGATGGTCAGTTCATGATGGAAAACAATTATGAATATTCTAAAATCTTATTACATTATTGCTTAGATCAAGAGATTCCCTTTTTATACGCATCGAGCGCGGCGGTTTACGGGGGCGGCACGGTATTCAAAGAGTCGTTAGCGCATGAAGCGCCTTTAAATGTTTATGGTTATTCAAAATTCTTATTTGATCAATACGTGCGTCGTATATTACCGACGGCGAACAGTCAAATTGTAGGTTTCCGTTATTTCAACGTATACGGTCCACACGAACAGCACAAAGGCAAGATGGCGAGCGTGGCATTCCATCATTCGAATCAAATTCGTGAAACAGGTGTGGTGAAATTATTTGAAGGTTGTGATGGTTACGGTAATGGCGAACAGCGTCGTGATTTCGTGTACGTCGATGATGTTGTTAAGGTCAATTTATGGTTTTGGCAACACCCTGAGATTTCTGGTATCTTCAATTGTGGCACTGGGCGCAGTCAAACATTCAATGAAGTGGCACGCAGCGTGATTGAAGCGCACGGTAAAGGGATGATTGAATACATTGCATTCCCTGAGCAATTGAAAGGCCGTTATCAAAGTTTCACAGAAGCTGACATTTCTGCATTACGTGCAGTAGGTTACGATGCACCGTTTGCGACCGTGCAAGAGGGTGTAAAAGCCTATATGGACATTCTGAACAAAAAATAGGATATATCAACGATGAACGACAAATCACGATGGGGTCTTTGTTTATATGGGGCCCTATTGTGGTTGGCGCTTCCCTTCATTTTATTACGATTATTATGGCGCGGTCGTCGATCCTCGGCGTATTACTCAGGGGTTGCTGAGCGTTTTGGTTATTATGATCGTACTTTCCCGACGGGTGGCATTCTTGTTCACGCGGTCTCTGTGGGTGAAACCATGGCCGCGGCGCCGTTGATTGAAGCGTTATTAAAAGCCGGGCATTCGATTGTATTGACGCACATGACGCCGACGGGGTTAGCCTGTGGTGAGCGGTTATTTGGTGAACGCGTCACGCATTTATATTTACCCTATGATTACAGGTTTGCGGTGAATCGTTTTTTAAATACGATCAAGCCGAAGAGAGTGGTCATCATGGAAACGGAGTGGTGGCCGAATTTATATCAAGCGGTTTACGATCGCAAGATTCCGTTATACATGGTGAACGCTCGTTTATCTGAAAAATCATTTCAAGGTTACCGACAGTGGCTGTGGTTTTTTAAGCCGGTGTTACAGTGTGCCACGCACATTTGTGCACAGGGGAAGAATGATGCTGAACGTTTGATGGCGTTGGGTGTTCCCGCGCATAAAGTGAGCGTGACGGGCAATTTAAAATGTGATGCGGACGTGCCTCAGTCGTTGAAAGAGACGGCTGAAGTATTGCGTCAAATGTGGGGTGATCGTTATGCGTTTGCGGCGACGAGCACGCACGAAGATGAAGAAACGCAAGTATTGCAGGCGTTTAAAATTATGTTGGAAAAATACCCGGACGCATTGTTGGTGTTGGTGCCACGTCATCCTGAGCGATTTGATTCAGTGTATGAAGATTGCATCACAGAGGGATTTATTGTGCGTCGCCGCAGTTGGGGAGAAGGCGTGACGGCGAAAACACAGATTTATTTAGGGGATACGATGGGCGAAGTGTTGGCCTATTACGGTGCTGTATCGGTCGCATTTATTGGTGGTAGTTTAGTGCCGGTCGGTGGGCATAATGTTTTGGAAGCCGCGCAAATGGATTGTGCGATGATCACGGGGCCGTTTTTGCATAATTTCAAAACGGTGACCGATGCTTTGCGCGAACGCGGGGCATTGGATGTGGTGGAAACACCGGAAGCGTTAGCGAATGCGGTGATGTCATTGTGGGAAGATCAAAGCAAGCGCATGGCGCATATCATGGCCGCAACGGCGTATTTGCAGGCTGAGCAAGGTGTATTGGGTCGGGTGATGAAAATATTGTAGGGGCTTACATCATCCTACATCCTTTCGCGTCATTATTCTGATCCGGCTTATTAGTAACAACTGGCATTTGGTACGAAGTTGTCATCATACTCGCGCCAGAGACAGCGCTACTTGAACTACTCGAGTTGTTCGCGTTGTTGTTATTCGATGCTGGCGGTTGTTGTGCCATGGATTGAGCATACGACGGCGGCAACGGGGGTGCCTTCTCATCCGGCATGTTTAATCCCTTTGCCGAAAAGATGAAATGATCTTTCAAGTAATCGGGTGCAATGGCGCAAAAATCTGGCACTAATGTTGGCGCTTTGTCCTTGAGCATTTGCAGTAAATCATATTTTCTTGGGGTTTCGATAAATGCTTTGAACGCATCCAGCTTGTTAAACTTAATATCTTGCAGACAAGCAATGGCTTGTTTGACCGCATCATGAGAGGTAGGCAAATTTTCTAACAATACATCCCAACCGGGTTTGTTCTGTAGGCTGTAAATGGGTAATTGAAGTTGTTGGATTGCGAGCTCGGGGGAAATAGATTTCAACAATGCCGCGACGACATTGTAATAGCCTTCACTGATAAGACGTTGGAATGAATCATTCTTACCTACGTATTGACCCACAAATTCAAAATTCAAGGTGTTGCCAGGTTCAAGCTGCCCTAAGAATTTGACAATCATTTCTGAAAGATGGCTTTTTACATAGTCTCTTGTTTGCCATTCTTTAAACATCAATAAGAATAAAGGTTCAGTTTTAATGTCCACATGGCTAAAATTCGATCCTGTTAGCTCATGGGTTGCCCTTAAGGCCCTCAAACCATTATAAGTATATCCATATGGGCAATACACATTTCTCATTGTAGTATCATGCTTAAGGTCCTTGCTTAGACTAAATATTTTATCGCGTTCATGTGCTATATGTGGAAGTGATGCTTCTTTAAGAACAATGGGATTGTTTGGGTACAAAGGTGTTGACATCAGTAACAATATGTCGAGCATTTCTTTAACGAACGTGTAATGCATGAGGTACATCCCTACATTCTTATTGCGCGCGTTATTCGTTATGTTATTAATATCTTTTTTCTCAAAATGTTTGAAATAAAGTTCTGCGAGATCAAAATCTTTTTTGATAAGTTCAGCGAGTTGAGAGGGGTGCTCATTGAAAAAGTTGACCCCTGGGCGTTGGACTGTTTTCGCCTCAATCAGTACTTGTAGATTTGCATAACTTTTCATGATCATCCCCTTAAGCTATTTAATAGACATTTAATACGGGAAGAGATTACCAGTTGCGCTAGCGATGAGTCAAGGAACTAATTGTGTCAAAGTGTTTTAATAATTTTCTTCTAACCATGCTTCCAATAAAATTTTGGCGGCCATGGCATCAACGGAAGATTTTTGAATGGCTTTGTAGCCACCGGATTCAAAGAGACGTGCACGGGCTTCGACGGTGGTGAGGCGTTCATCGACGCCGAACACAGGCAACTTCAGACGTTCTTTCAATTTATCGATAAACGCACGTGCATTGAGTGTCATTTTTTGTTCTGTACCATCCATGTTCAACGGCACGCCGACGACCAAGGCTTTGGGTTTCCATTTGCGAATGAATGTTTCTAAGATTTCCCAACTGGGTTCACCGTCTTGCGCGGGCACCATGCCTTCAGGCGTAGCGGTTTTCGTGACGGTCTGACCGACGGCCACGCCAATGCGCCTCAAACCGAAGTCAAAGGCGATGATAATGCCTTGTGGTTTAAGCGTGTCCGACATCATAGGATAAGTAGTTAAAATCGATACCCATTTGGGCGGCAGCCATCGTCCAGCGGTTGGGCGTAGGGCAGTTGAATAAAACGGCAGGAGAGGCTGGCATCGTGAGCCAGACATTTTCGGCAATTTCTTGTTCGAGCTGCCCAGGGTACCAGCGAGCGCAGCCGAAACAGACGAGTGATTCATTGACAGGGCCCCGTCCACTGGCCAGGGCATGCAGTATATCTTGGGAGGTAGTGACGGCCAGCGATTCGCCAATGGCCTGTGTGTTCGACCAATGCCCGATAGAACGATGCACGATGAAGCCTTTATTGCGATCGAGCGGGCCACCCCAGAAAATCGGTATACTCAACGCGCGATCATCCGTGTCTTTCGATAAATGCCCAATGTAATTTAAAATATCCGCCAGCGAGAGTTGCATGGCTTTATTGATGACAATGCCCATCGCCCCTTCTCGATTATGTTCGCATACTAGCACAACGGAGCGCTCGAAACGTGGATCACCTAGCGCGGGCATCGCAATGAGAAGTTGATTGCTGAGATATAAAGTATTGGACATGAGGTTAGTATCTCCTGATTGAGGGAGAAAGGCAATCAGAATAAGAGATAGAGATGGGCTTGATATTGTGTTTTTATCGCATTATACTCAGCAACAATATAATAATACTTCACGGAAGAAAGACTTATTAGAGGATTGGACATTATGTCAGCAGAATCGACCAATAAAAAAGATACCGCCCCTGGAGTAAATCCGGTTGCCCCTTGGCGTCTTGCTAGTGTAAAGCCATTAGCGGGCTATAAATTGGAAGTTGTTTTCAATGACGGTACCAATGGATTTGTTGAGATGTATGATTTCATCATGAGCGATGAAGCAGGTGTGTTCGAGGCACTTCGAGATAATGAGCTATTTTATAAAGTTTATCTAGAGTTAGGCATAGCCACCTGGCCGGGTGACATTGATCTCTCACCTACGATGATGCACGATGAGATTAAAAAAAAGGGAAAGTGGGTATTGTAATTTAAAAATACCCAAGTAAATTATTCAAAAATAAATAGCCATGATCCGTCGGCCACACACGCTGATCATCCATTAAAACAAACCCATCATCACGAGCATGTTCCAACGCAGGCATCAGCACAGCACGGCTCAAACCCGTACGCGATTCAAATTCATCCCACTCAAACCCGTTTTTCAATCGCAATGCATTCATCATGAATTCAACGGGCAATTCATCTGCATTCAATGCACGCGTGCTGCTCGTAAACGGCAATTCGGGATTTAAATAATTTGCAGGCACTTTTTGTTTGGTGTGGCGCGTGATCACACCTGTTGATGCATCAGTGATCTTCCCATGCGCACCGGCCCCAATGCCAACATAATCACCGAACGTCCAATAATTTAAATTATGCACCGATTCAAAACCCTCACGCGCATAGGCCGACACTTCATACCGTTGCAATCCTGCGGAAGCCAAATACGCACGACCGGCATCTTCCATGTCCGCCACAAAATCATCGTTCGGCAAACCTTCCGGTGGGCGCTGATAAAAAACGGTATTCGGCTCCATGGTTAAATGGTACCAAGAAAGATGTTTAGGCTCACATGTGATGGCTGTATGCAGATCAGACAACGCTGATTCAATGGTTTGATGAGGCAAGCCATACATCAGATCAATATTAAAATTAACATTCAATTCGCGTAATGCGCGACACGCCTCCAATGCATTATCTGATGAATGCACGCGACCCAATCGCTTTAATTGCTGATCATCAAAACTTTGCACGCCCAATGAAATCCGATTAATGCCCGCTGCTTTAAAATCTTTAAACTTTTCATATTCGAATGTGCCAGGATTAGCTTCCAGCGTGATTTCAACATGTTCCTTATTAAAAGGTAATAATGTTTGAATGCCATTTAAAATCTCGGCAATCGATTCAGCTGAAAACAGGCTCGGCGTGCCGCCACCAAAAAATATACTGACTAAACGACGGCCCCAAATCAATGGCAATGTTTCGGTAAAATCTTCCAGCAACGCGGCCACATAGGCTTGCTCTGTCATGGGATGTTGTGTGATCCCGTAGGAATTAAAATCGCAATACGGACACTTTTGTATGCACCAGGGAAGGTGGATATACAATGACAAAGGAATCGTACGATTAAACGGGGTGGTCATGTAAATACTTTTTGAGCTCTTTGAGCATCAGATGTGTTGCACGCCCGCGGTGTGATAATGCATGTTTACGGTTGCTGTCTAATTCTGCTGCAGAGCAATTTTCCTCTTTAACAAAGAAGACGGGATCATAACCGAAGCCGCCTGAGCCTCTGCGTTCTGTCAAGATGGTGCCTTCCCACGTTGCTTGCGCGATGATGGGCATGGGATCTTGTGGGTTTTGCAAAAATGCTAATACGCAAACGAACCGTGCAGTGCGTTCTGCCATGGGAACGTCTTTCATGACTTCTAATAATTTTGCGGTGTATGCTTTTTCATCCGCATGTTCGCCCGCAAATCGTGACGAGTAAATACCGGGCTGGCCACCGAGTGCATCAACAACTAAACCAGAGTCGTCTGATAATGCCGGTAATCCCGTTTCGATGCTCGCATGACGCGCTTTGATCAATGCGTTTTCAATAAACGTCAATCCGGTTTCTTCAACGGAAGAGACGTTCCAATCGGATTGCGGTTTAATGTTAATGTTGATGGGCGCAAAAATTTCGGAGAATTCGCTTAATTTCCCTTTGTTGCCGCTGGCAAGAATAATAGTGAAAGACATTTTATCTCCTTTTAGACAAATCCCTCCGGCCCTGCGGGCCACCTCCCTTTACAAAGGGAGGGTAAGAGATTTATGAATAACGTTCAGCCACATATTTTTCCAAAATCTGTTTAAACTCTTCAACGATATTATCCCCGCGTAATGTCATGGCTTTTTCACCATTGATAAACACGGGTGCGACAGGGGATTCGCCCGTGCCTGGCAAGCTGATACCGATGTCTGCATGTTTACTTTCGCCGGGGCCATTTACGATGCAACCCATCACAGCGACCTTCAAATATTCCACACCTTTATATTGTGTAGACCATTCTGGCATACGATCACGTGTGTATTGTTGAATTTCTTCCGCAAGGTGTTGGAAGTACGTGCTGGTGGTACGGCCGCAACCGGGGCAAGCCGTGATGCTGGGTGCAAATGTACGTAAACCGAGTGCTTGCAAAATTTCTTGGCACACTTGGACTTCGCGAATGCGTGATTCACCGGGACGTGGTGTCAAGGATGCACGGATCGTATCACCAATGCCTTGTTGCAATAATATGGACAACGCGGCGGTCGTGGCCACAACACCTTTGTCGCCCATGCCGGCTTCGGTTAACCCCAAATGCAGAGGGTAATCGCAGGCGGCCCCGAGTGTTTGATACAGGGTGATCAAATCGGGAACGACGCTGACTTTGCATGCGAGGATAATATGGTTACGTGGCATGCCCAATGACACAGCGTATTCAGCGCTTTTCAGTGCAGACGTGATGATGGCTTCTTGTGTGATGGCGCCCAAAGGACGTGGCGTGTCTGATTTAGCATTCGTGTCTAGCAGGCTTGCCAATAAATCTTGGTCTAAGCTGCCCCAGTTCACACCAATACGGACAGGTTTTTGATGGGTCATGGCGACTTCAATCATGTCGGCGAACTGTTTATCGCGTTTTTGGCCAAAGCCGACGTTGCCTGGGTTGATACGGTATTTATCGAGGGTCTTGGCGCACTCGGGATTTTCTTTTAATAAGGTATGCCCGTTGTAGTGGAAATCGCCGATGAGGGGAACGGACAATCCGGCTTTGTCCAATGCCTCACGAATAAGGGGGACGGCTTTGGCGGCTGCGTCATTATTGACGGTCATCCGGACGAGCTCGGAGCCAGCTTCGGCTAACTCTTTGATTTGTTTGATAGTAGCAGCAACATCAGCCGTGTCAGTATTGGTCATGGATTGGACGGCGACAGGCGCCCCTCCGCCAATTTGAATAGTGCCCACTTGAACGGCAATGCTTTGACGACGCGTTGGGGTTTGACTATTGAGCATGGCTGCACTCCGGACTAAAAGGGCTATTGTAAAGGGGTGAGAAGGAGGATGCAATAGCTGTCAAATGACTACCATTTATTTCTAAGAGCACCTTGCTGAGTATCCACACGATGAATGTTCTTCTCGGGTGAGGTAATGTGCTTCCAAGCATCCACCAAGGAGACTGTAAAATTTGTTTTAGGCCGTGCATTAAACTCTAATCCCCTCGCTGCAGAACCAGGGCTAAGTTGTTCAACCTTTTCTATGAATTTCTCTTTTAGGCTCATCAGGGGCGAACGAGGCTGCGCCCACGTTTCGGGAAGTATTTCACAGGCATAACTGACTGCGTTGTGTTTGTCGATGATATTGTCAGCATTGACGGAACGTTCACCCTTTGCGGTTTGCTGTAGATGACGATAGTTGATACCCTCTAGTTCAATTTCTTCCATCGGATTCCGCTTTGCATTAACAATGTCAATGACGTTTCTCTGACTCACAGGGACATTTGAATTTAAAATCGTGACAATATCACTGATGCCATTTTGAAGGCTATCTTTTGATTTCCCTTCAACATTCGTAATATTAATGGTGCCATCGTCTAAAATCATTGCAAAGCCATTTTCATCCAAAAAATCAATCAACTTGAGAAGATCGCGGGCATATTTTTCGCTCTGAATAGCCTCGACGGCCGTTGTCATGTTGGTTAATAACGATAGGGTTTCACTGTGATTCAGACGTTGATTTTTAGTATCAGCTTGTTCCAGAAGGATCATATTTCTTTTTATCTCACTGATGTCAAGTTTAAGAATAGTCTGCTCATGAGGTTTAAGGCGATCAATAATGAAAGAGACAAGCTCATCAGCGCTCAACTCGCCTGAGTTAATTTTTTCTTTTTGAATTTCCTTGACCAGAGCGGCAATATAGTTAATATCATGTTCGCCAAGTTTTGTTTCGATGTTATCCACAAACTTTCTACGCGCACGAACTGCCTCTCTGATCTTTTCACTCGTTTCGTCACGTTCTCCGTAACGATTGGCCACGACGGACAGCGCAATGTTATCGAGTGGATGAAATTGACATAGCGCCAGATAAACTTTATCGAATTTTTTATTGTTGGTGATGGCAGCATTTTCCTTTATGGTTGTTTTTTCGTTATAACTGAATGTGCCTGTTGTTTTATCAAATTTAATATTTGAATAGGATACATTCCCCTTGTTAATAGTGGTTATCTGATTATCTTTAATGCGTTGAATCTGGTCTTGGGAGAGAAATCTCCGCATGTTAGCCTCTGTAGCCCCATAGTTGCTCATGACCTCTTCTTCATACCCGGGCACCAGGACGTTTAACATCCTTTTTACCTCAGCCGCATCCCCTCTCGCCAATGCGCAACACAACATGACGTCTGGATCTTTCGCATTTGCTTTTACGAAGTTGTCTATCTCCGCATGGATGTTGAGGGATTTATCCAGCATCGCTACCATGCTTAAAAAATTGAAGAGTTGATTTTCTTCATGAGGTTTGAGATGAGGAGGTTGTCTTTGTTGTGCTTTGTTCAGCAGCCCATCCATTTGCTGATACTGCTTTTCAAACTCAGGGCTCTTCATAAAAGCAGGGGCACTGTCACTTTGCCTGCGCTCAGCCATTTGAGCCAAGTACTTGATTATCTGATTAATTCCTTCTAGTTTCAGAGCCATACGGCACACCCCTAGCAGCATACCTGCTCAACATGCCCACCTATAATTGTATGCATAGTTAGGGAGCGGGTCAAGTCAAATAGCTAGCTATTGCCTTATAAGCTAACTCCTTGAAAAACAAAGAAACCTACTTTCAGCTTTCTTGCAAAGAGACATAAATAGGTGTATGATTATAGTGGTATTTAGGCGTGTAACTACTAAAAATAATCCACTTGGTTGTGGGTCATTCCTAAAGCTTGTTTTAATGTTACTAGATGACCAAGAGAAATGAGGCGTGACATGGCAGTGAATGTAAAGGCAAATGAATTTAGTAAACAGCGAATGATTAACATCATGGCGGTATTTGCTTGGATGAAAGATGCGAATGACAATGCCAATATTCGCTACGCTGCGTTTAGCACCACAAATAATGCTGTTGAGTATCAAGAACCTAATACTGGATTTTTCGATGATAAGTCTAACCGCCTAGATAAAGAAGCAAAGACCAGAAGTGAAGACCCTTCGACCAATGCGCCCAATATTAATGAACTCTTGGACATGATGTTGTTCATTGAAGCTGTCAATGCGGAAGATGTAAGATTTCAAGGTGGAGTGCCTACCGCGGCTGCTGATTTTGTTAATTTCGCTAAGAAACCTTTTCAAGCAGAGTTAGATTTGCTGAAACCCTCAGTACCAGTTGATGCTGAAGCAGATAAAAAGAATCGTCGTCAACTTGCCAACGAGATGTTAGACACATTGACCCGTTATCGAGAACGCGGTTTTATGACGATGGAAGAGCAAATCAGTTCTGGGAAAGTTTTGGCCGAAGACAAACAAGCCTATCAAATGTTTTCAGCGTTACATGCACATGCACTGAACAGAGTTGCCAGTGGTAGTCCGTTTATTGAACCGGGCGGCTCCCCTGTGAGCAGAGGACTTGGTATTTTAGGAAGGTCCATTCTTGTATTACCTTTATATCCGCTATTCATGGCCATAGGGGGTAGTGTTTCGCTCATCGTCAACGGATATAACTTTGTGGTTGGAAAGAAAACAACTGACTGGGATTATACAAGCCGTTGGTTTAGCGTTATGTCCGGTCTGACTTATCCTATGGGGGACGCAGGTTCAAAATATTGGGCACAAGCGCGATTGAATATGCCCAAAATGCTTCCATGGGACAGTGTTGGTCATGTGGTGCACAATGTTATTCATAACCCATTGGCAATACTTTCCATCGGTTTAACGATTATTCCTGAATTTATCGGCAAAACGCTTGTCTGGCCGCTCAAATTGATCGTTGGGTATGATCGGTTGCCGACAGATAGTCCTGTTCGTCAAGCGATTAACGGTTTGGAAAATTCGATTGTTGGTATATTGGCTTCGCCGGTGATTGTGTTCAATCATTTTTATCGCGCGGTGCTTGATTGGGGCGATAAAACATTCTCGCCTCCTGAAAAAGATCAAGGCTTGCTTGCCGCGGAGAAGTGGTTGGCTGACAACTTGCCGACATTCAAGGTGAATATAAGCAATCCTAAAGCAGAGCGCGATGCTGGGGACTATATTTTTATTGGTTTCTATAAGTTCTTTCGTTTCATTTTTGACACGATCCCCTCTATTTTGACAAATACGATTATTGGTTCGTTGCGCAGTATTTTGCCTGCCATGCCTGGTACAACCAAAGAAAATCGCGACAAGGCTTTCAATGCATTGTGGTATGCGGTGTATGCCGCCACGTTTGTATTGACAGGTACTTTTTTGGCATCTGTATTTTTGGCGGGCATTGGGGTTACTGTTCCGGGTTGGATGGCTGGTATGGTGGGCGCTTCTGCCGGGGATAGTGCAACTGCGATAGCAACAGCCTACGGTAGCCAAATCTGGGGTGTGATAACGACTATTGGTCATGGTTTTGTCTCATCGGTAGTGCAGCCTGCGTTGAGCTTTATGCTCGCTCATGCAAACCCTGCCGTGTTATTCACTGCAGAGGGGCTACCCGCTATAGCAGCGAAAGGTATTGCCGCTGGATTTGCTAAAATTGGATCCACCGCAGCTATTGTAGGTACTGTGATTGGAAGCGTTTTAGGCACTGGACTGGCAATATTTACAGGTGTTAAGCTCTGGAAAGTCAGCAAGGAAAAGGGAGTCGCCGCGAATGCTAGGGAAAGGCTAATAGTGAATTCCGATCCTCGTAAAGAAGTTTTAAAAAAAGTTTCTGTACCTGATGGGGTATTGGCGCATGCTCCGGGCAGCAGCAAATTGCTATTACAACATCCGCGTGATGCATTGAGTGGTGCATTGAGAGCGAAGGTGGAGGCTAATAAGCAAAGTGATACTAAGCAAAGTATTGAGATGCAATCCACGAAAAGGAAGGACTAACCTACACCCACCGCGCACATTTCACCATGATACGTGCGGTGGAGTGCATGAGTTGTTGGATAAAGCTGGGGAGTGCAACGGCGCCTGCTTCCTGAGCATGGTTCCCATGTTGAATTTCATCTTGATGCATTTGCGTTAAAATCGCGCGGGTTTGTTCATCGTGTGCCGGGATTTGCAAAAGATGCCCTTCCAGATGCCGTTCCACTTGTTTTTCTGTTTCGACGATAAAGCCAAGGCTGATGGCATCACCTGCAATACCCGCTGCCATGCCGATGCCCAATGACCCCACATACCACAAGGGGTTCAAGAAACTTGTCCGGCCAGACAATGAACGAATGCGGTCTTGGCACCATAATAAATGGTCACCTTCTTCGAGTGCGGCTTGGTTCAACGATTCACGTGTTTGGCTGTCGCGCGCAGCGAGCGCCTGTCCCAAATACAATGCTTGTGCACAGACTTCACCACTGTGATTAATGCGCATTAATCCGGCAACGTGCTCACGCTCGGTATCCGTCATGGGGGCGTCAGGGATGGTTTGTGCTGGATTAGCACGTGCGCCACTGGCATACGTATTACTGGACAAATGCAGAAGCAACTCGGCTTGAATGCAGAGTTGATCGATCAACGAAAAGCGCCGCTTCATGTTTTTTCAAACGTGCAAATCCCTGGGTCCCCCGCGCAAGTGCATTGACTGCTGGGGAAGGGAGGATGAAAGGAGCACGACCAGGTGTGAGCGCTTGGCTTTGGCCCTGCTTGTGCATTGAGCAAACTGAAGCGAATGATTTCACCCTCTACATTGCCTGCATAATCGCATTCAACAAAGCCTTTTGCCTTGGCCAGATCGGTCAGTTGAATCCAACGGGCTTCCAAAAACTGAGTCACTTCTGAAGATTGGCCGCGGCCAAATTGAGGCACCGCGAAATATCCTTCGAATAATGAATCGTTGCTTCGCCATGCATATTCCCCGTCGATACGCGTGATATCGTGTGGGGCAGGGCAGTTGATCGGTGTTGCGACCGCGCTCGCTGCCATGACACACAATAATATAACGGAGACGATGCGCATAGTTCTACCCAAAAGAATATTTAAAGACGTAGAACGTAAGGATAGATAACAGTGCGCCTGCAGGCAAGGTAACAATCCACGACGTGAAGATGGTGGTGACCATGTTCAAGTTGATAGCGCCAATCCCGCGTGCCAAGCCAACGCCGAGAATCGCGCCGACCAATGTGTGCGTGCTTGAAATCGGTAAACCGGTACCGGATGCCAAAATCATGGTCACAGCACCAGCCAGTGTCGCAGCAAAGCCGCGGCTGGGGGTGAGTTCAGTAATGCCTGAACCGATCGTCACGATCACTTTATGGCCATACATCACCAAGCCACAAACGATACCGGCTGCACCCAAGAACAGAATCCATGGTTCAGCCACGCTGGTGACACCAATGGCGCCATTGTTTTGGACAATATTGATGACCGCCGCCAATGGACCCACAGCATTCGCCACGTCATTGGAGCCGTGTGCAAACGACATCGCGCAAGCCGTGAAGGCCATTAATACAGCGAAGATTTTTTCCACGTTAGCGAAGTGGAATTCACGTTCAGCGGCTGGGTCTGCTTTAATGCGATTCAGGAAGAAGCAGCCAATCAACGTAATGAACACGCTGACCGTCATCGAAATCATGGTGCTTTCCATGAAGCTGAGGTTCAAGCCGACGTATTTCAAGCCCTTCACAAAGGTGACCATTAAGAATAAAAATGCAGTCAGAAAGATATACACAGGGACATAACGTTTCGCGGCACGGAAGGGTTCCTGTGCGTTGAAAATCAGGTATTGCACGCTCATGAACAAGCCATACGCGAGGATAAGCCCGATCAACGGAGAGACGACCCAGCTCATCACGATGAAGCCCACTTTACCCCATTGAACGGCATCAATGCCCACACCGACAGCGGCAAAGCCAACAATGGCACCCACGATGGAGTGAGAGGTAGACACAGGCCAACCGAAGTATGTCGCCACGAGCAACCAAATACCGGCTGCGAGCAATGACGCCAACATGCCATAAACCAAGAGTTCAGGTTGATTCACGAAGTAGGAAATATCCGTGATACCGCCACTGATGGTATTGGTAACCGCGCCGCCCGCAAAAAACGCACCGGCGAATTCAAAGATGGCCGCGATGATGATGGCATTGCGGATGCTTAAGGCTTTAGAACCGACAGAGGTCCCCATCGCATTGGCAACATCATTGGCACCGACGCCCCACGCCATAAAAAAACCAAAGCCGCATGCTAATACAAGAAACATAGTACTGTGTAACATAAGATTTACCTTGCAATTAAGAGTTGAAGTTGGCCGCCGACACGCTGTGCGCGGTCAGCCAAGTCCCCGATCCAATCGACAATGTTATACATAAACATGACGTCGACGGGGGGTAAATCCTTTTCAATGAGAAACAGTTCATGACGAATTTTAATTTCCATTTCGTCGGTTTGATGCTCGATATCATCGAGCTCTTGAATCATCTCTTCCACGATGTTGATTTCGTGACCAGAGAAGCCGGTTTCTAACAAGCTATCAAGTTCGTGGATCGCACGATGGGCTTGTTGTGCTGCAGAAATGCTGCGCTCTAAATAACATTTTAAATCAGCGCCAAGTGAGGCGGGGATGTTCATGTGACGGCCTAAGACCAAACCGGCAATGTCTTTCGCCCGATTAGCAATGCGATCTTGTGAACGCAACATGTCTAATAGATCAGTACGTGGCACAGGCAAGAACAAACCTTGTGGCAGATTCAAACGTAATTGACGTTTGAGATTATCTGCTTCATGTTCTAATTCAGTGATTTGTGTTTGGTATTGTTGCGCTTTGGCCCAGTTTTGTGCAAAGACGGCATCAAAGAAAGGGATCAGTGTTTTGACACAAGCATAGACCTTGTCAATGTGCTCTTGGAGTGGACGTATGGGAGAGCGGCCAAAGAGTTGAAGAAAGGGGTTTGGAGTCGGCATGGGGTTCCTCCTGGTGGGTTGGGGAGAGTATACGGGGGATAATTTTAAATTTCAACCTCCTATTTTTTCAGTTGTAGGATCCCCCCTGTAAACCCTGTTCTCAAATAGAACCCTCTGGGAAGTGTTTGCCCAAGTGAGCCATCTTCCCCAAAAAACGAAGTGAGTTGTTTTCCATCAGCGGCTTTAGGGCGGATATGGAGGGCTTCGCCCATGCGTGATGTGATCGTTTCGAGGCCACCTAACGCGATGGCATCCATTAATTCTTCGAAATCTGTTCTTAAGATCATCCATTGTTCTTCATTCGGCTGCCAAAATACGGGATCCAAGATGGTCCAGTGAGCGACCAAAGGCGCATCTGTCAGCAACGGCACCCACAACACATGGGCGAGTTTGGCTTGCACGACAGACGTTTCAAATCGTTCGAAGGGACGTTGGTTCAAAGGAACCGTACATACATAGGTTGATTCTTTCGGGCGACGTTGTGCATTGACGGGGATAGTTTTAAGTTCGATGCCTAAGCCCAAAAAGTCTGGCTTGGATTGATTGCCTGCATCTGTACCTAATAGATATTCTACTAATTGCCCCACCAAACCTTTGTGTGTGATCAATTGTTCTGGTAATGCGAGTCCAACCTGCTGTGCTAGTTCACCTATTGTTTGGCCTGACAACGCTTGAACGCGTTCAATCAATGCAGGGAGGGAAGCAGGTGCTGTGAGGTGGTGTTTCATGAGGATCTGTTATACCATAATCTAACGTATCCTAGGGAGAAAATCATGTCCATCGCCATATTCATGTTGGCATACTTGCTGATTGGATCGCTGACCGCATTTCTTGCGGGGTTATTGGGTATCGGTGGGGGGATTGTGGTTATCCCTTGCCTCGTATTTCTTTTTGGCTTGCAGGGTATTCCCATCGATACGGTCATGCATTTGGCGATTGGTTCTTCATTAGGTGCGGTGCCGTTTAATGCATTTATAGCGGCAAGATCGCATCGTAAACACATCGATATTGATTGGACGCTGGTAACAATCATGGTACCTGGGATGATGCTCGGTAGTTTGATTGGTCCGCTCATTTCCGTGCATTTATCTGGGGAAGCGTTGCGTTGGATTTTCGGTGTGTTTTTGGGCATATTGGGTGTGCGCTATATATTAGCGACAGGCGAGAAGAAAGAACCTAAGAATTATTCAAAAAAAATATTGTGGGTATTTAGTCCGATAGTAGGTGTCTTTGCCTCGATGTTAGGATTAGGGGGCGGAGTTTTTATTGTGCCGTTGCTCTCGCGTGCGGGTGTGTCGATGCGGCAATCGTTGGCGGTCTCATCGATCGTTTTAGTTCCATCGAGTCTCGTGGGTATGGCGGGATACATATATAAGGGTTGGGGGAATGTGACCCTACCTGCCCTGTCGACAGGGTTTGTGTATTGGCCTGTTGTCGTATCATTGGTCATTGCGGCCTTCTTTTGCGCACCCATCGGCGTACGACTCGCGCATCGCTTACCCCATGAGCAATTAAAACGCTTATTTGGTGCATTGTTATTAGTGGTGGCGGCAGAAATGTGTTACACAGCCTGGGGAATGCGATGATTCATTTTCCACACATTGATCCTGTTGCGGTCGCCATGGGTCCTGTGAGTGTGCATTGGTATGGACTGATGTATTTATTCGGATTTATCGGTGCCTATTTATTGGGCTTGTATCGCATTAAATATAAAGAAGCGCCATTAACTGCGCCGCAGCTCAATGATTTTATTTTTGTGTGGATGGTGTTGGGGGTGGTGCTCGGTGGCCGCGTGGGATACGTCATCTTATATCAGTGGTCTTATTTTTTACAACATCCTTTGTATTTATTTCAGATGTGGGAAGGCGGCATGTCGTTCCACGGCGGCATGATTGGCGTGTGGCTGGCTGCGTTTATTTATGGCCGCGTGCATCGTGTCGCGTTTTTTGATTTAACAGACATGGCTGCACTGATGGTGCCCGTGGGATTGGGATTGGGGCGTTTAGGGAATTTCATGAACGGTGAATTGTGGGGCCGTGTGACGGATTTACCTTGGGGGATGGTATTCCCGGGAGGAGGCGATTTGCCTCGTCACCCATCGCAATTATATGAAGCTGGTTTAGAGGGTATTGTATTAGGCGTGCTCTTGTGGATTTACGCGAGAAAGCCTCGTCCACGCGGTGCGGTGAGCGGATTGTTTTTGATATTGTACGGATCGATGCGATTTTTTGTGGAATTGTTACGCGAGCCGGATGCACACTTAGGATTATTGGCATTTGGGTTTACGATGGGGCAGTGGTTATGCGTCCCGATGGTACTGTTTGGATTATTATTAATGGGGAAATCTGCATGCAAGCCTACTTAAATTTAATGCAACACGTGATGACGCATGGCGTCGCCAAATCGGATCGGACTGGCACAGGCACGCGCAGTGTGTTTGGGTATCAAATGCGTTTTGATTTGAGCGAAGGGTTTCCCTTGGTGACGACGAAAAAAACACACATGCGATCGATCACGCACGAATTACTGTGGTTTCTCAAGGGTGATACGAACATTCAATATTTAAAAGATAATCGTGTCAGCATTTGGGACGAATGGGCGGATAAAGACGGCAATTTAGGGCCTGTGTATGGGCACCAATGGCGTTCATGGCAAGCGGCAGATGGTCGCGTGATTGATCAGATTTCGCAAGTGATTGAGCAGATTAAAACGAACCCTGATTCTCGACGTTTGATCGTATCTGCGTGGAACGTGGGTGAGATTGATAAAATGGCGTTGCCGCCATGTCATTGCTTCTTCCAGTTTTATGTTGCAGACGGGAAATTATCCTGCCAGTTGTATCAGCGCAGTGCGGATATCTTTTTAGGTGTGCCGTTCAATATCGCATCGTACGCGTTATTGGTATTGATGGTGGCGCAAGTGACGGGGTTAAAGCCGGGTGAATTCGTTCACACATTGGGCGATGCGCATTTGTATGACAACCACATGGAGCAAACGCGCCTGCAGTTAACACGCACGCCGCACCCATTGCCGACGATGACATTGAACCCGGCTGTGAAAAACATATTTGATTTTAAATTTGAAGACTTCACGTTAACGAATTATGTTTGTGACGCACACATTTCGGCCCCGGTGGCGATATGAAAACGATTTCGCTGATTGCGGCGATGGCCAGAGGTAATGTGATAGGCTTGGATAATAAGATGCCGTGGCATTTGTCTGCAGACTTAAAGCATTTCAAAGCATTGACGATGGGCAAGCCGATCATCATGGGGCGAAAGACATTTGAATCATTGGGGCGCGTATTACCGGGGCGTGAGAATATTGTGATATCAAACAATCCGAATTATGATGCGCCTGGAGCGACGGTTTACACGAGTTTACTGGACGCACTGGACGCACTGGATGCGCCAGAGGTGATGATCATTGGAGGTGGCCAATTATTTGCGCAAGCGCTGCCGATGGCCAAAGTGATGTATTTAACGATGATTGATGTAGAGGTGGACGGGGATGCCTTTTTCCCGCAGTGGGATGAAAAAGGCTGGAGCGAGGTGATGCGGGACGTACATCCGGCAGATGAAACGAATCCGCTTGCGTATACCTATGTGACGTTGCATCGTAAATAACAGCTTCATTACCAAGGATTAAAAATGAAATTCTTCTCACGCCGACAAACGTTACTTGAACGCACGCAGCAGTGGACATCCGCATTGGGATTTGTGCTTGCGACGAGCGGGGCAGCGGTGGGGTTGGGCAACATATGGATGTTCCCGTACATGACGGGCGTAAACGGTGGTGCTGCCTTTATTTTGATTTATTTGGTATGCATTTTGTTGATGGGTGTCCCGGTGATGATGGCGGAGACGATCGTGGGGCGGTTTGGGCAAGCGAACGTGATTGAATCGATGGAGCGGATGGCGAAGGCATCGGGCGCTTCGAAGCACTGGGGATTGGTCGGTGTATTAGGTGGCATCACGCTGGTATTGATATTATCGTTTTACAGTGTTGTCTCTGGGTGGACGATTGCTTATTTTTTCAAAACAATGATGGGCACATTTGATCATGCGAACATTGATCATGTGAAAGCGGTCTGGGGCGATTTGATGAACAGCCCGAAGCAGTTATTGTTATATCACACCTTGTTCATGGTGATGACGATGGGCGTGGTTGCATTAGGGATTGAGAAAGGATTAGAGCGCGCATCAAAAATCATGATGCCGGCATTGATCGTGATATTGATGTTATTGGTAGGGTATGCGCTGGTGACGGGCGACGTTGTACAGAGCGTGAATTTCTTATTCAAACCTGATTTTTCAAAAGTGAACGCAAAAACGGTATTGACTGCGATGGGGTTAGCCTTTTTCAGTTTAGCGGTAGGCGCGGGATGCATTGCGACCTACGCATCGTATTTGAAAAAGGGTGAAGGGGTGACGGGCGACATTTTTAAGATTGTGGGGATTGATACGTTTGTTGCGGTACTGGCGGGGTTAGCCATTTTTCCTTTAGTTTTTCAGTATGGGTTGACGCCGGAGGCGGGCCCAGGATTGGTTTTTCAGGTATTGCCGATGGCGTTTGGGCAAATGCCTTTTGGGCAGTTTGTGGGAATGGCCTTTTTCATGTTGCTATTATTTGCGGTGTGGACGTCGTCGATTTCCTTGGCTGAGCCGTTAGTAGCGATGTTAAACGAGCGGTATCATCAAACGCGTTTGCAAGCGGTGGTGACGATTGGTTTATCAGGATGGTTATTAGGGATTGCGGTGTTGTTGTCGTTCAATGTTTGGTCGGGCGTGACGATTTTTGGAAATAACTTTTTTGATATTGCAACGGGCTTGCCGAACAAAATTTTATTACCATTGGGTGGGTTATTATTTGCTGTGTTTACGGGTTATGTGGTGAAGCCTGCATTAGCGCAGGACGCGTTGCAATTGAAGAGTCACTTTTGGTTCCGTGTGTGGAAGTTTTTGGTGTGCACCGTGTCGCCGTTGGCGATTGTGGCTGTATTGTGGGGTGCGTTGTAATGCGCCGTTCATCGCTCTGCACGTCAAAGGCTGCAACACGATTACCGTCTTAATCTTTCGCCCCCTTTTAAGGGGGCAGCCGAGTATTCCGAGGCGGGGGTTTTTCTTCGCGATCGTAATGAGATTATTCTTCACCTTCGCTATATAACCGCTTGGGGTCCCGGCATCTACGCGGCGAGGTCTTTATTTCACCATCGAACAAGCATCGGCTTATCGTTCGCCCCAACAGCTTGGGCTCACTCGAGTAGATATGTCGCGGTTCAATAAAAACCTCCCCGCGCAGATGCCACCCCTCCGCTGTTATGCGTGCGGCTTGAATAATGCTTATTTAATTTGATACAAAATACCCTAGCCTGACATTTAAATTCAAGTATTGTTCAAGCAAACGACAATGAAGCGAGTGTCGGTGCCAATACGGGGTTGTTCTTATCGTGCCGGGACATATCTTGTCAGGCGAGCCTCCGATGCTGGAGCGTGCCCATGAGTTCAGCGTGAGCCCAACCACAATGCCAGCTACCTAATGGCATCGATAAGAATGACACCGTGTTGGCAAACCAGACACAAGCGTTAAATAGAGTGCAGCGCAGTACAATCTCATTACGATCGCGAAGAAAAACCCCCGCCTCGGAATACTCGGCTGCCCCCTTAAAAGGGGGCGAAAGATTAAGAGGGTAATGCTCCTTTAAAAGTGGTGGGCTGAACGGTTACGTTATTTGCGGCGATGGCCCCCTCTTTGCTTTGACCTGCTTCCTTTCTCACACAGCATATCTTCCAGTTCACGGTAGTCTTGATAGTCATCTATGATCTTCGAATGACGATGGCGTAGATAATTTTTTCTGTGTCATTTGTGGGGTCTGTCATGGCTGTCTATTATCTGATATATTGCCCAATGTCGGTATCATTATTAATGAATGTTTTTGCATCCATTACCACGGTGTATTTTTTTGGGATTGTGTTATTGGCTTTCCAAGAAAATCAGTAAGACCCTCGTGTTGTAAGTGCTTGAGCGCATCCTCCTGATCCCCTATTCTAATCAAACGATCGGGTGCTAATACAGTCATGACTTCGAGGTCTTTATTCCAATACTTTTCGATGTAATCTTCCCGCGAATTCAAAGAAGTTCTCGTGTGGTAACTGTAATAAGGGTTAAGGCTTTTAATATTTTCCAAGATGAGAGCAACAGAAATATGTGCTTGCACCCTATCACAGCGATAGTGGCGATCAACAAATTCAATGATATTAGAAGCAAATACAAACATGGGAACATCATTTGTTTTCGTCGCATTGATGTAGTTGAATGCTTCTTTATTGGACCAGTCTTCGCAAATAATACTGCTATTTAAAATGATTCTTCTCAAAAAATCGTAGGCCTGTTCGCGGGAGGTTCCTTTGAGTGCATTTTCATCCACTAGCCATTCGAAGAGCAATCCAATTTTATGTGCATCTTTTTGAATGTCTTCGGAGTATCTCGCAAAAAATGCTTCAAATGTATCTGCCTTTTCTGCAATATCTTTGAGCGAGAACCAGAAACTTTGTACGTGAATACTGAAATCAAGGAGGTACAGCTTGGGCGTATGCTCAGTTGAATATTCGGCAAGTTGAAATAGGTAACTCATGACACCCAGGCCAGACGTTCCTAGAAAGACAAAATCTTTGAATCTAGGCTCGTCTGGATGACGAGTCAACAATTTGGCCTCATGGGAGGCGACGTTTGTTAAGTACTCGCTTTTAGCACAGCCGGTATACAATGAGTATTGATTAATCATGCCTGCTCAATTCCACATTGACTCAACTGTTTCAAAAACATCGAGCGAATGCGTTCCAAGCTTTGCGGGGATGTTCCCTCGAATCGCAACACTAAATTAGGCGTGGTATTTGACGCGCGTACCAATCCGAATCCATCGGTAAAATCGACACGGACGCCATCGATCGTATTGATTTCACCGCCCTCGAATACCGCTTGTGCGGCAAACTTATCCATGAAATCAAATTTCTCGCTATCGGCGATGGCAATATTAATTTCAGGCGTATTAAAGCTGTTCGGCAAGGCTTTGAAGACGGCCTCGATATCATCGGCTTGCGACAGGATTTCAATCAAACGCGCACCTGCAAATAAGGCATCATCGAATCCGAACCAATTATCATTGAAGAAAATATGTCCGCTCATTTCACCTGCCAAGGGTGCGTTACTTTCTTTCAATGCCTTTTTCACGAAGGAATGGCCTGTACGGCACATCATGGGTGTGCCACCGAGTGCTTTAATCGCTTGTGGTAATTGTTGCGTACATTTAACATCAAAAATAATCGAGCTGCCAGGTTGACGAGACAATACATCTTTGGCAAACAGCACCATTTGACGGTCTGGCCAAATCACTTCCCCCGATTGGGTGACCACGCCCAGGCGATCCCCGTCCCCATCGAAGGCCAACCCAACATCACAGCCATGAGCTCGGACGGCAGTAATGAGATCGCTCAAGTTTTCGGGTTTGCTCGGGTCGGGATGGTGGTTAGGGAAGTGGCCATCCACGTCATCATATAAAGAGACAACTTCGCAGCCCAATGCTTTATAGAGAGCTGGGGCAATCATCCCCGTGATCCCATTCCCACAGTCGATGGCGATTTTCAGAGGGCGTTTGAGGGAAATGCGGGATAGCACGGCCTCACTATATATAGATTGGATAGGCTTTTGCGTCCGTGTACCATGCCCGGCCGAAAATTTACCCGAAAGAATGATATCGCGAAGCGCTAGAATTTGATCCCCAAAGAGGGTAGTGCCACCGAGAACCATCTTTAACCCATTGTAATTCTTGGGGTTATGGCTGCCTGTCAGCATGATGCCCGAGCCCGTATGGAAGTGATAGCAGGAAAAATACAGTAGAGGCGTGGGGGCTGCGCCGATATCGTAGACGTGGTGAATGCCACCTGCCATGAGGCCTGCTGCGAGGGCATCAGAGAGCTGCGGGCCACTGACGCGGCCATCACGGGCGATGGTGACATTGGTAATCCCTTGGGCCTGGGCGAGGGTGGCATAGGCCCTGGCGAGGGTGTAAACTACGTTGGGATTCAGATCCTCGGGCACGCGGCCTCGGATATCGTAGGCCCGGAAGATAGTCGAATCGCATGCGACGATAGAATACATAGTAATCTCCTTGATAATAATCTTGCCCAACCCTGAATTTTCTGGTATAAATGCCTCTTTAAGAACGCAAGGGTAACACAAACCCAATTAAGATGAGAAGTGGAGGCAACCATGGGTGCATATTGTCAGGTGACGGGTAAGCAAACAGTAAGCGGACAAAATGTGTCGCATGCTAGAAATCGCACCAAACGTGTATTTAGACCGAATTTACATAAACGCCGTTTTTGGGTTGAAACCTTGAAGCGCTTTGTGACTTTGTGTGTTTCGACACAGGGTATTCGTATTATTGATAAACAAGGCATTGACGCTGTGCTGCGTACGCTGAAAGCGCGTGGTGAAGACGTGCCTGTATTGCCTGTGGAGGCTGCAGATGGCAAAGAGTAAGCGTGTAACAATTTTGTTACGTAATAAGAAAACCGGTAGCACTTATGTGATGACCCGTCATCAGTCGAAAGACAAGATGAAAGGCATCAGTAAGTATGATCCCGTCACCAGACAACACGAGTTGTTTGATGAAGAGAAATCAAAAAACTGATTTCGAACGGATTGAATCATGCCCAACATCCTCTGTGTCATCCCTGCACGCATTGGCTCAACGCGCTTACCGCGCAAGCCACTCGCTGATTTAGGCGGCAAGCCGATGGTGCAGCGCACATACGAAGCGGCGTGCACTTGTCCCGCGTTTGCGCAAGTGGTTGTGGCGACGGACGATAATGAGATTGCAGACGTGATTCGTTCGTGTGGCGGCACCGTCGTGATGACTGATCCTGCGATTCAAACCGGCACGGATCGTGTTGCGTACGTAGCCTCCTTGTATCCGGATATGGATGTTGTGGTGAACTTGCAAGGCGACGAACCGTTTGTTAAATCGAGCATGTTAATGGCCCTGGTTCAACCCTATCTAGATGGCGAAAAGCCTGGCATGACGACGTTGGCCAACCCCTTAGACTTTAAGACACAGTATCACAGCCCCGATGTTGTGAAGGTGATTGTCGACAAGCATTTCAATGCGCTGTATTTTTCACGTGCGCCGATCCCCTTCCAACGGGACATTATCATTGATTTGCCGGTTTACCATCATCAGGGCATGTATGCCTTTACCCGTGAATTTTTGAACATTTTTACGACACTGCCCCAAACCCCATTAGAGCTGAGTGAGAAACTGGAGCAATTACGCGTCCTTGAGCACGGTTACCCTATCCGAATCTGCATTACCCCTGAAAAAACCCTCGAAATCAATACACCTGAAGAGTTGGCGCTGGCGCAGGCCTCCTACAATCAAGCCCCTTGATTTTAAAGAATATTCCCACGAACTAAAATCAGTTGGAAACCTCATCCTCTCATGGTATAATGGCAGTAAGCTGAGTAATTCATGAGATGTGCCCACATGCCCAAAAATGCACCTAAGGATAATAAAAGAGATCCCCATGATCTTGGGGTCAAAGAGCCTCTTATTCACAAAGATACCCAGAAAAAGCATGCGTCCTCGCTTAAGAAATATTGGATTGCTGTACAAGATGATGTGAATAAGGCAAGTAAGAGCTCGTTAGATGACCTATATAATCTGGCTTATTCTCTATTTGAGTTATTAAAGTATGTAGAGAATAAAGTGGGGACCATTTCAGAGGCCCTGAGACGACAACTGCTTATATATTTGTCGCAATTGATAGGAACAATGGCCAAGCGTTATGGCGAAACGGGCAAGGAAATGTTGGAAGAAGATAATGAAACCCTCGCATTTCAACAAGAAGTGCAAGCTGAGGTTAGTTCAACTCGACTTTACTATTACTCTCCTGAAAAATGCGAAAGTGGGCATGCGATCCATCATAATAAGGACAACAAAGAAATAGGTAAACGTATAACGGTGGTTAATGAAGCCTTGAGTGCATTGCCGACCAAACTCGTCAAAAAATTGCATGCTGCTGACGAGGAAGACCTTTCTTGTTTAGAGGATAGTGCGATACATGATCCAAAATACCTTGAGATGTTGAATAAGACGGCCAAAAATAAGAATGTCTTTAATGTTTTTGACGATGAGAAAAAATATCCAAATGTTTTTATCACTGACATTCCTTATAAACCCAATACGCTGGATGCCATCAAAGCGGCCTTGGGCGCTGCAACGGGTGCTGCAAACAGAACCATTGATAATATAGACACTCGAGCACCGGCCGAAAAACTTTTTTGTGTGATTCGTCCCCCATCCCACCATGCACATCATGAGCATCCTGAAGGCTTTTGTTATGCCAGTACGCTTATGTATGGGGCCAAAAAGTTAATGGATGATGGTAAGCGTGTTTTGATTGTTGATTTTGATGCGCATCATGGTAATGGCACGTATGAGCAATTGACGAGATTGAATCAAGACCCATGGTATGGAAATAAATACCATTTTATCGATGTCTATGCGGAAGAATCCTATCTAGCGGGTGTGCCGAGTCAGAGTGATGCTAATGCTACGATGAGTTTCTACCCACTTAAGCATCAGGATCACACCGGTGCGAAGGTGTTGAGCTGCATTCAAGCGGGTATCGAAAGGGCTCGAAGCCTAGGGTTCACGCCCGATGCTATCGTCGTGAGTGCCGGTTTTGACGCCGTGGCAGCAGATAACTATGGCGGAAGATTATCGTCAGAAGACTATAGTCCGATAGGCGCAGCGTTAGCGGCATGTTGCCCGCACATGATCAGTTTTCTGGAAGGCGGATACGATTTAACTGCATTGCCTCAGTCTGTGAAACATTACATGTTAGGAACGATCGGGCCCGTAAATCAGCCTGCACCGCAACATGTAAAACAGGGATTAACCTTTGTATACAATTCACTCAAGGACGCGATAGCACCCGATATAGCCGTACATATGAAAATTAATAAATCATGTTAAAAAATGAAAAAAAAGGTTGTATTTTTTAAAACGTTTTTGTACAATAGCCTTTCCTGCATGCTTGTATCGAAAGGTACAAGTTTTTACCCCAGACACACAGTTTGGGGTTTTTTTTGCGAAAAATTTTTATAAGATCTTTCGCCCCCTTTGTAAAGGGGGCAGCCGAGTATTTCGAGGCGGGGGATTTTTCTTTAATCAAACTGCCATGTACGCAATATATCGAGCAGATCTGTATCTTTCCGCATATCTTCGGGCAACGGTTTAAACGGCGCAGCATCTTTAACGATTTGCAATGCAAGTTGATCGAGCGCTTTCGATCCTGAACTTTGTTCGATGACAACGCTGGCCAATGTTCCATTCGGGTTGATGGATACGCGCATTGTCAATGCACCTTTCATATTCGGATTTTTTTTCAATGCGGCTTGATAACGTTGTGTGCCACTCACTTCAATGTACTCACGCCATGTGGAAAGATAATCTTTGTCACGCGGTTCGAATTGTGTATCAGAAAGTGTGCGATGGCGTAATGCGTGTTGCCCTTGTTGAACTTGGCCTGTTGCGTAGGTGATGGTTTCGGGTATACCGATTGTTTTTGTTTCTTTCGGTAACTTCAATGTGGCATCGATCGTTGGTGTCGATGCATCGGTGGGTGAGGGGGTTTTCAGCCACCGATCGGCGATCAGCATGCTTGCTGAAAAAAGGATAATGACGTGAGCGGCGATGGAAAAGGCCCAGCTTGCGCCGAAACGGCGTCGTGCATTAGCCTGTTCCATTTTTAATCCTCTAACGTTGGCTCAGGTCGACACTCATCGTGAAGAAGACCCGCGCGTCGTTGTTGTTATACGCCGCCACAGGCTTCGTCAATGGTTTAGCGATTTCAATTTCGCCATTGACACGAGGCCCAACGTTCAAGCGTATCCCAACAGCTGCTGAGGTTCCACTTTGTTTCTCTAGGTCACCCACATCGCTTCGATTCCACAAGACGCCCCAGTCATAAGAACTGAAGTATTGCAGGCTACGGAACAGGTTGTTTTTCCCTTCGTTGTCATAACGGAGCTCGAATTTACCTTCAAAGCCGTTGTCGCCAACGATTTCCGAAGGATCGTAAGCAGAACCATAGACCGCGCCACCGTAGCCGATTTGCTCAGGTGAGAGCAGTTTATCGAACGCATATTGGCCATTGATGGAAAACATCAATGAAGTTGGGTTCTCAAAATATTGTACCCGTGTATAGGTTGTCGTTGCTTTGGTATAGTTTTTAACCCCACCTGGACGTGAGCGAAGTGGTTCGGGCTGAGGTTTACCAGAAAAGAGTTGGAACCCTTTTGAGAACTGCCCATTAATCATGTTGACGCCCTGCCAGCCATCTTGAACGTTAAAATTCAAACCGGCACGCAGCGAATCGAGCTTATCCAACGTAAAGAGTTGGTTAAGGATGTCGGTGGAACTATCCATGTAATCGTAATCGAGTGACATACTTAAGTTCATGCGACGCGTACGGATAATAGGGTAGTTGTACACGAAGGCAAATGACGTACTGAGACCAACAATGTCGAGAATCGCTAAGCTATTGCCAGGGTGTGTACGATTCTGCGTGAAGCTTGAGTCAAATGTTGCGCCACTGGGGGCAATATAGGCTTCATATTCCAATTGGAAAGAGGTAAATTCGCGGGTTTCGCTACCTGATTTTCCATGGATGCTCGCTTGACCCGGTGCATTGAAAAGATTATCCAATGAGCCGGTCATACTGATTTCTTCTGGGCCTAAGTATTTGGTCCCACGGTTATCCCATGTTGCGGAGCCATCCCAAAGGTGTTGACCAACCAGCACGACCACGGTACTTGCGCCTTGGGTGACGACAGACGGTGTAAGAACGGCTTTCGCTTGAATACCTGGTAAGTCGTTGATGAGCAACAGTGCACGTTCTAATGTCGTAAGACGTAATGGCTTGTCTTTTAACACTTCCGTGAGGTATTGTTCAATGGCTGTCGTGACCCCTTTCGTATGGCCATCGATCAAAAATTTATCGATATAGCCCTCAACGATTTCCATGGAGACCACACCTGATTTGTCGATTTCTTGTGGTGGGATGAAAACGCGCGTTAAGATATAGCCATGTTCAAGGTAATATTTTTCAATTTGCTGAGCAACACCTTGTAAATCAACCAACGTAATTTCTTTGTTCATGAGGGGTGCATACAGAGGAGCTAGTTCTTCTGTTGAAAAAACGGTATTACCTTTTAAGATTAATTTTTTCAATACAAACTTTACTTTGGCAGCAGACTCATCGAGTGCAGGCTGTGCTTGCGGTGTTTGTTCGATATTGGGTTCAGGCTTTGTATAAGCAGGGCGAGTATCGGGAAGCGGAGATTGCCGTTCAGGTTGAACGCTGGCAGGTATGCCAAAGCCTGCAAATAAAACAGTCGGGGTTAGCGTTAATGCTAAGGTAATCAAACTAATTTTAGAGCGCATCACACACATCCTTGTGGTCGACAAAACGAATAAAACTCAGTATAAATGATACTGCTCTAAATGGCCAGTATCTTATTGGGTTCCACCAAAGCTTTCTTTAAACCAGAAAGCCATCACACCGCCAATGATCAACACGCCTGCCATTCCCCACACAGCATAGGTAAAGGAACCGGCCGTGTATAACGGCAGCTGTGTCGTTGCATCCACAACGGTATGGGTTGCAACTGCTTGACTAAATAATGCTTGCCCGGCGGTATTGCCGAGCATCAATACCGTTGTTAATACAGACAGTGCCGTCCCAGTAAATGCAGGGTTATTGCTTTCTGCGATCATTGGATAGGCAACCACTTGGCAGCTTGAAATAAAACCAATCGCGAAGAAAACAGCCGCTAACACAGTGACTGAGGGTTGTTTTAAAAAGAATAAGGTGGCGAACATAAGGAATGTGGCAAATGCGCCCCATGTCAGAAGTTGTTTGCGCGTACGGAATGCATCTGAAATAAAGCCAGCGACAGGTGAGCCCGCCATGATACCGAAGAAAACCATGGAAAGAACGAGCGTGCCTTGTTCACCGCGCATGCCGAATGTATTTTCCAGATAAATGGCGCCCCAACTCGTACCAAAAATAATCAACGGCAGATTGAGGAAGCAAACATACAGACCCGCTGCACTGTTTTGGATATTGGAGAGGCTTTGTTTCAAACCCTGCGCAAATTGTTTCCATGTCGTATCAGCATGTGAATGAGCGGCGGGGTTGTCGTGCACGATGATGAAAAATAATATCCATAACGCGGCGCCCATGCCTGCATTGGCTAAGAACGTATTGGCCAAACCAAACGTGTTAAATAGCCAAAGGAAAAGGGGTTGAGTGGCTGCGCCGCCCAATAAACCGATCGTGATGATAAAGCTGCTGGCAGTAGCCATTTGGCGGGAAGGGATCCATTGTGAGGCTAATTTCAATGCAGCCAATAAACAAAAACCATGCAATAACCCTTGCAAGAAGCGCAAGACGACGAGTGCTGGATAACTTTCTACAAAACGCATGATCACGAGGCTGACAATGCTGAGTGCTAATACCGTGAGCATCAACGGACGCGCGCGGCACTTATCGGTTAAGATGCCCGCAGGTAGGGACATGATGGCGACAGCCAATAAATAGACCGAAGTGAGTGTACCCAGTTGGTCAGGGCTGAGTTTAAATGCATCAGACATGGCGTCGGCGATGGGGTTGAGGAATGCCATTTGCATGAAGTAAAACGTAAAGAACAGCCCGCCCACCATGGAAATGATCCAAGCTTTGATTGACGCTTTTTCAGGAGTTGCAATAGACATAACTTTACCTCGTTTTTAAGTGATACAGCAATTGATCAATATAAGGTTCAATCACACGACATGGTGATTCTGTCTCAATTTCACGCGCGCCGGTAGCGCTGGTGACGTTTATCTCTGTGAGATATTCGCCAATGATATCGATTCCAACAAAATCAAGGCCGCGGGCTAACAATGGTTCCTTCAATGCATGGGCAATTTCTTGTTCACGTGGACCCAGTGGGCGGACTTCATGGCCTGCACCGGCAGCAATATTACCACGAAAGTCATCGCTGGCTGGAATGCGAACGAGCATATGGGAAGCGGGCTCGCCATAGATCATCATGACGCGCTTATCACCTTGCCTAATTTCAGGAATAAAGCGTTGAATCATGCAGGGGGTAGTGCCATCGGCCGTGAGTGTTTCGATGATGACATTCTTATTGAGATCACCTTTTTTGACTTGGAAAATCTGGCCACCGGCTTTATTATCGAGCGGTTTGAGGACGCAGTGTTGGTGTTGATGTAAAAATGTTTTGATGAGATCAGCCTGTGCGGTCACGAGCGATGGCGGGCAAAGGGCTGGGAACTGAATGGCAAATAGTTTTTCATTACAGTCGCGTAGGCTGCTAGGGTGATTTCTGACCATCACACCCTCGCGCTCGGCTTGTTCTAATATATAGGTGCTGTAAATGTATTGCATATTAAAGGGCGGATCTTTGCGCATCAACACCGCATCAAAGTGGGCGAGCGGGAAGGAAGCAGACTCTCCCAGTTCAAACCAACCCTTCACATCATTGGACACTTTGATAGGGCGCAAGACAGCATGGCTCTTGCCTTCGCTGAGGTAGAGGTCTTCAATCCCTGCATACCAGAGTGAGACGCCACGATCTTGAAGCGCAAGCATCATGGCAAGTGTGCTATCTTTGTAAAAATGGATATCCGCGATAGGATCCATGATGACGGCGATTTTCATGATCATTCCCCTGTTGGGCCACAATGAAGGCAGTATACGCGATGGATAGGAACGCTGACAAATTATTTTTTAAGGCTGCGCGTGTACTGTGGGGGGATGCCCAGGTTCAAGCACAAGCAACAGGGGAGTCGCTGGCACCGGCGGTGGATAATCTATTGGCTGTCGTAAATGAATGGCGCGCAACACAGCATTGGCCATTGTGCACAGGGATGTTACCCGTTGAATTGCCGCCTTGTACTGCAGAGGCCATGATTCCCAACGATACACGTGCGTTATGGCAAATGGGATTATTGCAACAATTGAAAGGGATTGATACTGGCATCAGTATCATGCGTCGTTCACTGGTTCCGTTGTGGGCGCAACCGGAAACCTTGTTGGGACAAATTGCGTTGGCGATGGAAGGATTACTCTTGGAAGATATTCCATTGCTCTATCCGAATGCGGCGGCACACTGTTTTGCTTGTTTTGATCGTTTGTTGAAAAGTCGGACTGAGCATGAATTAACGATATTGTGGGAAG
Organism: Gammaproteobacteria bacterium; assembly: GCA_044445605.1. Taxonomy (GTDB): domain Bacteria; phylum Pseudomonadota; class Gammaproteobacteria; order JABCZS01; family JABCZS01; genus CAWKDC01. The sequence continues at coordinate 37,974 of JBIOEA010000004.1, read as the reverse complement.
AAGTGCATTTTTATGCGACGAAACAACTAGACGTTAGTGATGCGGGAAAGGCCGCGTTAAAAAAACGGATCAAACATGTGGCGGGCGTGATGGCTGAGATGTTGCTTGTGAAAGAAAATACGGACACGGCATCGAAAAAAAAATTATTTCCACATTATTTATCGTTAACGGATGGGTTATTGTTTTTAGGCGAAGAAACATTGGTGAATCGATTAAATAGATTGTATATGCCCTTACCATCGCAGTTATTGAATATCAGCGTGCCCGTTCAGAAATTGTGGGCGCAGTGTGTGAGTATCAGTGTGTAGGGGCGAAACATCTTTCGCCCTCTTAACGCAAATCCCCACCCAAATACTGCAAAATACTCAGCGCAACCAACCCAGCCGTTTCTGTTCTCAGCACTCTTGGCCCCATGCGAACGCTTTGAAAATCGGCACATTCGACGGCCAAATTGACTTCCTCGGGGGTTAAACCACCTTCGGGGCCGATCAACAAGCTGACGCTTCCATCGGCATCAGAAGATTGGAACCCACGCGATGCTTCTGGCGACAAGATAAAACGTTTATCTGTTTTGACTTGTGCGAGCCATGCATCCAATTTGATGGGCTGGTGCAACACGGGCAACGTGTCGCGATGAGATTGTTCACACGCAGCGATCAAGACATTTTGCCAATGTTCAAATTTTTTCCCAGCACGATCTTCATCCATTTTAAAATGGACGCGTTGTGAATAGATCGGCGTGATGGATGTTGCGCCCAATTCAGTTGCTTTTTGAATCACAAAATCCATGCGGTCGCCTTTGCAAATGCCTTGTGCGATATGCAATTGCATGGGTGATTCGGGTGTGCACGGCAACGCACGCAGTAACGTGAGCTGCGCACTTTTCTTTTCCATGCGTTCAATCATCGCCGTAAATGTATTGCCCGTGCCATTAAACACAACCACTTCTTGGCCGTGTGTTAATCGCAACACATGCATCATGTGATGATGTGCATTCCCGGTGATGATAATGCGGCGTCCTTCTAATCCATTTTCAAAGGGTGCGTAAATGCGAATCGTGCGCATGTTTATTTCTCTCCTGTGGCGGCATCAATGCTGGACAAAGCAACCGCGCATAAGCGGTCGACCTCGATGGGTGTAATACAATAAGCGGGCATAAAATAAATCACGTTACCTAGTGGGCGTAATAAAACGCCTTGTTCTAGGGCGTGTGTATAAACAGACATCCCGCGGCGTTCGCTGCTAGGATAATAATCTGTTTTGTTTTTGCAAATATCCATCGCAATAATCATGCCTTGTTGGCGAACATCGCGGACGTGCGGATGTTCCCGCAACGGTGCGAGCGCTTTATCAAAATGTGCGATCAGTGTTTTATTTTTTTCTAATATATTTTCTTCGATCAATGTATCTATCGTAGCAACGGCAGCAGCACAGGCGAGAGGATTCCCGGTATAGGTGTGGGAATGCAAAAAGCCTTTGCCTGAGTCATAGTCATCATAAAAAAGTGCATAAATAGCCTCTGTCGTGAGCACGGCAGACAGCGCCAAATAACCGCCGGTTAATCCTTTGGATACGCACATGAAATCAGGCGTGATCTGCGCTTGTTCGCAGGCAAACAGGGTGCCCGTGCGTCCAAATCCGACAGCGATTTCATCGGCAATGAAATGGATATTAAATTCGCGTGACAAAGCGAATAATTGTTTTAAGAAATAAGCACTGTGCATGCGCATGCCGGCTGCACCTTGAACCAGCGGCTCGATGATCACGGCGCACGTATCTTGCGCGCGTGCCTGCATGATCTGACGAATGACGTTAAGCACTGCATCATCATGCTCCGGTGATGTTGAGCAGGGCAGTTCTATCGGATCAAACAATAAATCTTCATAATGTTTTTTGAAAAGATCGACTTGGCTAACAGACAATGCACCGATCGTTTCACCATGATAACTGTTAGATAATGTCATGAAACGACGTTTACGTGAGTTTCCCTGATTGCGCCACGCATGGCAACTCATTTTTAAAGCTATTTCAATCGCAGATGAACCGCTGTCGCCATAAAACACACGTGACAAACCCGGTGGGGCGTGTTGAATTAATCGTTCGGCCAATGCGATCGCAGGTTCATGCGTAAATCCTGCAAACATCACATGCGAGAGCGTATCTAATTGTGCATGTAATGCGGCGGTCACACGGGGGTGATTATGCCCTAATAAACTGACCCACCAAGAACCAATGGCATCCATGTATTGTTTGCCTTCCATATCTTCAAGATATAAACCTTTTGCACGACGGATCGGAATCAATGGATAAGTTTCATGATCTTTCATTTGTGTGCATGGATGCCACAATACATTTAAATCGCGTTGTGCGAATGCTTCGTTGTTCAACATGTTTTCCGTCTATTATAATCGCCCCCCGCTTTATAACATGCTATGCTTAGAGACACAAGACCTACACCCAAACAGATGTTTGGCAACCCATTGAAATATCTATGATTCACGGCTTTAAAAGTATTGCATTGGCTAATTCAAAGGGGCTATAATTAGGTTAACTTAGTTTTGTAACATTTATAGGTGTCCATTATGGCCGTCACTCCGTCTAACATACCGTCTACCCCTGATCCTAACGAGGCTCGGGATAAGCATATCCAGAAATTCGCATTGCCTGATGTAGCTAAACCAGGCACTAAAAGCGCATACGTTCAACTAGTCGAGGCGATGAGACATGATGGTGCTCCTTTTAGAAAGTGGACAGAAGCGACGAATCATTACCACAATGTACTTCATGAAACCTCGCAGCCGGGCAATGAGGATGGCATAGCGATTCGCGGTCAAGCGCTCCATCAGCTGCGCTTAGCGCGCATTGCATATTTGGCGCCACTTGATTTCGCTTGCGCGAAAGCCAGGGAAGGCAAACGGGCCCCCATGTTAACGGCTGAAGAATGGGATTTATTGGCTTGTTCGATAGATACCACTATCAGTGCCAAAACAGAGCCAGCAAGATCAGAGGCTGTTGAACAATTCAAAAAAACTACTTATCCCCAGTATGAAGGCATGATTACCGATGACCAAATGGGTCGTGCGGATAGCACGGTTAGAGGCCCGAGTTTCAGTCGCATCGAGAAAAGCGCGATCAACTTGGCGCGAGGTCTTTGGGAGAGGGACTGGAGTAGCTTAAAGTATTTTAGTGCTACTGAAGGTGAAAGAGCGCTAGCGATGCCTGCGACAAAAGATGAAGCTAGAAAAGATTTGGAATTGAGTGCGAAAGCAAATGCTGTAGCGCTTGCAGAGAAAGAGTTTGATGCGGCGAAGACCCCTCCTACTCAGGCTGAAAAAGACAAAAGGCTGGCAGAGCTTACTGCTGATGAAAAGAAAAAAATCACTGACGATAAGATCAAAGAAAGAATGGAAGACATTGATGCACCCAGAAAGGATGTCCGTGAGAAAATGAAAGCAGGTAGAGATGGCTATGAAGTCTCTATAACAGATATTACTGCGAACATGCGAGGCCTATTGCAGACGCTGAATGAGTTCCAAAAGGACATTAGGGCATCCAATAGCGACGGAAAGGCTCCCCCGATTGAGGACCAAACCGACTTAATCAACGAAACGGTGCGGCAAGCAACAGTAGAATTGGAAAAGGCCATCGTACACGATTATCATCACCATGCTCGCTTATATGAACAACAATTTGTGGGCGCAGGGCATATGTCCCGTTACGGCGGGAAGAAGTCGATATTTGGCAAGGAGCTGACGCCTATACACGCTGCGCAAGAGCAAGTCTCTGATGCACAGATGAAAATACTCGGGGGGCTCGATGAGAATGCTGGAAAAGTCGACAAAGATGGCAAACTTGATGAGCGTAAAGTATTAACAGTCAACGGTGTGCCTTGTGCACGTGTTGGTCTTATTGATATGTACAGCATGGACCTTGGGTTTTCATTCATGTGGCACGCATGGGGTGGCGCTGATCGCACACAACACATCGGCAAGTTATTTGAGGCCTGGATAGTAGAACTCACTGATGCCAACCAAAAAGACTACGGAAAACTAAATCCGGGCGGCACATTATCCAGAGAGGAAATGCTAACAGCCTATGCGAGTGGGGCTACATTGCCCGATGGCACGACGAATAAAAACATCGGAAGCAATGGCCAGCCTATCAATGCATTGCGTATTTCGACGCTTCCTGTACGTGGCGGTGTAGAGTCTACCTGTCGTGCCTTTGCTGAAATGCAGGCGATGGCTCAACTGATGGGTATTGCCATCAATATTGACACAGCCATGATTAAACAAAACTCAGAAGACTCTAGGATCGCAGGGCTTGTTGAATTTGAATGGAAGAGTCACTTCCGCATTGATGATCCAACATATGGCATACCTGCGATGGAGAGGGTTCAAAAGGAATATGGAATCGATCCAACGTGGCCGCCTGAAAAGAAAAAAGTAGTGCTTCTCCAAAAACTTGCGGGTAATGATATTGCCTCAGGTAAGGCTTTGATGATACTTGCCAATAAAGATCCAGCCACAGTCGCAGCATTGAATGCATCAGGCTCTACATCTGCTACAACGAATGCGACGCCAAGCGCATCGGCAGCAGCAGTAACCCCAACGGTAGCTGTGATTCCGGCCCCATCCAAGACGGCAGCTCCTGTGGCGCCTACATTGGAATTTCAAACATCAGCGACGCCAACATCAGCGACGCCAAAGAAAAAGTAAGCTATGATTTTGGGCAGGGGAGGCGACCATGGTTGAGCAGACAGATGAAGGCAAGATGCTTGCGGAGTTAATGGAATCGCGCGCGATTGCGGTGGATGCCTTAGATGAGCCTGGCATCATGCAATCGTTGATGTTTCATTACAACAAATACCGTGGTACGAAGGCGTTTTTATTAGACACGAACAATGATCCGATCGCTTTCAAAGGGATTTCATATTATCTGGTAGCAATGTCGCCGGACAATGAGCGTTCCGATAGAGATGCGATCAACGAATTAAAAGATTGGATTATTAAAAAGCTGGCTGAGTTAAATAATCCGAACCTGACGCTAGTGATTTCATGCCCTGCGAGTAAGTTGTACCAGTTTGCGGACGTGATTGATCGTGCCTCGCCGCCCTTGGCCAACATTGATTTTGCGCCATTGCATGAATTTGATGAAGTGGTTGCCGATGCCCGGCTTACCTATGATATTATGCAGCTCGAGTCCCGCACAATCGAGCAACTGGAACATGATAAAGATTGAATTCAGTAAGTTTACAAAAATAGTCCGATGGCTAATCGTCCTATGTTGTGTGACATCCGCCTGGGCCGCGACGAAGCCGACATTGGGTGCGCCGCCGAGTGATATTCTTCCGCCTGAAAAAGCCTTTCAAGTGACGGTTGAAAAAGTCACCCCTGACAGCGTGACACTCGATTTTTTGATTGCACCGCGGACGTATTTATATCAAAAGGCCTTTCGTTTTACAGCTGAACATGACGAAGTAGGCACGCCTCAATTTCCAAAAGCTAAATCCATCAATGATCCTTTTTTAGGTAACACGGCGATTTATCGAGAAGAAGCGCATATTTCTTTACCGCTGTCGCCTACGTTGACGGAGTCCTTTTTATTAGAGGTGACGTATCAAGGTTGTCATGAACTGGGTTTTTGTTATCCACCCCAAACGGTACAATTGACGATCATGCCACTGGGCAGCAGCGAAGTATTAAATGGTGCGGCGCCGGCGCCGACGGTGGCGAGCAAGCCTTTTGATGTATTAACCAAGCACAATGGATGGGCGTTATTAGCCTTTTTAGGATTTGGGATTTTATTATCCTTCACACCCTGTGTCTTGCCGATGGTACCGATTTTGAGCGCACTGATTTTAGGGGAACAGCAAAAGCATCACCCCTTGAAGGCATTCACACTCGCATTGGCTTATGTATTAGGGATGGCATCGACATACGCCGCGTTGGGCGCGATTGTGGGGAGTGTGGGCGCCAGGGTGCAAGCCGAATTACAAAATCCTTGGGTATTGATCAGTACGGCCGTGTTGCTCGTGATATTTGCGGGCATGCTTATCCACCACAAACCACAGGCGTTCTTGTCGCGTTTATCGGGTGCATTCCATCGGTTATCACATGCCTTGCCCCAGGGTGAGTATATTGGTGTGGCTTTGATGGGGATTCTGGCGAGCCTGGTGATTTCGCCCTGCGTGACCCCGCCGTTGGTGGGTGCGTTGACCTTCATCACGATGGAGGGCAGCGTCTGGTTTGGCAGTTTCGCTTTATTCTTATTGGGATTAGGGATGGGCTTACCCTTATTGGCGGTGACCTGGTTAGGGACGGCCATTTTGCCCAAACGTGGCCCCTGGATGCAGCGGGTGAAGTACATTCTGGCGTTCTTATTGATATTGATGGCGGGCAATTTAGTGTGGCGTTTGGTACCAACGACGCACGAACCGGGGATATTCACGGTGGTTACGACCCAAAAAGGGCTTGAATCGGCCTTATTGGAGGCCAAAAAGGCTCAAAAACCGGCGATGGTCGATTTTTATGCAGATTGGTGTGTCAGTTGTGTTCAGATGGATAAGACGGTCTTTTCGGAGGTTGACGTACAAGCCTTGTTGAAGCCATATGCTCTGATCAAGGTAGATTTAACGGAATCGACGGACGAAGTCCAGGCATTATTGAAGACTTGGAAGCTATTTGGCCCGCCAGCGTACCTGTTTTTTGATGATAAGGGCCAAGAGTTGACCTCTGCCCGCATCAATGGGGAGATGGATAAAGGGCAATTTATGGATTATGTAAAGCATCTACGCAGATAATGGTTATTTGTCCCTTATAGGGGCGAAATATCTTTCGCCCTCTTCACGATCTAAATATTCGTCCATCTCCCGCAAATAACATCCCATCTCCCAGGAACTAGACAATCCTCAAATAATCTGGCATACTCAGGTCTTGAGCCAAATTTGCTAGAAGGTAACTTAAGATGGATATTCGAAAGGTTAAGAAGCTGATTGAGTTATTAGAAGAGTCTAATTGCACAGAGCTAGAGATTCGCGAAGGTGAAGAATCGGTCCGTATTTCACGGGCTGGCACGGTAGCGCAATACGCACCGGCACCGATGATGGTCGCGGCGCCAGCGCCGACGGCAGCGCCCGCAGCAGCGCCTGCGCCGGCACCGGTTGCAGAAGAGAAGCCGAAGGTCAAAGGGCATGAGGTTAAATCTCCGATGGTTGGCACGGTCTACCGTGCATCGTCTCCTGAAGCCAAAGCATTTGTTGAAATCGGCAGTGTGGTTAAAGCCGGTGATACGTTGTGTTTAATTGAAGCGATGAAGATGTTCAATCCGATCGAAGCGGACACAGCAGGTGTGATTGCTGACATCCTCATTTCAAGCGGTGACCCCGTTGAATATGGCCAAACGCTTTTTGTGATCCAGAAGTAGGATATATCATCAATGTTCAGAAAAATTGTGATTGCGAACCGGGGCGAAATTGCGTTACGTATTTTACGCGCCTGTAAAGAGTTGAATATCAAGACGGTCGCGGTATACAGCGAAGCGGATGTGGACCTGATGCACGTCAAATTGGCAGATGAATCGGTTTGCATTGGCCCTGCGAATCCTCGTGAAAGTTATTTAAACATTCCGGCGATTATTTCCGCGGCTGAGATCACGGACTCGGATGCGATTCACCCTGGGTACGGTTTTTTAGCTGAGAATGCTGATTTTGCTGAACGTGTGGTGGACAGTGGATTTAAATTCATTGGTCCGAGTGCGGAGAACATTCGACTGATGGGCGATAAAGTATCGGCCATTAAGATGATGAAGAAGGCGGGCGTACCGACGGTCCCGGGTTCAGACGGCACGTTGTCGATGAGTGACGCGGACAATTTGATTCTGGCGAAAAAGATTGGTTATCCGATTATTGTGAAAGCGGCTGGCGGGGGTGGTGGCCGTGGGATGCGCGTGGTGCATTCCGAAGCGACGTTATTGAGCGCGATTGCGATGACGCGGCAAGAAGCGGGCGCGGCATTCGGCAACGACAAATTGTACATGGAAAAATTTTTACAAAATCCACGTCACATTGAAATTCAGGTGTTGGCGGACAATTATGGGCATGCGGTGTATTTGGGTGAACGTGATTGCTCGATGCAACGCCGTCACCAAAAGGTATTGGAAGAAGCGCCTGCGCCGGGCATCACCGAGAAGCAACGTGAAGCCATTGGCAAGCGTTGTGTGAGAGCGTGTGAAGAAATGGGCTACACGGGTGCTGGCACGTTCGAATTCTTATTTGAAGACGGCAATTTTTATTTCATTGAAATGAACACGCGCGTACAGGTTGAGCATCCGGTGACAGAAATGATCACGGGGGTGGACATTGTCCGCGAACAAATTCGGATTGCGGCGGGCGAGAAACTAGGCTTTTCACAAAAAGACATTACGATCCGTGGGCATGCGATTGAGTGCCGGATCAATGCGGAAGATGCTAAAACGTTTTTACCGAGCCCAGGCACGATTGAAATGTTGCATGCGCCTGGCGGCCCGGGGATTCGATTTGATTCTCATGCTTATTCTGGGTATAAAGTTCCGCCTTTTTATGATTCATTGATTGCGAAGTTAATTGCTTACGGCGAAACGCGCGAGATTGCGATTGCACGCATGGGCAATGCATTGGATGAAATTCATATTGAAGGGATTAAGACGAACATTGCGTTGCACCGCCATTTGATGGAAGACCATGCATTTAATTTGGGTGGGACGAATATTCATTACCTGGAAGAAAAATTAGGGCTCGGCAAGAAATGATTTTGGAGTAAAAACATTATGCCCTGGCAGTCATTACGCATCGCCGTACCGCGTGCGCTCATTGAAGAAGTATCTGACACACTCATTGCATTAGGTGCGGTGAGCATTACGTTGATGGACGCGCAAGACGAACCTTTACTAGAGCCTGGCCCGAACGAATTACCGTTATGGGAAGAAGCGCATGTAACGGCACTTTTCGAAGCAGACGCTTCGCTGGAGGCGCCTCAGAAGGCGTTGGCGGCATTATTACCGGGTGTTGAGAGCGAGGTTGAGCATATTGCGGATCAAGTATGGGAGCGCGTATGTTTAGCTCACGTCAAGCCGATGCAATTTGGTGAATCGTTATGGGTTGTCCCGAGCACCTGGGAAGGTGAGCAGCCGAGCGGGCGCATTATCATGTTAGATCCTGGGCTTGCATTTGGAACAGGCACGCACCCAACGACGCGGTTGATGTTAACGTTCTTGGATGGTTACGATTGTGCGGGTAAAACGATCGTCGATTTTGGATGTGGATCGGGCATTTTAGCGGTAGCTGCGGCGAAGTTAGGTGCGGCACACGTGTTAGCGATTGATCATGATCCTCAAGCATTGACGGCGACGCGCGACAATGCGATCAAAAATCATTGTGAAGAAGTGATTGACTTAGCTTTGCCAAATGCATATGACCCGATTCAAGCGGACGTGGTGTTGGCCAATATTATTTTGGAACCATTGTTGATGTTGCACGACACATTGAAAGCGTTGGTCAAGCCCGGTGGCCTGCTCGTGTTATCCGGTGTGTTAGCCAATCAAGAAGCATTATTGCGAGAAGGTTACAGCGATTGCGACATCCTTGAGGTAACGAATGATGAAGGTTGGCTTCGCATTATCATTCGCTCGATTTAAATGGTATTGCACAAAATATTTACAAACATTTTTCAAAACCCCCTTGGCAGTTTGAGAAAAGTGGATTAATATAATTCTTACCCCGAGTGAAAGGCCACATGCCAAAAGCAGTAAAATAAGTCATTCAGTACCCCGTATAACCGTCAAGGATTGTCGGCGACAGGCGTTTTATTGTGGTTAATTTTTAAACAGTATTGGTCATTTTTTGAACAGGTTGATAGAAATATGAACAGCTCCTTGTATTCGTTGTCCCAAAAAAGTACAGATGTAGTGTCTACGGAACAAAGCACCCCATTGCGGGACAGTGTAAAGGCTTCCATTGAACGTTATTTTACCCACTTAGATGGGCAAGAAGTGACGAACTTATATGATATTGTGATTGCAGAGGTGGAAGAGCCATTGTTATTGACGGTGATGCGCATTACGGGCGGCAATCAATCATTGGCCGCTAGATTATTGGGCTTGAGCCGTGGTACGCTGCGCAAGAAGTTAGAGCAATTCGGAATGCTGTAGAGGCGAAAGATGTTTCGCCTTTCTATGTCTTATGCCCCCTTTGTAAAGGGGGCAGCCGAGTATTCCGAGGCGGGGGATTTTCTTGTAGGGGCGAAACATCTTTCGCCCTTTTCTCGATACATAGGTAGTACCATGAGCATGATTCCAAAACGAGCCCTTCTGAGTGTTTCAGACAAAACGGGGCTTGTGCCATTCGCGCGCACGCTCGTAGCGTTAGGTGTTGAGCTTTTGTCATCGGGCGGAACGGCGGCAGCGCTTGCGGCGGCGGGGTTACCGGTGATGTTGGTAGAGGACCTAACGGGTTTCCCTGAAATCATGGATGGCCGTGTGAAGACGTTGCATCCACGGGTTCATGGTGGGATTTTGGGTCGTTCTGGCATTGATGATGCGGTGATGCAGGAACATGGAATTCCGAAGATTGATTTAGTGGTTGTTAACTTTTACCCATTTGAACATGAAGCCAGTATTGAGAACATTGATATTGGTGGCCCGGCGATGGTACGTGCAGCGGCGAAGAATCATGAACATGTTGCGGTATTGGCCTCGCCTGGCTTATACGATGAATGCCTCGACGCTATTGACGCGGGCGGGATCACATTAGAACAGCGCAAAGCTTGGGCGGCAGAGGCTTTCGGATTAACGGCGCGATACGATACGGCGATCCATGCATTTTTAAGTACCCAACCAGCGGTTGAAACAGCCTTACCTGAGCGCATGACCTTATCATTGGATCGTCTCTCGGTGTTACGTTATGGCGAAAACCCACATCAATCAGCGGCGCTTTATGCCCCCAAGGGTGCATTAGAAGGTTTGGCGGCAGCAACGTTATTGCAAGGCAAGCCCTTGTCGTACAACAACTGGGTCGATGCGGATGCGGCATTGGCATGCATTCGTTCGTTTGAAGAACCTGCCTGTGCGATCATCAAGCACGCGAACCCTTGTGGTGTTGCGATTGCCCCAACGCTCGAAGTAGCATATGAAAAAGCGTACGAGAGTGATCCTCAAGCGGCATTTGGCGGGATTATTGCTTTTAATCGTCCTTTGGATGAATTGACAGCACGCCGTTTAATCGAGCAACAATTTGTGGAAGTGATTATTTGCCCGGCGGTCGAACCGCGGGCGTTGATTCATTTAGAGACGAAGCCGAATTTGCGCGTGATCACGGTAGACATGGGGATGAAACAGAGCCCGTGGGTGATGCGTTCGATTCAAGGTGGATTATTGGTTCAGACGGCGGATCGTGATGATGAAGCATTGGCGATGAAGGTGGTGACAGCGCGTCAGCCGACGGAGCAGGAATGGATTGATTTACGGTTTGCCTGGCACATTGTGAAGTACGTGAAGTCGAACGCGATTGTGTTGGCGAAGGACGGGCAAACGTTAGGGATTGGTGCGGGTCAAACCGCACGCGTGGCATCGGTTGAGATTGCGATTGCAAAAGCGCACACATTTGAAGCGGGCAAGCACGCGGTGATGGCAAGCGATGCCTTTTTCCCCTTTCCAGACAGCATTGTGATGGCCGCGAACGCGGGTGTGAAAGCGATCATTCAGCCGGGCGGATCGGTACGTGACGCGCAAGTGATTGCGAGTGCGGATGCACATGGGATGGCGATGGTATTCACGGGCATACGTCATTTTTATCATTAATTTAATTGTAGGGGCATCATGCACGTACTCATCATCGGTAATGGCGGACGCGAGCACGCGATGGCTTCGACGGTGGCTGAATCGTCATTAGTAACGCAGGTTTATGTAGCGCCGGGCAATGGTGGTACTGCGATGGGCGCACCCCGGGTTCAAAACGTGGACATCCAGGCGACGGATATCAATGCCTTACTTGCTTTTGCGATGGATAACCGTGTTGATTTAACAATTGTGGGTCCTGAAGCGCCATTGGTTTTAGGTATTGTGGATCGTTTCCGTGAAAACAATCTTCTTTGTTTTGGGCCGACGCAAATCTGTGCACAATTAGAGGGCTCGAAGGCGTATTGCAAAGCATTCCTGAAGAAAAACAATATTCCAACGGCGGGCTATGAAACATTTGATACATTGGCACCGGCACTGGCATACATTGAGAAGCATGCATTACCGATCGTGATCAAAGCGGATGGTTTAGCGGCGGGCAAAGGCGTGGTGATTGCACAAACGCATGAAGAAGCGCGAGACACGTTGAAATCTTTTTTAACGGACCATTCATTGGGGGATGCCTCGAAGCGTGTGGTCATCGAAGCATTTTTAGCGGGCCGCGAATTAAGTTTCATTGTGATGAGTGATGGAAAAGACGTTGTGCCATTGGCGACGTCACAAGATCACAAACGCCGTGATGATGGTGATAAAGGCCCGAACACGGGCGGGATGGGTGCATTTTCCCCGGCGGACAAGGTGAGTGATGCATTGCATGATGAAATCATGCGCACGGTGATACATCCTACGTTGAACGCATTGCGTGATGCAGGCACGCCATACACCGGTTTTTTATATGCCGGCATCATGTTGGATGCAAACGATAAGCCATTTGTATTAGAGTTCAATTGCCGCCTAGGCGATCCTGAAACCCAGCCGTTATTAACGCGCTTAACATCGGATTTCACGGCGCATTGTTTAGCGGCGTGTGAAGGCCGATTAGCGCAAGAGAAGTGGGACTGGGATCCACGCACGGCAGTGGGTGTGGTTGTTGCATCCAAAGGTTACCCTGACAAGCCTGAAGTAGGTAAGGCGATCACGTTGACGAAAGATACGCCAGATATACGCGTGTATCACGCAGGCACAACGATGCACGACGGCCAACTGCGCACCAGTGGTGGCCGCGTACTATGCGTGACCGCCTTAGGAAACACGAAACATGAAGCTGCTCAACGTGCCTATGAAGCACTGAAAAGTATTCATGTCGAAGATGGCTTTTACAGAAAAGATATTGGGTTATAATTCTTTCTAATAGACCCGATTAACGCAAGCACCCCTAATAATCAATAAGTTACATAATAACGTCCGGCTGGCTAAGTTGGAATTATGGCATATACTTACTTGATCAGCATAGGAGGTAGGTCATGCTAGGTGTTCATGAATTTGAAGCGTTAGACTTAAGATTATATTCCACAAAACAAAACAGCATAGAGCCATCTATTGGGGTTCCCGGTGTTAATTTGTGGGTAACGATGGGTGACTTGCATGGTAATGCTTTGAAATTACTTAAATTCATTCATCTTGAAGATATTGTGCATGTGTCAAGAGATTCCTATCTGCTTTTTGTGCAGCTGTATGAGGATGCGCAAAGCGACGAACTATCTTTGCGTATCAGTGCCGCCAATGCTTTTTATCAAGATGTTTTACCTAGCATCATGGTAACGCGGGGCGCAAATTTTCGAGGATTGGGCGACATGTTAAGCGATAGGGGCGCAAGTGATTTTTTTACACTGCATCTCATTGGGAAATTAGTGGATGGGGGCGCCAATGTTGAAATCATATTGTCTAATCACGATAGTTTATTTATTCAGTGGATGGAAGCAAAACTTCAGGGAGAAAGAGTAGAGATTTGGGAACAGTTGTCTGAAGGTCAAGCCGAGTCACTCAGGAGATTGGATGAATTGGTCGAGCTGGGTGTTGTCCAAATGGATCAACTGAAAAGCTTATATGACAAATACAAGCAGACACTCAAATTGTTATCCTATGATTACAATGAAGAAGGTCAATTTATATTGCACAGTCATGCTCATTTAGATGAAAGGCATGTATTGTTGATGGCGAATGGTTTGCTTGATACATATGGAGATTATATGTCACCAGAAGTCATCATTTCATTGGTAACGTTGTGCGATCGATTAAATAACGATCCCCATGCGATGATTTCAGAGGCAGATTCAAAAGCATTAGTGGATATTATTAATTTAGTGGTGCGTAATTGCGCGGATAAAAACGAACTCACTGATCTTATTAATGTAAACAAAGAATACATGAATAAGAGACAGAGCAACGGAAATGGAATTGACCCTACTGCTAATCCTGTTCACTATGCATTATGGAATCGTGATGATATCGATGAGGAAGAGCAAGACAGACCTAAAAATCCAAGTATTATCAATTCACATGGTCATCATACCTACGAGCAAGAATACGCATTGTGTTTGGATAATAGATTCGGTAGACCGGATCATCCTGATAGTGCTTATGTAGGAAATTTAGTTTTTATGCGGACAACACCTGTTAACGTGTTCGAAATTCGATACGCGCAACTGACGGAGCTGATGCAGTTTTTAGTATCAAGAAGAAATATGATGCTCGATCACGATCGGCAGACAGGCGAAATGAACATTGCCTTATCTACCCGTATGCGTAACTCGACAGTAAATATGGTTTGTATGCACTTGATAAATTGCTTTTCTGAAATGAAGTTTGATGATAACCCCACGCATCATGCAGAAACAATGAATAAATCATGGGCGGCAATCGATGAGATTATTACACGTAAAAGCAACCCTGGGCTTGTTCAGAAAATGAAACGGGATTGGGGTGACAAGCTCATGAGACATGCCCCCGGCCCTAAGGCGACGGTTAATCAGGTGGTATTTCGCTGGGCTTCCCATAAAGAAAAACATGAAGCAACGGCTGCCGCAACGATGAGAAAGGATGGTAGGGCTGGAACATTCTTCGCCCACTAATTCTTGTTATTTCACAGGTGCGCCCCATGGAGCGTCCTGATTGTGGAGTGAAAAATCTTTAGCTTTCATCAAGTTGAATAAACCCAAGTTAAAACATTTGGTAGTTGGTTCCAATAATCTTGGTAATGAGGAAGATTCGAAACTTGATGAGATAACATTTCATCCCAGCCACTGATAAGATCTTGTTTTTCAGGCATTCTATCAAATTCCTCAAAAGTAAGTGGCGTCAAGTCCTTAAATGCACATTTCTTCTTGAGTGCTTCACGTACCTTTTTTTGATCGGGTGAAAACCTTGGATCATTATGCAAATTGATGACATCATATAAGTCACGCGGGCGTAAACGTTGCATTAATGCCCTGAGTTTTTCTGAAAAAATTTCTTCTAGACAATATGTCTCGATTTTCAAATCGCCCTTAGGAATATCAGAATACGAATGATAAACTATTCTTTTTTCAGGCGGGAACACAAGTAACTCATCGCAGGTTAAATCAAGTTTTATTTTAGGAGTGTTCCCTTTTCGCTGCATCGGACCAATGTATCCAAGTTTTCCTTCAATCGAAAGATTTCCTTTAGGGTTAAGATATTCCTCAAAACTGATCTCAGTGATTTGAATACCAGTTTGCTCATAAATCCATTTGTTAATATGTTCGAATTCAGGGGTCAAAAATGAAGCATTTAGCTGGGAATGATCAAGCAGTGTATAATCTAAATCTTCACTGAACCTGTACATTTCAAAATAACATTTTTTAAGACAAGTTCCACCCTTAAATATCCAGCTGCTATTAAATGCAGAGTGCACAGAGATTCCAGCTAATATCCAGCTTAATATATAGTCTTTTTCAACAATATTTGGAGATAGTCCAAATTGCAAAGCTTTTTCCATTATTTCATTTTTTAGAATCATTTTTTACTTCCAATTTTCAGGAACCCACAATCGCCATTTTGTTATTAAGAAAGGGCAAGCCATCTTGACATCTAATTTTGCATTCCCTGATGATAGGCTCTTTTTACATATTTCAATTAATATTTTCTCATTAGGAAAAAACTTTTCAGTCAAAAAACCGATGCGTTTGTAGGCCGACCCAACATTTAATAGCCCAAGATATTCTACCAGCTTTTCGATAGATTTTTCTTTTGATTGCATGTAGGTTTTAAAAATATCGGTTGATGATTGAATGCCACCGCCAATATCAGGATTTAGCATTAAATCAATCACTGTGCGTGTTGGATCAGATATTTGGATTTTAATATTGTTTGACCATTGTGTGCTTAAGCCAAAAAACCGCGAAGGTTTGGTAACATGCAATAAATAATGAGTTCCAGCAATGGTTGGACGATAGTTTCTTTGTTGTTTTTGTGTTACCACAACTACTGTGCGGAAAATTTGTTCTGTCATGTCCCAATATTCTGCCGCACTCCATCCTGCAATATAACAAGGAGTATATAGTTTTTGCGCAATAACCAGCGGATCTTCTGGTACGACGATTGATCTAGCTGATGTAATGGGTACTGAAATGTATATCCCTTGTGAAATGCGCATAAGCCAGCCTTTCCTCGTGTACAAAGAAAGTAATTTCGCTGCACGCGATCTAGGCACATCCCAAATCCGAGCGGCCTCCTCAACCGAGGCTGTTCCCTGGGTATCGCGCAACAGCGCCGAAAGACGGAGTTTTTCCAAATGTCCTAGGCCAGTATAGGGTTGTTCAGTATATTTCATATGTAAATTGTCCCTTAATAAGGGAATTATAGCATATAGAATAGTAATTTCTGAGATTCTAAGTATACTTTATATGTGAATATTCCCTTTTAAAGGGATAAATTGCTTGATAAATATACTTCAATATATCGTTTCTAACCTATTGATTTTAAATAATCTTCTTCGCTGAAAACACATGTGTCGGTGAAACGATTTCTTCCTGAGCGGGTATCAGTTGAAGCTCACGCGAATGGGTTTTAAACGTCCTTTCAAAGATCCCATAAACGGAGGCCGCCATTTTTTCTAAAGCAACGGCAGGCGATTCATGCATCAAGAGATGCCCTAAAAATAATGCGGCAGTCATGTCTCCGGCACCGGTAGGTGCGGGGACAATATCAAAACGTGGTGTTTCGATGAGCCACGTGCCGTTTGATGTGCTCAACAGCATTTGAATTTTATGTGCGGGCGTATCCGGTAATACTAAACTCGTCACAAGAATGGTATGCGGCCCACGTGCACGCAACACTTCACACGCACGCAATGCATCCGCTTGTGATGCGATCTCAATGCCGGTTAAAAAGTTCAATTCAAACTGATTCGGTGTTAGCACATCTGCCACAGGTACGACATGATCACGGAAATATTCCCCAATGCCTGGGCGCACAAATACCCCGCGCCCCACATCGCCAATCACGGGATCACAGCAGTAAATCAGCGAAGGGGTGATGCTTTTTAATTCTTGAACGACCTCAATAATAAGGCTTCCTAACGAGGCATCTCCCATGTACCCAGATAATACAGCATTGAGGGTTGGGAATACCCCGCGCTCACGAATACCATCGATCAGACTGCGTAAATGTTCTGCACTGAACACATCGCCTTTTAAGCTGCCATAACCGGAATGATTTGAAAATTGCACGGTATTAATCGCTGTGACATCGAACCCTAAGCGCTGCAAAGGAAATACCGCCGCTCGGTTGCCAACATAACCATAAGCCACGTGTGATTGAATCGATAAAATAGACTGCATCATAAACTCGGCGGCGGTGGGGTACTGGGTGTGGTTGTTTCTTCGGGGCCTGGTATCACTGGTTTTTCAGCTACAGGCGCTTTGGGCGGTTGTACTGCTGTGACAGGCATCTTGATGTTGCTATTCATTTCTGGTGCTTCAGGCTGCTGCGTGAAAGGCACATTGAGTGCTTTATGGCTGCCCGGTGTGACTGGGTTTTGAGACAGCCAGGTATTGACGAGCTCAACATCAGTCAGCGATAAATTACCTGCGGCTTGTTTTAAGCTCAACACATTAATGATATAAGCATACCGTGCTGCGGCAAAATTGCGTTGCTGATTATAGAGGTTCGATAAGCTGTTCAGCACGTCGATGGATGTTTTTGCGCCGACATCATAGGATGCTTGGTTGGCATCGAGCGCGCTTTGCGCGGAAATCACCGCTTGGCGCAGTGCATTCACTTGGCTAATGGCCGTGAGCACCCCACGATAGGCAATGCGAGTATTACTGATGGTTTCACGACGTGCTTCTTCGAATGCATAGCGTGCATCTTCAAAAGTGTATTGTGCTTTGTTGACACTCGCCTGAATACCACCGCCGGCATACAAATTCATTTGTGCTTGGAAGAGTAATTGCCAGCCAAGATCCGAGACGTCGCCAGGATTGGTCACCAATCCGGTTTTATCTGCTCCGTAGCTGCCTTGCACGTTGATGGTCGGATAATGTTGCGCACGTTGTACTTCGACGGCAGAACGTTTTGCTTCCATGTCAAATCGTGTGGAGGCTAGTAATGGATTGTTTTCTTGTGCATATTCCTGCCACGTATCAATGTTAGTGGGATCCGGTGTGTTTAATGGGATCGTATCTTTCAGCGGAGACAATACATCAATCACATCGCCGGTAATGATCCGTAAACGTTCTTTGGAGTCATCCAGATTATTGAGTGCTTGGATTTCGCGAGAGACGCTATCATCGAACCGCGAGCGGAAATCGTTCAAATCGGTGATGGCCACCAGCCCGACGTTAAATTTTTCTTGTGTTTGATTCAGTTCTTCAGCCAGCGCATTTTTTTCTGCTTGTGCAAACGAAAGATTATCCACGGCATCAAGGACTTCGAAATACGCCTCTGCGGTTCGCAAAATAAGTGTTTGTTCTGCGTAGGTATAGGTAGCATCCGCTTGGTCGACGATGTGGCCGGCTTGTTTCAAGGTGAACCAGCTGCCGACATCGATGAGGTTTTGGGTGGCATTAATCAGGTAGCCGTGGTCGCGGACGAGCGGGTTGCCGAGCGCGGTGCCGGGTTCGAAATATTGATCAGCGGTCGCGATGGGGTTGTTGGTATTCGAGTTCGCGATGATATTCACGTTAGGGAGCATATTGGCTAATGCAGCGGGCGCGGCTGTTCGATTTGCGTCACGTTGGGCGAGCGAGCGTTTTAACAAGGCATCTTTTTCAAGCGCTTGCATGTACGTTTCGAGCAAATCCTGAGCGCTTGCCATGGGGCTAATGACGACCAAGAGAATGGCTGTACTGAAACGGTAGAGAAAACGATCCTTCGCCATAATAAGCTATGCCTCGGTTTAACGGTTCGGGGGATTATACCACTGTTATGCTTTTTGGTGGGCTGGCGTATTTTTCCGCTTGTGTTTTTTCCATGGGACGAGGTATCATGTGCGCACGTGCCCGTAGCTCAGCTGGATAGAGTGTTGGTTTCCGAAACCAAAGGTCGGAGGTTCGACTCCTCTCGGGCGCACCATTTTTCTGTATATCTATATATAGGTGTATAGTAACGGGTTCCAAAATGCGGGAGGCTGCAGTATAATGCACGCCTGACTCAGGAGGCAGAGATGTTTGTAGATTGGGTAAAAGTCGGTTTTATCAGTGGGCTCATGTTTGTCTGCGCGGTATCTGCATCTCATGCGGACACAGCCGCGACGCGTGACGCATTGATTCGTCAAAATACGGCACCTGTCGGCCAAGTTGATGTAGCCGGTGGTTCTGCTGCACCGGTAGCTGCCGCGGCCATGTCCGGGGAAGACCGTTATAAAGCCAGCTGTGCCGCTTGCCATGATACGGGCGCTGCCGGCGCACCGAAGATCGGCGTCAAGGCCCTGTGGGCTCAACGTATTGCTGAGGGCGAAGAAACCTTGGTTCAACATGCTATCAAAGGTTACAACGCCATGCCTGCGAAGGGCCTTTGCCCCACTTGTAGTGATAATGAAATTCGATCTGCTGTTGAACACATGATTAGCCAGGTGAAGTAATTCCTTGGAAGGTTTGAATTAATAGGGGCAATAGACGCGCCTTATTTGACCAGCCACCTAACACCTCCTATGCTCAAATGATCGCCCGAAGAAGGTGATTGTTTTGTGGTAGGAGGTTAAGATGTGTACCAATTTAACGGTATTTAATTATGTGGTTTGTCGTGCTGAACAGCTCTCACCTCGTCGGTTAACACTGGAAGAGATGGAGGCCAGGGATCTTGAGGATGCCAAGATAGGGGAGGCATCATACAAGGAATTGGTGCCGAAAGTACGATTGATTGTTCAGCAATTGAAAGCCTTTTCTGGGTGCGAGTTTTATGTTAGTTTCGGCTCACATCCCCACCGCGGTATTGCAACCGTGGGCGGTGATATTGTGCTTGATTACAGCATGCTTAACAAACCTGTCATTGATATTGCACAAACCTTGGCTCACGAATGGGGGCATTTAGCATTAGGACACGTCGCGAATCCACATTGGATAAAGCCAATTGAGATTGATCCTGAAAGGGCTGAGCAGGAGGCGGATTTTTACAGCGGTGTATTTCTAGCCGCAGCAAAAGCAAATTATAAATTAGATGACATCCTTAATTTAAAGTTAGAGCTACCTGACGGGGCCCATCCTCATGGTCTACGCGTCGGACGTGCTTATTATATTGCTTGCGGCTACCATCACGGGGTAGAGCGCAAGGAAATGGGGCTAGAAGGTGCCCCAGGCGTTCATGTGTTTGGCAGATCCGCACTAGTGGTGGGCATGCCAGAAGATGTGGACAATAAGTTGCGTAATTGATCGATATGCGATCGCGCACCTTCGACATTGCGGGTTTGGCCATCTTTTCCGGGCCAGTCGAGGAGTGCCGCATCAATTTCGTTCAGGAAGCGACTGGGCTCGATGCTTTGTGCCTCACCTTTGCGACGACGTTCTTTACAGAAGGTCAAGGTGAGGCGCAACTTGGCCCGTGTGATGCCCACATACGCTAATCGGCGTTCTTCTTCTAAGGAATCTTCTTCCAGTGCCGTACGGTGCGGTAATAACTCTTCTTCCATGCCGACTAAATATACGTTCGGGAACTCCAATCCTTTCGCTGCATGTAAGGTCATGAGTTGAACACGGTCGAGAACTTTATTATCTTCTTGCCGCTCGAGCAAATCATACAACGATAATTTAGCGACCAATTCATCGAACGTGGGGGTTGGATCAGCTTCGAGCATGCGCCCGATCCAATTAACAAGTTCCCATACATTTTCCATGCGTTGTTCGGCTGCTTTCGGTGTATTTTGCGTATCGTATAAATAGGTTTCATAATCGATCGCTGCAATCATGTCTTTGATCACGCCGAGAGTATCGCCACGGGTTGCATTATCGGCATTCAAAATCAGCCAATTAGAAAAGCGTTGTACCGCTTCGATCGAACGTGCAGGGAGATGTTCTGATAAACCTAATTCCAAGCTTGCATGCAACAAACTTTTTTTACGCATTTGCGCATAGTTTGCTAATTTTTCTAATGTTTGCGGGCCGACATCCCGTTTGGGGGTGTTGACGATACGCAAGAAAGCGCAATCATCGAGTGGGTTCACCATGAGTTTTAAATAAGACATAATGTCTTTCACTTCTGAGCGTGCAAAGAACGATTGGCCGCCGGAAATTTTATAGGGAATTTGATATTCGCGCATCATTTTTTCAAATGGCCGTGATTGATGATTGCCGCGATAGAGCAAAGCATAATCTTCGAAAGGCTGATTGCTTTGCAAGCGATGGCGGATAATATCCATCACGACTTGGCGCGCTTCATCTTCTTCATCGCGGGTGGGCATGACACGAATGCGATCGCCACGGCCCATGCTGCTCCACAATTTCTTTTCAAACACGTGGGGGTTATTGGCGATGACTTGGTTGGCGGCATCCAAAATGGTTTGCGTGGAGCGATAATTTTGTTCGAGTTTAATCACTTGCAAACGGGGGAAGTCTTCCGGCAATTTTTTCAAATTATCGGGGCGAGCGCCGCGCCAGGCATAAATGGATTGATCATCATCGCCCACGACGGTGAAGCGGCCGGTAGGGCCGACCAGCAATTTAACGAGGTCGTATTGAGCGATATTCGTATCTTGGTATTCATCGACGAGCAAATAGCGAATGCGGTTTTGCCATAATGCGCGAACATCAGGGTCACGGCGGAGCAATTCAACGGGGAGTTTAATGAGGTCGTCGAAATCGACACCATTATAAGCGCGCAAGTGGCGCTCATAGGTTTCATAGAGCATAGCCGCTTGGGTCTCGAGGCCTGTTTCGGCGAGTTCGAGTGCTTTGACGGGCGGCACGAGTCCATTTTTCCATTGGCTGATGAAGTGCTGAAGATGGCCTAGGTCATCGCTGACGGAGGCGGTACCGGCGATATCACGTAAGAGGCTTTGGCCGTCTTCCTGGTCAAAGATGCTGAAACGGGGGTTGAGGCCGAAGTGCTCGGCATGTTCGCGCACAAAGCGCAGCCCCAAGTGATGGAAGGTGGAGACATTGATGCCGCGCGTTGTTTTTTTGAGGACATTCCCTAGGCGGGATTTCATTTCTTGAGCGGCTTTATGCGTGAATGTCACGGCGTAGATTTGAGAGGGTTTGTACCCAAGATCAAGGAGATGGGCGATTTTATGGGTGATAACCCGGGTTTTACCGCTGCCAGCGCCAGCAAGAACGAGCAAAGGGTCATCGACACAGGCGATAGCATCTTGTTGGGGGCGGTTAAGTTTAGACATGGCACTCCTTGTAGTCAGAAGCGCATTATACATTGATATTCACCCTTTGATATGCGAGAATGCCCCTAATATACTCTTAACGTTGATGAGGTAGATTATGGCAGCACCAGCAAGAATCGCTGAAGAAAGATTAGAAAAGGCCGCCACGTGGGGGCAACGTGCTGGATATACCGTGTGCGCTTTGATGTTGATCCGGATGATCGCCTGGATCGTAGTAGGGGATAAGCGTGAGAACTTATTGATTCCAGCAAGTTTTGGATCGGAGGGCGTATTCTTTATAGCACCTCTGATGGTAGCCGCACTCTCGCTGGTACGGGGCTCCGATAAAATGTCTGAGGCCATTGGCTGGAAGAATCACAGACAAACGAGCATGCATGAAATTCATCTAGATGATACTGCAAGTGGATATTCGGTATCCTCGAACCCTTATAATGAATCGAGATTGTATTTGGGTGTGTCGGTTGTATTTTTTGCCATGATTTCAGGCTTTTTGCTTGGGAATCCTCACCCTGATGCAGGTAAAATCACGCTGGGAATACTCGCAGCATTAGCCGGTGCATTTGCCGCGGGATTGGGTGCTGCGCCTGCGGTCGTGAATAAGTGGCGAGGTTCGCCGGTTAATAATAATCTGATGGAATATACGAACATACAGGAATCATCCGTGCCACACGGCCAAAGAAGATAGGAAGGCGGCAGGTAATAGGTTGTAGGGGCAAATATTATTTGCCCTTCCTCAGGTTAATCTATATAATCCGTTTACCTTAAACCTCAGAATATGAAGACGTAACCTAATCATGATGCTAGCCACCCAAAATCTCGGCCTCCGCTATGGCCCCCAAAGCTTATTCACGGGCGCGACCTTGTTGTGTCACTCGGAGGAGCGATACGGTATCACTGGTAAAAACGGGGCAGGCAAATCGAGCGCATTGCGGGTGATTGCCGGTGTTGAAAAGGCGAGTGAAGGCGAAATTGACGTACCTCAAAACGCGCAAATTGGGATGTTGAAGCAAGATCACTTCCAATATGAGGACTGGCGTTTACTGGATGTGGTTGTCGCGGGCAAAGCCGATTTATGGGCTGCTTTTAAAGAAAAAGATAAAGTATTGGCCCATGAAGATTTCACTGAAGCTGACGGGATCCGTCTTGGCGAACTCGAAGAAACCATTGCGATGAATCGCGGTTATGAAGCAGAAAGCTTGGCACATGCGATTTTATCCGGTTTGGGCTTGCCCCCCGAGAAGCATGAAGGGAAGATGAGTGCGTTATCGGGCGGTTTCAAGTTACGTGTATTGTTGGCACAAGTATTATTCCAAGAGCCTGAGATCATGTTACTGGATGAGCCGACCAACCATTTGGATATCACGTCGATCCATTGGCTTGAAGAATATTTAAAGTTCGAATACAAAGGTATATTAATTTTCGTATCGCATGATAAGCATTTTTTGAACGCGGTAGCGACGCACATTTTAGACATTGACTACGACACGATCACGGATTACTACGGTAATTATGATCAATTCATGGTTTCGAAGATGCAAACGACCTTGCAACAAGAACACGCACGCAAGCATCAAGACTCGAAAGTGGCGCAGTTACAAACCTTCGTGGATCGTTTCAGTGCGAAGGCCAGTAAAGCGAAGCAAGCGAAGTCGAAGCAGAAGCAAATTGACAAGATTGAATTAACGGAAGTGAAGGTCTCAAACCGCACGGCGCCGTATTTTCATTTCAAGCCACAACGTGCATCGGGCAAAGTGGTGTTGGAAGTGGATGGTATTTCGAAGCATTACGGCGATCAAGCGGTGTTGCGGAATGTTTCGTTCCAATTGGGTCGTGGTGAAAAGGTCGCGATCATCGGTGCGAACGGTCTGGGTAAATCGACGTTGCTGAAGATCGTGATGGGCTTATTGCCGGCTGATGGGGGTGAATACCGTTGGGGATACGAAACGCACATTGGATATTTTGCACAAGATCATCATGAACAATTGAATGAAGATGCCACGTTGTTGAATTGGCTAACCGAGCGTGCGCCGCCGTTGGCACGTCCGAGAGTACGTAATTATTTAGGGCAAATGTTATTCAGTGGTGACGACGTCCATAAAAAGATCTCGCAAATATCGGGGGGTGAAGCTGCCCGGTTATTGGCTGCCTATTGGATGATGCATGATCCTAACGTTCTGATCATGGATGAACCCACCAACCATTTGGATCTTGAATCCGTGGAAGCCTTGGCTGAAAGTCTGGTGAAATTTGATGGCACTGTCTTATTTGTGAGCCATGATCGTGATTTCGTACGTCAAGTGGCGACGCGCATTATTGTATTAACGCCGAATGGTTTACAAGATATCACGGCGGGCTATGATGATTATTTAGATGCTAGCGGCCAGGATTACCTGACACGTGATGCAACTGCGCTGGCAGCAGCGCCTGTGACGAAGGAAAAGAAATCGGGCGGGAACCGTTCGAATAATAAGGATAAAGGCGCAGGCAAGCTTGAAAAGCAGATGGCAGATTTGGAGCAAAAGATAGCACTTCTTGATGCACAAATGGCAGCACCGACTTTCTATACAGATGCGACACCTGAAGAGGTTCGTGAAGTACAGAAAGAACGTGAGGATTTGTCCAAGGCACTGGATGATTGTTTGTCGCAGTGGGGAGATCTGTAAGAGATTTTTCGCTCCCTGCTAAAGGGTCAGCGAACGCAGTGAGCGGGGTTTTTTTTAACTAACAAGGGGAAAAGATAATGTCTACACAAATCGATGAAACAGCGGATATGGAAGAAGTATCCGAGCCATTTATGGAAGCGGTGATGAAGGTATCTGAAGCGGTAACGCCGATGATCCAAGCACAGATCGCAGCGGATGGTTTATTGAAATCTGAAGGCGCGCTGGCATTCTCAGGCGTATGTCAAATGTTGACATTAAACGCACTGATTGAATTGGCAGAAGAAACGGAATGCGATCCATTGGATTTAGTGGATAGCTGGGCGAATTCGTTTTACGAAGCATTAGACGATGGTTCTGATGAAGATGAAGACGAAGAAGAGGAAGCCTAATATTGTATGAGTGGAAAACCGCCTATCACGGATGATGAGCTTTTCCGCCAAGCAATGCAAGGCGTCAAACCTCTGGGTAAGGGTTCGAAGGCACCGGATGATCATTTACCACCGGCACGCAAGAAGAGCCCTGCTCCTCCAACCTTATCATTAAAACGATATTATGATCGTCCAAACGCACCTGCCGTTTCAGGCAATACGGTGCTGGATTTTTGCGATCCTAGTTTACCTTACCGTGATCGACGTCGCTTAAAGAAGGGGCAAATCCCGATTGAAGCAAGTCTCGATTTACACGGGATGACATTAGAAACTGCGCGCGGCGCATTTTCACTTTTTTTAGCCAAAGCGCAAGCGAACCACTACCGATGTGTACATGTGATACATGGCAAGGGCAAAGATGATGCTCCGCCCGTGTTGAAGAATGGCGTGTATCAGTGGTTACCGCAATCAGCGTGTGTATTGGCCTATTGTTCTGCACAACCGAAAGATGGTGGTACCGGTGCGGTGTATGTGTTGCTTCGTGACGGAGAGTTTTGAGCCATGGCCAAGTTATATTTTTATTATTCCACGATGAATGCGGGCAAATCGACGATGTTGCTGCAATCCAATTACAACTACCAAGAACGTGGGATGAATACGATGATTTTCACGCCCAGCGTGGATGATCGCTATCAAGAGGGCCATGTGCATTCTCGCATTGGATTAAAAAGCCCTGCTGTGGGGTTTGATGCAGGCAGTGACTTATTTGCCATGACAAAAGCGCAACATGAAAAAACACCGTTAAGTTGTGTGTTTGTGGATGAAGCGCAATTTTTGACGAAAGCACAGGTGTATGCGTTGACTGAAGTGGTTGATCGTTTAAACATTCCTGTTTTAGCGTATGGATTACGCAATGATTTCCGGGCTGAGCCGTTTGAGGGAAGCACGTATTTATTGATCTGGGCGGATGAATTGATTGAAGTGAAAACGATTTGTCATTGCTCGAGAAAAGCCAATCATGTGGTACGTGTGGACGAACAAGGCAATGTGTTGAAATCAGGTGATCAAGTGGGCATTGGCGGCAATGATAAATATATCTCATTGTGTCGGAAGCATTTTAAAGAAGCGTTTGAAAAATCCTCTGTTGTTTCTATATCAGTGAGTTAGAATGCATGAACCCTGTTTCATTAAAACCATCCGCGCCGATGACAACTGTTATTGGAATACGGTATTTATCCCTACCCTGATAGGCGGGAATAAAACTATCGAGCTGCGGTGGGGGAATGGAGAGAGCTACACCCTTCGTCTGGGCCGACCGATGCTGAGGGAAAGAGAGACTATGAAATTATTCCCGTGGATAAAACTGATCCAGACCATATTCCTTTGTGGTCAAAAGAAATTAAAGCACGCACTACACCTGCACAATCCCTAACCTACGTTGATCCTGAGAAAAACTATTTTCCGAAACCTTTTGCAATCAATAAGAGACCAAACTGTCTTGTTGGGATTACGATCCCCATTTCCGGGGCCTATATTCAGCGCATGGGGATGCATGATACTGGAACCGTGAGCAGGCCTTACCGCGCTCATACTCGCAAGGAGGTCGAGGTATATATCTCCACGATGCTGAATAATAACTTTTATCATACCAGTTTAGAGAGTTTAGTCGAGGAGGCCCTTGCTATAGGGAAGAGAGGCCTTTCCAACCAAAACGAGGTCATGGCTCGCATTCAATGGCTGGAAAATGATGATGCTTATCAAGTCATGATTTTTACTGACAATATCGGTTCTCGTTTACTGGCTCAGTCCCGTGCTTACGATATTCACGAGGCTGTGGTCAAGCGTCGTCAGCGAGAAGGAAAAGAGGCCAGCGGGAATTATTATCCTAAAATCAGTTTTTACCCAAGCTTCAAGGAATATAGTTTGGAGGAGCAAAAAAACGATTTGATAAAAACGGGGCTTGATCGCAGCACTCCTTGGCCTTCTGAAGATCTTATGATGATTACCAATCCTACCTCTAAAAGACTAGGTCAATTTCTGCATTCTTTGGATAAGGCCAAATGGCCCGATTTTATTGCCAGTGATTATGCTCATGGTGTAATGAACGAGGCTTTCCTCCAGTGGAAATCTATAGAAATAATGCTGGATCAGATCCCTTCAAACGAAAGAGATGAATTAATCCACGCCCTTAAGGTCCATTACCCGCCAACAAGGTGGAACCGAGGTCATTTTTTGTTAGATTATGCTGTTGTCATGAAGGACCTGGTTTTGGTGAAGGATATCCTCGCAGAGGGGAAGATTAATCTTGGCGCCTCTAGCCGTAATGGTGACAGGCCTCTGGCCCTTGCGGTGATGCAGGGCTCCACTGAGATTGTCAAATGTTTGCTCGCTTATGAAGCTTATGAAGGCGTTTTCATTAATTTATATACGGTGGAGAATGAACACATCTTATGCTATGCCGTTAAACAGGGCTATATCGAAATTGCTCATGCGCTGCTTGATACAGGCAAGGAAATAGATCCTATGATGAAGCAACATGCCTCTCAAAAACTAGCCCACCTGTCAGCACCCAACTCTAAGCCAGAGTCTGTGCCAAAGCTTGCACCAGTCTCCGCACCTGTATCTGCCTCAGGATGGAGTATGATCTCATCAGCGACGACAAACAAACCGTTGCGTTTCACAGCGGAAGTTGCTGCAGTGGATGTCCGCTCCCACATCATTTCTTCATTTAACAAGCATTAGGAAGTTATTTTGTAAACCTTCAGATCTCGAGATTCATAATGTACAGATGCACTTTCTTGTAGGGGCGAAACATCTTTTGCCCTCTTCACAATCTTCGCTATATAACCGCTCGGGGGCCCGTCATCTGCGCGGCAAGGTCTTTATTTCACCATTGAACAGGCATCGACTTGTCGTTCGCCCCAACAGCTTGAGCTCACTCGAGTAGATATGTCGCGGTTCAATAAAAACCTCGCCGCGCAGATTCCATCCCTCACTATTATGCGTGCGGCTTGAACAATGCTGATTTATTATGATATAAAAAAACCTGTGGCTCCGAATAGAGGGGAGGATTGCCCACGATAATCTATGTTATCGCTTCCTATCTGTCAATCTTTCCAAGATTTAAATGATTGCCGCAATGCCCTTGGCCTCGACGAGATTCAGCAATTTAAGAGCGGGCCCACATGGGTTGCGTTCGCCTCGCTCCCATTGCTTAATGGCAGCAGAGCTGACATTGAGCACTTTGGCAAAAACAGCTTGACTCACGCCGGATGTAAGCCTAATTTTCTTAATTTTAGACGCAGATAACTCATGTGTCTCCGTTAAGCACAGTGCATCGAATTCGTTCATTGTTGAAAGCGTGATAACACCACCTTCAAACAAATCCGCAGCCATTTGATGTGCTTCTTGCATTAATCTGGATTTAGCCGATTTAGTCTTTTTCATAGGTCACCTCGATGAGTTTCTTCGCTTTGCACATGCTTTCAATTTCTTTGCAGTCCATATTTAAATAAATCGTACAGAGTTTTTTGAAAACAGCCTTTTCGTCTGATGTAATGTTGTCCATATCACTTTTTGAAAAGCCGGTGAGAAAAATTGCTCGAGAATTACTTCTAAAGGCCAGTAATATTCTATAGCTCCCACGTTTCCCGTGCCCAGGTTTAGCCATTCGCTTTTTAACCAGACCACCGCCCAGATCGGCATCAATAATGCCATCGCACATTTCATCAATAGCTTCTTGAAGAGTGCTGTTTGTAATGCCTTCCTTTTTAATCCACTTATCAAAAACGTGAGTTTTGTAGATTTTCACTGCACTCTATCCTTACAAGAAACACCGTAATACATGGTATTATAATACATTGTATTATAATACCATGTATTCTATATGTCAAGGTGGTGGTTAGATAGGTGTAAGGAGCTCATGATGATGGGAGCTTAAACGACAAATAGACGCCCGACTTCTATTTCAAGTGCCTATGGGAACCTGATAGTTAACTCTGCGCTTCGCTTTTTTCTCGCCTCTTTCGGGTCCACCATCAATGGCCGATAGATCTCAACGCGATCGCCATCTGATAAAACAGTGTCGAGGGTCACTTTTTTTCCATAAATGCCGACGTGTTCCAATGATAAAGCAGGGAACAGCGTTAATATGCCGCTTAACAAAATGGCATCATTCACGCACGCGCCCTCTTTCACTGACACGTCATACAGACATTGTTTTTCAGGTAAGGCATAAACTACAGAAACATTCATTGGCGTGCTGATCCATATTTTTCACGTGCACGCGCAATAAAATGATTCACAATCATTTCGACCGCAGGGGCCATGATGCGATCGAGCATTAATGCCAACAAGAAATTTTTAAATTCATACTGCAATTGCAGCATCACTTCGCAGCCGCCGGAAGGCAAAGGATTAAATGACCAGCGGCCATTGAGGGTTTTAAAAGGCCCTTCAACAAATTTAAGATTGATTTGTTTAAATGGGACCATTTGATTCAACGTCACGAGTTTATAATGCAGGCCTTTATATCCGACTTGAATCGTCCCTTGGATAATGGAATCGCTTTTAGCATGCATGCTGGAGGCTTGGCAGTAGGGAAGAAACGAATGATAGCTCGGGATATCAGCTACTAATTTATACATGGCTTCAGGCGTATAGTGCAGGGTAACGGTTTTTGAGAGTCGTTGCATGATGGGCTCCGTGGGATGTTCAAAGTATATCATCTATTCAAAGCAGCAGAAACGGCCTATAATCGAGCAATGAAAACCAAGGGCACCAAGACAATAGCGTTGAATAAACGCGCATCGCACGAATACCATATCGAAGAACGTTTCGAGGCGGGGCTTGTGCTCGAAGGTTGGGAAGTGAAGTCCTTGCGCGATGGCCGTGCTCAAATCACGGATACCTTTGTGGTCTTCAAAGACAATGAACCGTATATCATGAACATGCATGTGCCTGTTTTTGCTAACGTTTCTACCCACGTCAAGCCAGAGCCAGACCGTTCTCGCAAGCTGTTACTGCATAGCCGCCAAATCCTTCAATTATTGCGTGCCAAAGAAAGGCAAGGTTATACCATTATCGGTACTGCCTTGTATTTTAAGGATAATCGCGCCAAACTTGAAATAGCCCTCGCCAAGGGTAAGAAACTCCACGATAAACGCCAAAGCGATAAAGATAAAGACTGGAAGCGGGAACAAGAGCGCATCAATAAGGGTGTCGGTAGAAGCAGCAAATAGCATTGACGCTCTTCTATTAACTCGGTATACTTACTTGAAAGTAACGTATAAGTCAGTTAGGCGCCATAGAAATGCACAGAAAATACAAACCCATTGATTTAAGAAAGAAACCCGAGGCCCTCCGTCGGCAAGGCACGATGCGCCCCAAAACAATAGAGCGTTACATCAAATCAGTAGAGATTTTTCAAAATGCAGCACGCATCTATAAACGTGTACACCCAATGAGCAAAAAGATATCACACCCATACCGTTACGATTGGAAATCAACAAAACATACCGTGATTACGCATGAATCGCCAGGTAAGACACCAAGGCTAATGCAACAGAAAAAAGGTGTTTTGACAAACGTTGCAGAAAGTAAATATTTAACACCCAAAAAGTCGGGCGTGTATCAACCAGGGCATGATCATGTTGATATCATAACGCCTGGCGGGCATAAATCCAAAATGGAAGTGCTCGAGAAACCCAAATTATCAGGCAGGAAACGCATATTTGATTTTATGGCAGAATCACCCATTCACGAAGTGACGACGCGCTTGTCGTATAAACAATTAAGCGCTCCTGTCAAAGGTAAGAAGATTAACAATCGCCTTTCTCACGGTGGTGAAAGTGCGGATGAGAAGGCCGCACGGACCATGCTGGGCATTTACGATGAATTGAAAACGAAAGAGCTTATCACGCATCATGAATACACACATGCGATCGCAGGTCATTGGGGTATTGTTAAAGAAGAAGTGACCGGCGCCAAAAGAGATCCTGCCGCTGCAACGAGTACTTTTATTGCTCCTGCAGCATTCAATACAGAGATGATTTTATTTGAACGTTTTGCGGACTTTTTGGTTTTTCTGAATCACCACCGTTATCACGTAGCTACAACAAAGCCTTCGATTGAATACACGATGCGTTATCAACAAGATCCTCAAACACATGTCATGTCTTTTGCGGAAATCAAAATCAAAGATTTACATACACGTATTGAATTTACACATCATTGGGATAACCCTTCAGCGATAACTGAAAAACCCTCTGCGCAAGTCTTCATCGCATGGCTCGAGCACCTTAAAAATGCGTTGGATCGCACATTAACCGATGAGTTGGTGGCAGTTCCTGCGGTAAGGTGTGTCAGGCCGCTCCTGTTCTCTTCTCCAGAAAAGGACTCTAATAGAAGTCCAGGCACTCGAAATAAACCACAGGGCTAACCTAGCCGGCTATCTTTTGTTGCTCAAATAGTGTATGATACTGCCTTAATAAGTTATTTAGCTAATGACTAGAGGCGCCATACCCAATGTACCAATTTAACCCGTTGAATATTAATAAAATAAGAGATCTATGGTTATCCGATCCTCGCCCAGAAAACCAAAAACCAGATTTCATCAAAGAAAGATTGCATTTGGCAGTCACGTTTGAGTTAAACATGCAGAGCGCCCTGGCCAATATTCGGGGCAATCCAGCTATCCCTTTCAAGTTTTACATTGGCGGAAGCTCGCCCTGGCAATACATTAATGCCCATGTTCATCAAACGGGGATACTGGATGACACCGATACAGATATTTATGCGCATCTATTTGAACATCTGATACCGCTTTATAACAATCATAAAGCTAATTTAATGTTGAAATTGATAGGGATTTTTGGAGTTAATAGCGAAAAGGTTAATGGCAACATTAATACAGATTTCTTTTCGTTAGAAGACAATGAGGGTAACGACAATAGCATAGTCGAACGTCTGGAAGTGTTTTGTAACTTTCAAGTTTTCATTGAAACTAAAGGAAATGTGCGTTATTCCGATGAGATACCGACTCACAAGGAAGATTTTAGAAGATTTATTTTTAATCATGAAATTATTTGCTACCACTTGGATAAGCTTGCCTTCAGCGCACGAATATATGCGGATCGCATAAAGGAAGCAAAAGAAGCTGGAAAGTACGATGCGGACTTTCATAAAAAACAAGATATCACGCCAGAAGGCCTAGCATTTAAAAAACTGACCTTTGTTTTCAAGTCACTGTACAAGCCATTTGAAGCGAAGAAGCATTTCGCGTTTAAAACGGCGAAGTTTTTCAATGATTTTTTTGGTTATGCGCAGGCTGAAAACAATCCGAATGAAGATGAAAGAATGAAGCATGCAAATCTGATTAACTTGATCACTGATCGTATGCATAATCATTATAAAAAGGGTTTCCCTGAAAGGAAGAATGCAGAAGCTCATGTTGAGGCAATTAAAGCGAGAGCAAAAAAAGATGTGTTCAATGAAAATTATGAGGATAAGTATTTCCAGTCGCAGAAACAAGCGGCAAGCTTGAGTAACCAACTACAGCAGCAGTGTTCTATCGCACAAAATGATTATCAAACCATCATGATGCTTCAGAGCGAATTGAGAAATAAAGGTTCAGAAATAGAAGCATCTGAAGCGCGTCATCAGGAAGACATGTTTAGAGCGCACGAAATGATATCTGCAATGCAGCACCAAATGCATGCTATGCAGATGAAGATGCAGGCAGATGCAACGCAGGCTGCCCTAAAAATCAAAGAATTAACTGAGCAAGTTTCTCAAGCGCAATCAAGGGCTGAGAGAGCTGAAGCAGCTGAAATAAAATCACAAGAAGCAGCGAACATACAGAAAGAAAGCAAGAAATCAATGGATGAGATGAGATCTGATCTTTTTACGATGAAGAGTAAAGTGAATGAGTTAGAAAGTAAAAAAAATGAAATGACAGAGCTGCTCAAGATAAATTACAAAGAGAATGAGATTCTGAAAAAATTGGTCTCTGATAAAATGATAGAGATTGAAAATCTTAAAAAGCAAATTGAATCCTTTGGGAAAAATATTCCGTTGTTAGAGCTGAAATTGTCTAAAGCAGAATCCGAAAACAAATTATTAAGAGTTGAAAATGAGGAGTTGAAGAAGCAACAGGTTGAGCTTGCGAGTGTTAAAAAAATCATCGCCGATCTAAATGTGCCGGCTCAACAAAGTGAACCAGCCAAGATTGATGCAGTAAAAAATGATCCTGTAAAAAACGAAGCTGACGCACTCATGCTATGTGATGAAAAGTTTGAAGATATTGATAATGGCTCACCCGTTGAAGCGACGACAGTATCAAAAAAGAAGAAAAAGAAAAAAAAGGATAAAGACAAAAATACACAAGATGAAACGGTTGATGTGGATATTATGATTTATCTTTTAAATATTCTTTCAGCCAATTGTGAAGGAATCGCAGCTAACATAACGAATGAAAATATAAAGACACTGAAAGACCTTTCTAAAGTCTGTTTTGATAATTTAAATTCAGAAGCTTCTGATTTTTATAAAAATATGTATTTAGACATTATTGTTTCACTCATAGATTTGAAAAAAGATTTTACCTACGATGATGCTTTCAAGCTTGTGAGCGAATTGGATATTGAAAATGACATATATTCGGATGAGATGACCCCGTTAACTATTGAAGAGTTTTTTCAACGATTTTATAAGCTCAGTCAAAAATTTGTTTTGTTCTTGGATTCAGTATGCGCGGAAAAGTTTTTTTCAGCGAAAGTTCTATCTGATGTGACGGAATTAATTTCGTACTTAAAGGATGCGAATAAAGCATTATGTGGAAAACTGTATTCTAATATGGATGACTTTAAAGATGAGCTGTCACTTTCTATTGCAAGAACTGAAAATCTATGTCAATTCTATACAAGTGTTTACGTTTCTAACGAAAGCTTGATTAAAAATGACACACGATCTTTTGACAAAATCGCTTTGAATGGACTTGATCATGATGTTAAGAAAGACGGAGAACGCACCGTTCTTCATGATGCAACTATTCCACGCGCTGAAGTTGCCGCAGCAAAGAAAATGTTTTTGATGGATTGTCAATATTCAGGTTATCATATTGATTATAAAAACAATGACGCATTTCATAGAGCAATCATGAGGAAATTACCTGATAAAAGCAAAGTTGTCGTTACCCCTAAAAATACATCATCTGCTACGAAATCACCTTTTATTGCGGCGGGTCCTGCGTATGTCCAGTTGCCTTCTATACCAAAGGAAGACAATTTCTTCGTTGAGTGGCACAAGGCGTTTATCCAAGATAAACCCGCTAAGGATCTTAACGTATTCTATGCCACTTATGCTAAACAACAAAAGGGTATTTCGCCAGAAGATTTGATGTTTAAACATTTTGCCGCTATTACAGCGTTGGCTAAGGGAGCGAACAAAGCAATACCACGTATGAATGTCAAACCTGATAGTTTCCTTTTTACTCAAGTATCACCCTTGCTTGATCATCAATTTTTGTCGTCCCTTGCTGATCCAAAAAAGACACCGAAAAAGGATTATGCATCGGTCATGCGAGATAAAATTAACGAAGCTAGAGATGCCTTGGTAATCACTTCCAACCCATTTGGCTTCCCTAATATAAATGATGAAGCTGAGATCAACCGATTATTATGCTGTATGCTTGGTTGTTATTTGGAGCAGCCAAAGCTTTCTAAACAGATCAGTGATGTCGTGAAGGATATTCAAAGGAACGTAGGCTTGTTAACATCGAAGCCACTTCCAAGTAATGCACCCACGATTCAAAACACAGGATTTAAATCGCTGGCTGATACAGAAGATAACGGTATGGAAATGAAAGAAATGAAAATGCAATTAGATGATATTTTGAAACCCACATTGACGCCACGCTTCAAAAAGAACCACTGACACGGAGTTTGATAAATTCAAACTTCTTGAGTGTGGCTGCATGGGCAAGGATAAACATGGGAATTGGGCGCGCACTTCTTCAGGTAGTCCGCGCGTTTCAGGCCCAAACAGAAATGCATCATTCGGTTGAAAAGCGATAGTATCGTAGCGTACTGCACCTTTTGTGCTGAGTGCGAAGACACGTGTTTGCAACGAGGCTAAACAGCTTTCGAGATTCGGGTATATTTTAACGGTCGCCCATTCGTGATAATCCAACCCAGCGCGGCGCAAGGCGCTGTCTTCCATCTTAAACCCCAGTGGTTCAATCAAATGCAATTGTGCGCCCGTATTGGCGCAAAGGCGAATGACGTTGCCCGTATTGGGTGGAATTTCAGGTTGATACAAAATGATATTAAACATTACGTAACCACACAGCAACGTCTTTGGCATAATACGTAAAAATTGCATCGGCGCCTGCGCGTTTAAATGCGATCAATGTTTCGAGAACTGTTTTTTTCTCATCACACAAACCGGCGGCAGCGGCCAATTTTAACATGCTGTATTCACCACTGACTTGATAGGCAAAGGTGGGCACGCCAAATTTTTCTTTGACACGGTAAATGATATCAAGGTAAGGCAGCCCGGGTTTGACCATGACGATGTCGGCGCCCTCGTTCAAATCCAGGGCAATTTCTTGTAACGCTTCGAGGGCATTAGCCGGATCCATTTGATAGGTTTGTTTATTGGCACCCTTGAGGGCTTGGGCTGAGCCGACCGCATCACGGAAGGGGCCATAAAAATGGGAGGCATATTTGGCGCTGTAGGCGAGGATGCCAGTGTGATGGAACCCATGGGCCTCGAAGGCTTGACGAATGGCGCCAATGCGACCATCCATCATATCGGAGGGGGCGACCATATCGGCGCCTGCTTCGGCATGGCATAGGGCCAGCCGGACGAGGGCGGCATTCGTTTCGTCGTTTAAAATCTCGCCTTGAGCGTTAATTAAACCGTCTTGGCCATGCGTCGTGTACGGGTCCAGCGCGATATCCGTGATGACGCCCATCTCCGGGAATGCGGATTTAATCGCCCGAATCGCGGTAGGGATCAACCCTGTTGGGTCGTAAGCGGCTTCCCCATTAGGGGTCTTTTGGTCAGCTGGAATGACGGGGAATAGGGCAATGGCCGGGATGCCTAATGCGGTGATTGACGTTAATTCGTGCAAGACATGGTCGAGCGAGAGGCGGTTAACCCCGGGCATACTCGGGATGGGTTCGCTCATGCCTTGGCCGGGGACGATAAACATCGGGTAGATAAGATCATCGACGGTTAGCGAGTGTTCGCGGACCAATCGGCGGCTAAAAGCATGGCTGCGAAGGCGGCGCAAGCGTGTTTCTGGGAAGTGTCTATTCATGGGGTATAGTGTAAACAAGTTAGGTTGAAAAAAGCAAGCGTTCATCTACGCTTAGCAGATATAACGATATAACCAAACGGAGATTGACCCATGATAACGAGAATGTTTCTTAAAATGATGATTTACTTGACAATAGGGGTTGTTTCGATAAACTACCTGATTGATGCTCGCATGCAAATCGCGAACTTCGTACATCCTGGTTTAGCCACAGCATTCAGTACTGCGAATGTGGATGAAGAGGGGATGTTGGAAAGTCATCAATTATTGGATTAATGAATCAGGAGTAACCGATGAAAAAGTGTGCCGTATTGTTAAGTGGATGTGGTGTGTATGACGGTTCTGAAATTCACGAAGCGGTCTGCACGTTATTGGCGTTGGATAAAGCCGGAGTGGCTTATCAATGCGTCGCACCTGACATCGAACAACATCATGTGATTAATCACCTGACAGGCGAAGAGATGCCTGAGACCCGTCGTGTATTAGTCGAAGCTGCGCGCATTGCCCGCGGGAATATTAAGTCATTAAAGGATGTGGATCCTGCCTCATTTGATGCCTTGATTTTACCCGGTGGGTTTGGTGCGGCTAAAAACTTATCTGACTTTGCATTTAAGCACACGGACATGACGATTGATCCTTCTGTGTTGGCATTTTGCCGTGCTTTTGCGCAGGCGAAAAAACCGGTTGGATTCATTTGTATTGCGCCAACACTCATCAGCCAAATTTACGGCCCTGGCGTGCATGTGACCATTGGCAATGATAAAGCCACGGCGCAAGCATTGGAAAAGATGGGGGCTGTGCACGAAAATGCGGCAGTGAATGAATGCGTGGTGGATAAAGCTCACAAAGTCGTGAGCGTACCCGCGTATATGTTGGCGAAGTCGATCGGTGAAGTACAGTCAGGGATTGAGAAGTTGGTTGAGAGGGTCTTCGCCCACTTTTAAGCAACTGTGTTGAATGTCAACTGTTTTGCATGAGATGCTCTCCAAAATTGGCCTGCCAGGGAGAATTTTTGCGAACCATGGCATTCAGTATTACGAGCAGTTTACGCATACATGCAGTCATTGC
>JBIOEA010000003.1:0-91285 GCA_044445605.1 Gammaproteobacteria bacterium | reverse complement strand
CTGAGGCCCAATACGGCCCCACTTCAAGCATAAAATAACCAGGCATGTTCGATGCATAGGCTTGAGTGGCAGCAAGAATAAGAACAACCGTTGAGGCAGCTTTGAGCAATTTCTTCATGTGACATTCCTTGTTAACATGAGCAACTATTAAATTTGGCAGTATGACCCTTGTAATGTAGTACAGATTTTATAAGGTTACAATAGAGGGCGAAAGATGTTTCGCCCCTACGACTTATCATTGATAATGCCCATCAATCGCATATATATAAATGGCACTATCATCGAAGCGATAGATGAGGCGATCTTTTAATGATAAGCGACGTGACCATAGACCAGATAACTGATGTTTCAATGGTTCTGGCTTGCCTATCCCTTCCGCAGGATTGTTACGCTGCATTTCCTTTAGAATTCGACATAGGCTTTTATGTAACTGTTTGTCTTTATCACGAAGCAATTCATACCGCTCCCAGGTTTTACCTTCAAATATGATCGATCTCATCTTGTTCCTCTTGAGACAACGGGCGCCCTTTCTTCTTTTTGTTTGTTTCAGCTGACTCCTCAATTTGTTTCATGAGAGATTGGTTTTGTAGGACATACAATGTTTCTTCTAAACTTTGCCAATCATCGAGACTGATCACAATAAAATCATCACCACTGCGACGAGTCACCGTCACGGGCTCGTGATTTTTTGTTGCTAAATCAACATAATAACGGAGCTTGTCTCGAAATTGATTAACGCTAATGGTTGTCATAACCCCTCCTGCATAAGCTCCTCTAAGTGTACGGCATTGCCGTACGGATGTCAAGAGAGCAATATGGACTACGTTATGATCCCAATACCACTACCGCCATCGCATAATGACGTTCATGCGAAATGCTTAAATGGGTCGAGGTGACTTTCTTTTGCTGGATTAAGTTGAGTGCTATGCCTTCGTATTCAACGTAAGGCTGCCCCAGCTCGTTCGTTAAAATGATTAAATCCCGCATCGATAACCCACCACGGAACCCCTGGCCCAATGCTTTCGCCACCGCTTCTTTCGCCGCAAATCGGCTCGCTAAATATATTTCAGGATCATGCATGCGATTGGCAAATGCACTTTGCTCGCCAGGCGATAAAATACGGCTCACAAACCGTGTGCCGAATCGTTCATAGCACTGGGCTATCCGCCGGATGTCTACTAGATCAGTGCCTAGGCCTAGGATCATGTGTGTATCTCCTTGCTTCTTAAAACAACCACCGCCTTATTTCTCTTCGCCCCCTTTTAAGGGGGCAGAAGATCTTCTCGTTGTCACACCCAAATTGCCCTTGATTGAATCGGCTTCCCTTCCAGCAAATGCTCAATCATAGGCCGCAATAAATGCTGCGCTTCCAACGCACTCACCGGATCACTCAAATCATCGCGCTCTAAATCCAGCAAGGTCTTCCCCGCTATTCCGCGTGCCGCTTCATGCAACAGTG
Source organism: Gammaproteobacteria bacterium (assembly GCA_044445605.1). Taxonomy (GTDB): domain Bacteria; phylum Pseudomonadota; class Gammaproteobacteria; order JABCZS01; family JABCZS01; genus CAWKDC01. The sequence goes on along the minus strand of JBIOEA010000003.1, from coordinate 89,826 downwards.
GCCGCGCACCCGACTTCGGCAAATAGCTATATCGCAACATCGGCTCGATCGGCGCACCATCCACGTCATGCGTTAATTGTAGCGCATAACCTAATTCATCCAATAAATGCTTCTCAAATAGCCTCAGGACCGCGCCCTGCGCTTCCCCGCGCGACATTGCCATCAACGTGTGCTGATAACAATCAAACAGCCTCGCATGCTCAATACCATTTGGCAGCAACGCGTACAATAATTCATTCAAATAAAGCCCACACGCCAAACTGCTGCCTTTTAAAGGACTCCACTCGCCATATAACTCGCACTGCGTCAATAACTTTAAATCAGTCCGCCCTTGGAACGAAATCATTAACGGCATAAACGGTTGGAGCAAGGCTTTTAACGGAGAACGTGCCGTACGCACGCCCCTTGCCAATAAATTCATCTTCCCTAAATTCGCCACAAAACACGTCACCAAGACGCTCGTTTCACGGTATGGACGCGCATGAAGCACATAGGCTTCCTGCCCGTGAAGCGGCTTCATTCATCGTATCCCCATTTCTTGAGCTGCGATTCATCGTCCGCCCAACGCTCTTTCACCTTCACCCATAACCGTAACATCACCGGCTTGCCCCAGATTTTTTCCATGTCCAAACGCGCCGCCATCCCAATGCTTTTTAAACGCTCGCCGCCTTTACCAATCACAATGGCCTTCTGCCCTTCGCGCGCAACGAGCAATGTTGCACTCACATTAATAATCTTTTCTTCTTTCTTCAAGCTGTCTACCATGACGTGAACTTCATAGGGAAGTTCCTCACCTAATGTGCGCATCAGCTTTTCACGGATGATTTCACTCGCACGAAAACGCTCGTCGCGATCACTCAGCGCATCTTCCGGGAAATAAAAGAAATCAGCCAAAGGCAGTAAATCTTTAATCGCTTGCTCAAGCACATCCACTTGTTTGCCACTTTTTGCAGAAATAGGCACGACCGCTTTAAAAGGATATTCCAACATCAATTGCTCAATGTGTGGCAACAAGATATCTTTGTCTTCCAACGTGTCCGTCTTGTTGATCACCAAAATCGTCGGCTTGTCCGCACGCTTGACTTGCTTCAACGCCCACGCATCACCTTCATTAAAATGAATTCCGTCAACAATAAAACAAATCACGTCAACATCGCCAATCGCCGATATCGCCGCGCGATTCATGAAATGATTGATTTTACGATCAGAACCTCGATGCAGTCCCGGTGTGTCCACATACACCCACTGAGTGTCGCCTTCCGTCTTAATACCTAAAATACGGTGGCGCGTCGTTTGTGGCTTGCGCGAGGTGATGCTTAATTTTTGGCCTAAAATCCGATTCAATAACGTCGATTTACCCACGTTAGGGCGCCCAATCAAGGCTACATATCCCGAATGCTTATTTGTCATGTTTTAAAAACTCTAGTACTTTTTCGGCGGCTTCTTGTTCTGCTTTGCGACGGCTCTCACCACGTCCTTCTGCAGAAAATACCGGTGATGCTATATCGCATTGAACGCGAAATGCTTGCTGATGTGAATCACCCTCAATCTCAACCACGGTGTACACAGGTAACGCTAACTTGCGCCCCTGCAACCATTCCTGCAGTTGTGTTTTCGGGTCTTTCTGAGTCATCGATAATGTCATGGTGTCTAAGCGGGCTTCGTACCATTTCAGGACGCATTGCCTCATGGCTTCAAAATTCGCATCGAGGTAAATGGCTGCAATGGTTGCTTCCAACGCGTCCGCAAGAATCGATGGACGTTTTGCCCCCCCACTCTTCAACTCGCCAATGCCTAATTTTAAATAATCACCCAGCTTGAACACGTCCGCAATCTCAGCCAGGGTATCACCCTTGACACACATGGCGCGTAATCGTGTTAATTCGCCTTCACTGGCGCGTGGGAATTTTTGGTACAAGGCCTCTGCCATCACTAAATTTATCAGTGAATCCCCTAAAAACTCAAATCGCTCGTTATTCTGCGGGCCAACGCTGCAATGCGTCAGCGCTCGCGTCAACAACTCCAAATCTTGAAATTTGTATCCGATGGCCGCCTGCAGCGGCACTAATGACTTTTGATCAGTTGCCTTTTTACTCAATCTTTGCCCCCGTGCGGTTCCATCGTAGATCGACCTTTTTCGTGTCTACACTGATCATGATTCTGAATGCATTGCCCTTCAATAAGGCATCAGGCAAATAGCCAAATACGCGGCTATCACCACTGTCATCGCGATTGTCACCCATCACAAAATAACTGTTTGCAGGAACCGTTCCTTCAAACTCTAAACCGCGACCAGGACGCTCATAAATTTTGTGCGTCACATCATCTAATTGCTCGTCAAACATCCGTACAAAATACGGTGTGCCATCCAATGGATCCACGTAGGTAGATTCAATGAATGTTTCTTTGACGGGCTTACCATTAATAAACAAATTTTTGTTCTGGTACACAATCTTATCGCCAGGTAAACCAATCACCCGTTTGATAAAGTTCTGTGTGGGGCGCGCTGGATTACGGAACACCACTACATCCCCACGCTCAGGTGCTTGACCGAGCGTCACGCGCTTATCAATGTAAGGGAAGTACCAGCCATAACTCAATTTATTCACCAATACAAAATCGCCTTCCACCAGCGTTGGCTTCATCGAACCCGATGGAATGCGGTAAGGCTCAATCACAAACGTACGGATCGCAAACACAATCAAAAAGACTGGGAATAATTCATACGCAGTGGATAACAACCAGGGCATCTTCGCATCGCCCCGCTCTTTTTTAAAAAAGAGTACATCGACAACCACAACCAATGTCGTCAGCACAGCCAATATAAACAGTAAACCCGAAAAATCAAAATACATGATTATTTACCCACTTTTAATATGGCAAGAAAAGCCTCTTGCGGCACTTCAACTCGTCCAATCTGCTTCATGCGCTTTTTACCTTTCTTTTGCTTTTCCAGCAATTTGCGTTTACGTGATATATCCCCACCATAACATTTTGCGATCACGTTTTTACGTAATGCTTTCACGTTGGTGCGGGCAATCACCTGCGCGCCAATGGCTGCTTGAATCGCCACATCGAACATCTGACGTGGAATCAATTCTTTCATGCGGTCCGCTAAATCTCTGCCGCGTGACTGCGATATGCTGCGGTGCACAATTAATGACAATGCATCCACCTTTTCACCATTAATCATAATATCCAACTTCACAAGATCAGAAAGCTGGAAATATGAAAAATGATAGTCCAATGATGCATAGCCGCGTGAACAGGATTTCAAACGATCAAAGAAATCCAACACGACCTCGTTCATCGGGATTTCGTAAGTCAACGATACTTGTCGACCGGTATAATGCATTTTCTTCTGAACGCCACGCTTTTCAATGCACAGCGTGATCACGTTTCCTAAATAATCTTGCGGAACGAGAATGTTAACCGTCGCAATAGGTTCACGGAATTCACGAATAGCGCCCGGTTCAGGCAAATCTTCAGGGTTGGAAATATGCGATACCGTGCCTGTGTTGTCCACGACTTCATATATAACCGTCGGTGGCGTGGTGATGAGGTCAAGATCGTATTCACGTTCCAAACGCTCTTGCACGATTTCCATGTGCAATAACCCGAGAAAGCCACAACGGAAACCAAAGCCCAAGGCAGTCGATGTTTCGGGCTCGTACATCAATGCTGCATCGTTTAAACATAATTTGGATAATGCTTCACGAAAATCTTCATAGTCCGTCGAATCTACAGGAAATAAGCCTGCGTATACCTGGGGATGCACACGTTTAAACCCGGGTAATGCAACGTCAGAGCCATGCACAGCGGATGTCAGCGTGTCACCCACAGGGGCTCCCGTGACTTCTTTTACGCCAGCAACAACATAACCAACTTCACCTGTCTTGAGCATGTCCTTTTCTTTACGCTTAGGCGTAAATATACCCACAGTACCCGCTTCATAAATTTTACCGGTCGACATCACGCGAATCTTGTCGCCCTTTTTCAGCACGCCATTTTTAATACGTACTAACGAAACCACACCAAGGTATGTGTCAAACCAGGAATCGATGATCAAGGCTTGTAAAGGTGCATCTGGGTCACCCACGGGTGGGGGAACACGTGCAATCAATGTTTCTAATGCTTCATCAATACCAATACCCATTTTCGCGCTCACGGGTGTAGCATCTTTTGCATCAATGCCAATGATATCTTCAATTTCAAATTTCACACGCTCAGGTTCTGCTTGTGGCAAATCGATTTTGTTCAAGACAGGAACCACTTCCAAGCCTTGTTCGATCGCTGTATAGCAGTTCGCCACGGTTTGCGCTTCCACCCCTTGGCTGGCATCCACGACCAATAGCGCACCTTCGCAGGCGGCTAATGATCGGGATACTTCGTATGAAAAGTCAACGTGACCGGGCGTATCGATGAAATTCAACAGATATACCTGGCCACTTTTCGATGTGTAATTCAACGATACGCACTGTGCCTTAATCGTAATACCGCGCTCACGCTCGATATCCATGGAGTCCAACACCTGCTCCTGCATCTCGCGCGCCTCGAGCCCGCCGCACAACTGAATAATGCGATCGGCGAGCGTCGATTTGCCATGGTCAATATGGGCAATAATCGAAAAGTTACGTATATTCTTCATTCACATCTCTTACATCAAAAATAATCACTATTCCATATCGGGAATGCGAATGGCTAAGTAGCGCTGGCCAAGACCACGACGCCCCATCAACATCGATACAACCGTATTGGGTTTAATCGCCGCCGCTGCTTTATCAAAGTCAGCCTTGTCTTTTAATTCCACATTGTTCAACATGAAAATCACATCGCCTGGACGCAAACCAATGCGTGCCGCAGGACTATCTGCCCCTAAACGCTCAATCAATACACCTTGAGTGATTTCCAATTGCTTCTTCTCATCTTGTGACAAATCACGCACTTCGATGCCTAAGAAATTAGCCTTCACTTTTTCACCATGTTTCACGGGCGCTTCTTCATTTTCCTGAGCCAGTGCGCCGACCGTCAAGTTCATTGTCTTCGTGTCACCTTTACGCAGCACTTCCAACTTCACGGTTGTACCAGGCTTCGTGAAGCCAACCAAGTGTGGTAAGTCGCTGGCAGATGCAATCGGATGATCCTCAAACTTCATGATGATATCCCCGCTCTTCAGGCCAGCTTTAGCCGCTGGACTGCCTTCCATCACCTCAGCCACCAACGCCCCTTTCGGTTGCGATAGCCCGAAGGATTCAGCGAGATCTTTGTCCATTTGCTGGAAAGATACACCCAACCAGCCGCGTTCTACTTTACCGTTCTTCTTTAATTGCTCAATGACATCTTTTGCAACGTCAGATGGAATGGCAAATGATAAACCTAAATAACCACCGCTGCGAGAAACAATTTGTGAGTTAACCCCAACCACTTCCCCTTTCATATTGAATAACGGACCCCCCGAACTCCCAGGGTTAATCGCAACGTCCGTCTGAATAAAGGGAATGTATTTATCCGTATTCAAACCACGGCCTTTCGCGCTGACAATCCCTTGCGTGACACTGTAATCAAAACCAAAGGGAGAGCCGATCGCAAATACCCATTCGCCGACCTTCAAATTGGCAGAAGACCCAAAGGTTAGGTATGGCAATTTATGGCCAACATCCACTTTCAATAAGGCTAAATCACTCGTAGGATCTGTTCCCACCACTTTCGCAGGATAATCAACACCGTCACTCAACCCAACAATGATCTTGTCGGCTTCGTGAATCACATGATTATTCGTCAAGATGTAACCATCATCTGAAATGATAAAACCAGAACCTAATGATTCTGCATTGTAATCAGGCCCTCGACCCGGAGGCATCATGCCTTGACCGAAAAACCGCTGAATGATTTCATTGAATTCTTGTGCATCAGGGTTGCCACCAAACATGGCGGGGCCACCTTGTCCGCCTTTGATCGTGCGCGTCGTGCTGATGTTCACAACAGCTGGACTCAGACTTTCGGCATAACCAGAAAAGTCAGGTAAATCAGCAACTGCTTCCAATGCAACAACAAACAATGCCACGTAAAAAAACTTGGCTATTTTATTGATTAACATGATATGTTCCCTCCTGAAAGACCGACTAATTGTATACCTATATAGATGAGACGTAAAGATGCGGTTTCTTTTGAAAAGGGCGAAAGATGTTTCGCCCCTACAAGTCGGTTGATGATGATATACTGTCCCGCATGGCCACTTCCCCCTACATGCATTTTACTCGAGAAGAATGGCGCCAGTATCGTGGCGACACGCAGCTTTTACTCACCGAAGCAGAATTAGTCACACTGCGTGGCTTCAACGAATCCATTTCTATCCCAGAAGCTGAGGATATTTATCTACCCCTTTCGCGCCTTTTACATCTTTATGTCACTGAAACACAAAGCCTTCATACCACCACGAACCGGTTTCTACACAAAAGCGTTCCCAAGGTACCTTACATCATCGGGGTTTCTGGCAGCGTCGCCGTGGGCAAAAGCACCACCAGCCGCATACTCCAAACCTTGCTGTCTCGGTGGCCTAATCATCCTAAAGTTGACCTCGTTTCGACAGACGGTTTTTTGTACCCAGGCAAGGTCCTGGAAGCCAAGGGGTTGATGCCCCGCAAAGGCTTCCCCGAAAGTTATGATCGCCAAGCCCTTCTTCAATTTTTGAGTGACCTCAAGTCCGGTAAGGAAAATGTCAGCATGCCCGTCTATTCGCATGCTGTTTACGATATGACGGATGAGGTCGTTCGTATCGAATCGCCTGATATTGTGATCATCGAGGGATTGAATATCCTCCAAACCGGTGATATTTCATCAACACGTCGCGTCTATGCCTCCGATTTCATTGATTTCAATATTTTTGTGGATGCACCGACCCCTATCATTAAAAGTTGGTTCCTAGAACGCTTCCGAGCCTTTCGTGAGCAAGCGCGCGGACGTCCCGATTTGTTTTTCTACCAATTCACCTCCATGCCTGACGATGAAGCCTTCGCCTTTGCCAGCCATGTCTGGGAAACAGTCAATGCTCCCAATCTTGAAAAGAATATCTTGCCTTATAAATTCCGCGCTGAGCTCATCTTGGAAAAAGGCGCGGATCATGGTATTGAGCATGTATATCTGAAGAAAATTTAGATCCCGTTTTTAATTGAACCACTCTTTTTCGAATCATTTTGATTGCTATTGGTATTTTGATTAACAACGCCGAATGATGTTGAACTGCTCGCAGCATTGGAAATCAAGAAGACCGAACTACCAGCTTGTAACCCATATGCAGGCTGCAGCATAAACCCTCTCTTGTCTAATGCTTCGCACACATCTGTCCAGTTATGTTCATTTGCAATTTGCCGTAGGTTTTTGCCATAGTGGTCAATGGCATAGGGTGGTGCGCCTGCATTAACTAACATGGCCGCTATTTCATGCTCTTTTAAATCAACCGCCAGCCTGAGTGCCTCATCATAAAACCGTTTGTCACCAAATCCATCACGCGGAAATTTGTCAATCATTTTTATATAAATTTCTAATTGTTCTTTATTTTTCACTTTCAACTTAAGCATAGATACAACAGTAGGTCCTTCACTATTACTGAAGTAATACACCGTATAATCAGCTCTAGCAAGGCTAGCCTCAATCACATCCCACCATCCTTTTTCCGCAGCAGTATGAAGGATATTATTTTGCTCATCATCTCGTGATGATAAATCAATATCACATTTTTCAATCAAAAGAGCTATTGTCGAAGAGATCTCACACTTGAATAAAAATTTTTGGTATTCCACTATTCGAGCATACAATTTTTTTACGACTCCAATTTGCTTTTCGTCCTCTGCGGCATGTACGAGTTGGGCGAGCGCAGTTTCCATTATTGGATAGCAAGCATTCCACCGCTTATCAAAATCGTGTCTATCAAGAATAGCATCTATCGCATCCCACCATAACTTGATAGAAAAAACATGGAGAATATTCAATTTGAATCGATAATTGCGCAGCGAATCGGTATTAATTCCCCATGCCACTCCATGCCTTTCGGATATATCCACACCTTTTTTAATCAATAAAACGGTAGCCCTTTCGTTATATCGCGCAAAGAAAAGCGCTGCTCTGCCTTCATTGGAGTTGCTACTTAAGGCTTCTATACTCATTTTATTAATAAGCTTTTTGAACGGCTGTTCAAAGTTATGATTATCATTATAATTCGAATTTCTTGCCATAATATGTGCCGCGGTGAGGCCGTCTCTTCCAATAGCATTGTGCTGATTGAATGTTGGGCTATCCAGAATAGCATCAACCACTTCCCACCATGCAAGTCCCGCAGCGTAATGTAATAAGGTTTGACCGTTGTACTTACCATTTAAATCAAATCCATTTTTAATCAGAAATCGAAATACATTGGCAGTTAGAAATGCATTACCATTACCATTACCATTAACTTCGGTTGCCTTATTAAAAATATTATTGATAAAGTGTAAATACCTATAGTCAACCAACCAGTCCATGTTGTTGTTTTGTTCGGGTGTCAAAGCTGCAATATTTAATAATCTTACGTACAAATCCTCATCAATGGGTTTTGATTTTATGAACAATGCCAATGAGGGTATACAATCGTTATTCTCGGAGAGTTGGTAGCAAGACAGTATGTCTGAGCCTATTTCATTGAGCTCAATATCGCCATTATGATTAGATTTATTGTTTGATATTGCCTTCAACATCAATCCGATCGTGGTTTCATACGACAGATCAAAGCGTTTAAAGATCATTGCGTCGAATTCACCTTCAACCCTCACCAGCCCGGCCAATGAGTACAATAATGCATCGTACCGATACCCTGGAGCAAAACGAATATTAAAAAATCGGTACAGGGCATCTTTGAAAGCGTTAGCAAAGGTACTATTTTTATCTGTATTGGGTTCGTAGTCTTTTCCCAAATGTTTGCTCATCAGGTTGAGAATGTGCTTCGCCATTGCAACCCTTTCTTCCGATTCAGTGGTCGAGCCTGCCATCGTAACTAATTTAGCCTTTATCTCGTTTAATAAACTCATATTTAAAACCAGCATCGCTCAACCCTCTGTTTCAATAGCTTGGGGCCTAGAATACCAGATTTCTTGAGCAGTTACAAGTTAAAAACATAACTTTAAACCATCCGGAATCGATAAAAGGGCTAAAGATGTTTAGCCCCTACAAGAAACCGATCCAACGCATTCCCAAACGCCTGTTGGTCTTGTTTATTCATGGGTGGGGGCCCGCCTGTATTTTCCCCAGCACCTCTCAACGCATCCATCATATTACGCATCTTCAGCCTTTGACCAATATTGCTTTTGGTATACAGTTCGCCGCGCGGATTCAATGCAAATGCACCTTTTTGAATCACGAGTGCAGCCAAGGGGATATCAGCCGTGATCACCAAATCATTGGGTTCACATAATTCAATGATTTTTTGATCAGCGACGTCAAACCCGCCCATGACATGGACTTGCTTAATGAAATGGCTACGCGGGATAGGAATCGCATGGTTGGCAAAGCAGGTTGTTTTGATTTTCAACCGCATGGCCGCTCGAAAGATAATCTCTTTGATCACCTTTGGACACGCATCTGCGTCCACAAGAATATGCATGGTTATTGCCTCTATTGGGTTCTATCGTGATGTCGATCGTCTGCTACACTATTTTAAATAGTAACATTATTATTGGAAACCTCTCATGAAACTTATCAAATTGCTCTCACTTATTGCCCTGGCCTGCTCATGCAGTCTCGTCGCCTCCGCCAGCATAGCCCCAGCGTGCCCCCAAAATGAAGCAGCTATATGCGGCTCTGATACAGCGGTTTCTCCTTCCTGCCCCCTTGATAGCCCAACTGCCACAACACCCGCTCCCAAGCCTACGTGTCCTCCCGGAGAGACACCTGTTTGTTCAAAGGTTGAGGGTGTGACAGTAGCCGTTTGTCAGGAAGCTAATGTATCTGCTACAGTTAATAAGACACCCGGTTCTCCTCTGACCTCACACTAACAATTCACTAAGGATACCATCATGAAACTAAAGCAATTACTCACCCTGTCAATCTTAGCCTTCTCAATGAGTTTAGGTGCAAATTCAGGGCCAGCAATGAGTGGCGGTGTATTTTGCATAGCTGTGCCTTCTGAAGGTGGTCAAAATTTCAAACGACCACAGCCCACCTGCGCATCTGCTACAAGTTCCCCTGCATGCCCGACTGGTTATAAGTTATCAGAATGCAAAACAGGATTTAAACCGGGCTGCCAAATAAATGCGATAAATGGGACAACTGCTATCCCTGAGGTAACCTTTGCCGCTGCATGCGTCCTTGCACCAACTACGGGAACAACTACGCTAACACCTTCCTGCTCCAATGGCGCAACCCCCTCGTGTGACGGTATGAGTTCCACGGCCAGGTGTGGTTCTGGCATCACAGCTACTTGTAGCCCCTCAGTCCATGCGTACTGTGAACCCGGGCACATGGAACCTGTCTGCCCACCACCTGCGGCAACAGCATATTAACCCATCAACAACCATTCATTAAGGATACCATCATGAAACTAAAGCAATTACTTACGCTGACAATCTTGACCTGCTCAATGAGTTTAGGTGCAATGACAGCACAAGCGTCGTCGGGCGGCTCAATAACCTGCAAATCTACTACTGGCGGTATTATGGGCCAAATGTCTAGCCAATTGCCAACCTGTGCATCTGCTACAAGTACACCTACATGCCCGACGGGTAGTACATTAAATTCAACATGCAAAACCGGATATAAAGCGGGCTGCACAGCTAGCTCAACGGGGGGAATTATTACCCCTGTGACACCTTTTATCCCCACATGTGTCCCAGTTTCAACAACGGCGACAAAGGCTCAGTAACCCATCAACTACCGCTGAATGCTCCTGTTAAAGGGAGCATTCTTTTTTTAATAACAAAATCCCCAGTAATAAAGCGGGATGACGCCTTGCCCACTCACCAGCACGTCATCTTTCACAACGATGCCGGTGGATGAAGACAGCTGACGACGTGTTTTGTTTTTCCCGCCAATTTCAAACACAGTATCCAACGCCATGAAATCGCCCTGCTTGTTATAAAACACATCCACACCCGCACTGCGTAAGCTTTGGACGAAAAACAATTCACGTATCGTCCCTTTCTCTATCGGACTCGCTAACTGCTCATTAAGGGCATAATGCAGCGTCGTATTGTTTAAAAAAATCTTTTCCACTTTGCGTAATACCTGATTACCCGTTGCCTGAGGGTAGATAAGGCTCACCAGACCTGTCTCGGAAAGAATATGCAAATAGTGGTACGCCGTTTTATTGTCAACGCCTAAATACCTGGCCAGGTTATTAGTATTCACCTCTCCCGGCGGAATAGTCGCCAAGTAGCTCAATATTCTTTTTAAATAATGCAAATTCTCCGTTTTTAACTTGTAAAAATTTGCAATATCTTCATAAATCGTTTTTTCAACAATCCTATTGATCCGCTGATAATAGCCTTCCTCATCACTGAATACAAATGGGTAATATCCGCGTTCCAAATAATCATTAAAATGACGCTTTAGCTGTTCAATCGATAAAAACTTTCTATCCAAATCCTGGTAATTCGCCAATAGCACCGCAGGAGGGACAGGTTCATACCGAGAGCCTGTTTTAAAATTCAAATATTCACGAAATGATAAACCATGCAAGTGCTTGAGCAATGCCCGTCTGGATAAATCATATGCACCCTTAATCAAGTCAATACTGGAACTGCCTGAAAACATCACCTTGACCTCGGGATAACTGTCATAAATGTTTTTAAGCTCTTGATTCCAATTCTGATATTTGTGAATCTCATCAATGAAAAAATATTTGATTTTTTCATTGAAGTAAGCCTCGTGGACGAACTCAACCAGCGTATGGTTTGTGAAAAAAATATGATCCGCTGAAAAATACAAGGTGTGCTTTAACTCGTCGGTCATGCTGTTTTTAATGTACTGCAACATTAAGGTCGTCTTACCTACCCCGCGGGCACCTATAATGCCCAATAGACGATTTTTCATGCTCAGCTCAGGGTATAAGTACCTGTACTGCTCGAATCGGGTTTGCTCGAGCAGTGAATAAAATAGTGTCTTAAACCCCTCAATCATGACCAGACTCCAGAAATAGGCCCCAATAACTGGAGTATAGTCCATTGTTTTAGATAAATCTAGCCTTTTTGGTAAATTATATGGATTACACTCCAGAAATGAGGAGCTTATCCCATCAACAATGGGCGAATGCTCGCGTCAACGATTTCACGTGCGCGGAACAGGCGGGAGCGGACGGTTCCGATGGGGCATTTTACTTTAAGTGCGATGTCATCATACGAAAGCCCTTCAATTTCACGCAAAACAATCACCTCACGTAGCTCTTCAGGTAACGACTCGATCGTTCTAAAAATCTGCTGTTCAATCTCATCACGCAGCAATAAATGCTCTGGCGTGCTTAACTCTTGAAATGGCGATGTTGAAACAAACTCAGCCACACTGGCATCGATATCACTATCCGGTGGGCGACGCGTACGGGCAATAAGATGGTTTTTAGCGGTGTTTTGAGCAATCCGGAATAGCCATGAAAAAAATGCGCTATCACCCCGGAAATCATCAATGGCGCGGAAAGCACGTAGAAACGTTTCTTGGACGATATCAAGAATATCGCTGCGATTCTCAACAAATGGGTAAATAACGAATTCTATCCTGCGTTGGTATTTGGATACCAGCAAGTTAAAGGCTTTTGAGTCGCCCTGCTGTACGCGGCGGACAAGCACCCAATCGGCCAGAGCGCTTTGGGCAGAGTCTTCACGGGGTTGTTCTTGCTTCATATTGCTGATATCGGCCATTCATGGCTAGACCTGAGCACACCAATGGAGCCAGCCACGCAAACGGCGGAACAACTCGGGGGGGACGCTATCGCGCCAAATGAACACACTATGGGTGCGGCCGCCCTCTTGTGGCTTGAAGTAAAGCACGCACAGGACTGGGGTCGATAAACTTTCGCTTTGCAGCTCCATGTTGCTCAGTGTCTTCTTCTGGCTTTCAAGGACAAATAAACCATTTTTTTGCTTTCTGACGGTATGAATAGAATATGTCTGGCTCCACCAAAACATCAAGGCCACCACGCCTAAATAGGCAAAGGCTAAGAGCCCCGGGTAGGATAATGGCATGGACGTGCCAAATGAAATAGCGATGAATAACAATGCGAATGCCAACATCTTAAAACCGTGGGAAGGCCTAAGATGTATGGCTTCGATGGTAATCCCCGATGCATTTGCAAATGGATTGAAACTGTTCAGGTGCGTTTTCATATGATAACAACCAATGATTTAAATCTTGATCTGCGGACTCCAACAAAGCAACGAATTGCCGTTGAAGTGGTTCAGGTAGGCTGGCGTAGGTACCATCGAAAAAACCCAATAATAAAATATCGAGTTCAAGCATGCCTCGGCGGCATGCCCAACGGATCCGTTCTGGATGTTCTAGATCCATGGGTACCTCTGTAGCCAAAAAATGGTGGTGGACCAGTATACCTATTCTCTGGGAAGATGGCAATCTAGATAAATAGCCCCTATAGTTAACCTAGGGCAACATAAGGAATTACCATGGGAAAAACTATCGCTATCTGGCAAACGACATGCGATGCTTTCGCATATATCAGAGATAATATGTCAATATTTATCAGGGCATTGGTCATACCCTTCATTATTCTTTGCCTTACCAGCATCCCCTTGATGCTCACATCCGCTACCAGCATCCCTTTTGCAACCAATCCTGAGCCACCCATACCCTTTTATTTCTCTCCCTGGTTGGGCTTAACCCAGTTTCTGGGAACGCTGTTGATGATTTGGATAGTCAATACTTGTTATCGCATCACCATCCAAGGAAAAGCAGGCTTTAAATGGTGGACGATGCGCGAAACATGGACCCTCATTTGGATGTTCCTTCTAGGTATTTTAACCACGGTAGGTTCAATGATCCCTGCCATGGTTATTTTCTTCTTATTGACAACCTTTAACATGCAAATGGCTGGCATGATTACCGCCGCCATCACCTATTCGCTCATCTTGAGTTATTTGTTAGGAAGACTATGCATTATATTCCCCAGCATTGCTGTCGGCGAACGAATGAGCCTGGAACAAACCTGGAAAATGAGTGAAAATAATGGCTGGCGGATCATCATCCTCTTAGGTCTGCTGCCCATGATCCCTGTGTTTGCTGGTTTCGTCATGATCGCCATCATTGCTTCCCTACTGCCCGCCCTTTCCATTCAACTCCCGGAAAGCCTATTTGTGTTATCCTCCCTGATCGTGGGTTTCGCTGTTGTATCTATCAGTTCAACAGCGCTCGGATTGGTTTATAAACAATTGAAGTAACATATGCAAGAGCGACAATTAGGCATCCTGCACTGCACAGGTGAAGATGCCGCACTATTTTTACAGGGCCAGCTTACTGCCGATATCCATGCGTTGACGGATACGCAAGGCACACTGGCCTGCTATTTAAATCTTAAGGGGCGCGTCGTCGCATTGATGTGCGTTATTAAACGTCCCGACGGTTTTTGGCTCATATTGCCACAAGATCTTATTGAACCCCTCTTGCATAAACTCAAAAAATTTATTGTGTTTTCAAAAGCAAAATTGATCGATATCAGTGATCAGTTTACTATTGAAGGCCTGGTTTCTTCTGCGGCAGCAGTGCCTACCTATCATGTTGGATCAGAGGGAAATGAGGTTGAGTTTTATTTAGCGCCAGAAAAAGGTTTGATATTACGCATCTCCCCTTCTTCTAACCACGTATCAGTCGCATCTGAATTTGTAAAAGCCATGTTCGACGCAGGGATCCCCTGGATTGGGCTTGAACAATCTGAAAAGTTTTTACCACACTATATTAATTTGGTGAATTTAAATGCCATTGCCTTTGATAAGGGATGCTTCGTCGGTCAAGAAGTCGTCGCACGCATGCATTATCGTGGACATTTAAATAAAAAATTACTATGCATCAATGACCCCGTCTCGCCTGATGATGAGCTGGTTGATAGCCTAATAGACGATGGTAAAATGTATAGCTTAGTGAGTAGAAAATCCTAACTTTTATCCTCAATTTGACATCGCTTGTAACTACTGGTAAGGTACAGAGCATATATTAACAAGGTATCAATTTATGGCCACTCTATCTCTCAGACTTGACAACTCCCTATCGAACTACAATTATTTAATCTACTGCGAAGACACACGTGATTGCTTGGTCATTGACCCACTGGATGTCGAATTAATTCTTGAAACCGCTGAAAAAGAAAAGTTAACGATCACACAGATCGTCAATACACATGAACACCGTGACCACACCGGTGGGAACGAAGATTTACAGTTTGCCACGGGTGCACATATTTTGGCGCATCATTTGGCGCGGCAAATTATCCCTGGGTTTGATCATGGGTTACATGCGGGTGATATGGTCAAGGTTGGTAGCCACATTGCATTGACCGTGCTTGAAACCCCTGGGCATACAATGCATTCGATATGTTTACATGACAAACAGTCGCATGCCATTTATACGGGTGATACATTGTTTAATTGCGGCTGCGGTAATTGCCATAACGGCGGCGATCCGGAAGTCATGTTCAATACCTTCGAAACTCAATTGCAACATTTGCCCGATGAAACACGCATTTATCCAGGCCATGATTATATCCGCCACAATCTTGGCTTTGCAAAAAGTTTTCAGCCTGATTTGCCGGCCATTGCGTTGATAGAAGCAGCATTGTCGGATGCTGAATTGTATATCAGCACGCTGGGTGAGGATAAAACCGTTGATCCGTTTTTTAGATTGGAAGATCCTGAATTGATTCAGGCGATTCGCGGGAAAACTCATTTATCAGAACAACCCAGCCGGCAAGAAGTGTTTTTGGCATTGAGACAATTAAGAAATAAATGGTGAGTTTATGTTTCAGCGGTTTGGAACAAGACGCCCAAGGTCAACCTTACACGCGGAAATTTGCTTCTTGTTCCCTAGTGCCGTATTTAGATCATCAAGCTGAGATTCAATGAAATCTCCCCGATGATGCATCTCAGTCAAAACCTCAAATTTAGTCAAGATTGGCTTTGTTGTTGAGGTCGGGCCTGATCCACAAATGGCAGGTTTCTTCGCCTGATAATGCTCACGCAACGCATTTTCATGTTCAATCATATAATCATTGAGTGGCACATCTTTACTGCTGGTTATTAGCTTGCAATGCTTTGGCGCCGTGACATAGGTGTCTACTTCCCCAGAAATCTTTTCCGCATTGATAGCTTGTGCGGTCTTCTTTGCACCTAACAACAAGCTCGCTAATCCAATCACAGCACTTACGCCCAAAAATATTGCGCCTGTTATCATGGCCGAAAATGGGCCACCGAAACCATCTGGCAACCATAATGACCGTGAAACATTCTCGAGCATCGTTGTATTGATGAAAAAATATCCTAGCAAAGCAGACGCTGTCACAGAAACACCTGTCACCGCCCGCATCAAGAATGCCTTTGCTTTATTATGCTCAGAAGCTATCGGATTGAGTACGACGGCAACGATACGGGAAATGGCATACACAGTAGCTGTCATGGGCAAAGCAATCAAACGGGGAAGAAACCCAAAAGCATATGATGAAAACCACGTTTGCTCAGGATGTAAAAAGAAATCGAAAAATCCTTCAAACCAACTGCGGTTTACATAATCAACCAATGTTGAAAGCGAGCTTTTAGTTTCGACGGGAAATCGCGCTGGCTTTAACAAGTTTACAAGCGCCACTTCGACTTCTGTCTTCCCAAAAGCATTCCATTTGTTTAAATGCTTATGGTAGAGCGGCATCGCAAGGCAGATCTTTACCACCCGTTCTTTCTCTCTGGGACTAAGGGATGTCAACGTTTCACATAAACTATTAAATGCTTTCTTCCTGATTTCTTGACGCTCATGAGTGTCTTTTGTTTCCTTAAATTTAGCCTGGAATAAAACCTGATCTTTGAGGACCCCACCTGTTAAATTGGCTACCCTCATGCTTTCATTATTATCAGCGATATTTGCATAAGATTGATTTTTAGGCAACTCGTGTGCACCATAAATTTTACTCACAAAATTCTGATACTTTTCAGCATCTAAAAATTTACCTTTTCGCGCATAATCATTATGATTGGGCTCATCGAGCTGCAAAAAATAGACTGGCTCAATAGCTTCGCCTTGCTGCTGTTTCTTGATCCGATCCACCGCAACCCTGAGCGCAAGTTTCATGCTGTTTTTTTGAGGTACTTCAGTGTCTTTGCGTGAGGAGACAATTAAGAGGGGAACATGCTTTGGGAACCGCTCAACATAACCTGTCGCCTGTTCTTTCTTATCAGTTTTATGCTGCTTGCCAAATAAAAATGAAACCAGCCAATTCTGCTTGCCTTTATAAAGAAGCTTATACAAAAAGTTGCTTTTTTGTTTAACAATGCCACCGATCGATGCAGGTGGCGCTTCCAATATGCAAAGTTTTACTTTTTTATATTCATCGGCATGGTCAGCCAAAGCTGCAAACGTCGTCGCAGCTCCTCTGGAGACGCCGTATAACACCACATTTTCGATATCATTTTGTTGATTTAATGCTTCATATTTAGCCTTGTGTGCAGCTATATCTGTTTGTTGTCCTAATGATTTTCCTTCACTGCGCACATCATATGCATTGATACTTCCCTTCTCAGGGTCAGTTTTGCTTGCTAAATATTCATTTTTATTTGTAATTTCATCACGGGTAACACTAATCTTTCGGAACCAATGTTTAATGCGACTCAAAATGGAAAAGCTTGCTTGCCGATCGATTTCAGCAATTTCAGGGTACACCCAAAGGCGTTCGGCAGGAATAGTGTCAATACCGGGCTCGCCAAAAGTGACCTTCTCGCCCGTTGAGGCCAGCATCGGCTTATTGCCCGTGTATTTGCATGCCTGGGCCTGTGAGCTGTCCTTCCCTTGGTAAAAAAGGTAGGCTGTTTTGCTGATATCACCGTTCCACATAGGGATAACCTCGGGCTGGTAAATCTATGCTACTGTTTTTGCTGGATCTTTAATCCATGAGCAAAATAGCTAACATTTATGCTAGCCATTTTACCTGCCTGGCGGGTGGGGTGTCAATGTACGTTTATCCAGCGAGTGAAGGAATTAATTTGGACGCATATGCGGGAACAAAATCACGTCCCGAATCGACGGCGCATTCGCAAATAACATCACCAATCGATCTATCCCAATCCCCACCCCCGAAGCTGGCGGCATTCCATATTCCAATGCTGTCACAAAGGCTTCGTCGTATACCATCGCTTCATCGTCACCCGCTTTCTTCGCTTCCGCTTGAGCTAAAAAGCGCGCAGCTTGATCTTCCGGATCGTTTAACTCAGAAAAGCCATTCGCTAATTCGCGACCGACAATCATCAATTCAAAACGATCGGTCACAAACGGATCGTGATCATTCGCACGCGCCAAGGGCGATACTTCAGCCGGATATTGTGTCACGAACGTCGGTTCAATCAATTGCGATTCTACCGTTTTTTCAAATATCTCAATTTGTAATTTACCCAGGCCATCAGTCGGTTTGAACGCAATACCCAGTTTTTCACAAATCGTTCTTGCCCCTTCTAACGTTTTTAATGTCTCTGCTTTCACGTCTGGATTGTATTTTAAAATCGAATCAAATACGGTGATCCGTGTGAACGGCTTTGAAAAATCTAATTTCGTGCCTTGATATTCAAAATCCAACCGGCCTAAAGATGCCATCGCCGCATGACGCAACATCGCCTCTGTCGCTTTCAATCCATCTTCCACGGTCGCGTACGCTTGGTAAAATTCAAGCATCGTGAATTCAGGATTGTGACGCACGGACACGCCTTCATTACGGAAATTACGGTTGATCTCGAATACGCGATCAAACCCGCCCACCAGCAAACGCTTCAAATATAATTCCGGTGCAATCCGCAAATACAATGCCATGTTTAATGCATTATGATGCGTCACAAAGGGACGCGCTGCCGCACCCCCAGGCATCACTTGCATCATCGGCGTTTCGACTTCAATAAAACGCTCCTTCACCAAAAACTCGCGGATCGACGCAATCGTCTTGCTGCGGATCACAAACGTTTCACGCGTTTCGGGATTGGTAATCAAATCTAAATAACGTTGACGGTACTTCGCTTCAGTGTCGGTTAATCCATGGAATTTATCAGGTAATGGGCGAATCGCTTTCACCAATAGTGCAATCTCTGTTGATTTGATCGAGAGCTCGCCTGTTTTGGTTTTGAAAAGCGTGCCTTCAATCGCAACAATATCCCCTAAATCCCACTTTTTAAAGGCCTCATATTGATCATCAGGTAATGCGTCTGCTTTTAAATACGCCTGCATTTGGCCCGTCATGTCTTGAATCGTCACGAAACTCGCTTTGCCCATTAAACGACGTAACATCACACGGCCTGCCATCTTAACGAATACGTTCTTCGCTTCTAATGCTTCGTTTTCTAATGGCCCATATTCACCATGCAAGTCCGCTGCAAACGCATCCGGTTTGAAATCGTTCGGGAACGCCTGCCCCAATGTGCGTAAATGCGCCAGCTTCGCTCGACGCTCCGCAATCAGATCGTTCGGATTAGTGTTTACCGTTTCTTGTTCGCTCATTATCTGTTTCCCCTATTTATAACAAATCCCCCCTAACCCCCCTTTTCCAAAGGGGGGGATAAGAGATACATTGCCCCCTTTTACCAAGGGGGCATAAGACATAGAAGGGCGAAAGATATTTCGCCCCCACAGGTTGGATCGCCTTACAGGCCACTCTTTAACGACGCCTCAATAAACCTGTCCAATCGCCCGTTCAATACGGCCGTTGTATCTGTATCTTCAACATCTGTTCGCAAATCTTTAATCCGTGATTGGTCCAATACATACGACCGAATCTGGCTTCCCCAGCTGTTTTCCGACTTCGATGCTTCCACCAGATTCTGTTCCTGGCGACGCTTTAACTCTTCCAACTCGTACAACTTCGCCTTCAACTGCTTCATCGCCGAGGCGCGGTTCTTATGCTGCGATCGATCGGACTGACATTGCACCACAATCCCCGTTGGTTCATGCGTGATCCGGATCGCCGAATCTGTCCTGTTCACGTGCTGCCCGCCTGCACCACTGGCACGGTACGTATCTACCCGCAAATCTGCCGGATTAATCTCAATCTCAATGTCATCTTCAATTTCCGGCGACACAAACACCGATGCAAAAGACGTATGACGACGATTGCCTGAATCAAACGGTGATTTTCGAACTAACCGATGTACGCCCGATTCCGTCCTCAACCAACCAAATGCGTATGGCCCGCGAATGTGTATCGTCGCACTCTTGATCCCAGCCACATCACCCGGCGATGCTTCAATCAACTCAGTATCAAAACCTTTCGATTGTGCAAAACGCAAATACATGCGCAATAACATTTCTGCCCAATCTTGCGCTTCTGTTCCGCCCGATCCGGAATTGATATCCAAAAATGCATTGTTTGGATCCATTTTCCCCGGGAACATCCGCCGAAACTCTAACTTCTCTAACTGCGATTCGTGCTCCGCTAACGCCTCTTGCAGCATCTCGAACATGTCAGTGTCGTTTTCTTCGACGGCCATTTCATACAAACCCTGACAGTCTTCAAGCCCCGTGAATAACCCACGAAGCACCTCAACCACCGAGGCTAACGCTACTCGCTCTTGCCCTAAGGCCTGTGCACGCTCTGGCGTATCCCATAACTTGGGATCTTCCAGTTCGCGGTTGACTTCTTCCAGCCGCTCAGCTTGTGCATCAAAGTCAAAGATACCCCCGAATGTCCTGGGCTCGCTTCGTCAACGATGCAATTTTATCGCGAATAGCATTAGGCTCGATCATGACGATTTATTTCCCCGCCAAGCATTCATTCACAAAAGCCCAGTTCACGAGCTTCCAGAACGACTCTACATATTGCGCGCGCGCATTGCGGTAGTCTATATAATAAGCATGTTCCCATACGTCACAGGTTAACAACGCCTTTTTGCCAGAGGTCATCGGGGTGCCCGCATTCGACGTACTTACCAGCTCCACTTTGCCAGCTTCGTTCTTCACGAGCCATGCCCAACCCGAACCAAACGTCGTTAAGGCCGTTTGCGTGAACTGTTCTTTAAACGCCGCAAATGAACCGAATGCTTCATCAATCGCTGCCGCAATCGCACCCGTTGGCTCGCCACCCCCGTTGGGGCTTAAACAATGCCAGTAAAAGGTGTGATTCCAGACCTGAGCCGCATTGTTGAATAAACCACCCGAGGATGTCTTGATGATCTCTTCTAAGGACTTTCCTTCAAAAGGAGTCCCTGCTGCCAGTTTGTTTAAATTGTCGACATAAGCTTTATGATGCTTGCCGTAATGATACTCTATCGTTTCAGCCGAAATATGGGGCGCCAACGCGTCTTTTGCGTAAGGCAATGGGGGTAATTCAAATAACATGGTGTCTTCCTTTTTGAATGCCAATAGACCCACACAGTTTACAAGCCTTTAACACTTCGAGCAAGTAAGAAAATCCCCCGCCTCGGAATACTCGGCTGCCCCCTTTACAAAGGGGGCCTAAGACATAGTCGGAATACTCGGCTGCCCCCTTTACAAAGGGGGCCTAAGACATAGAGAGAATGCGCGCAAACCGCTCCACAAAATAATCCACGTCTTCTTTCGTGAATATCAATGCAGGGGCAAGACGCACAACGGTTTCCGCTGTGACGCTGAACAGGATCCCTTCCTCAAGTCCTTTATAGAGTAATGGCCGTGCAGGGGCGTCCATTTCAATCCCAATCAATAAACCTTGACCGCGAATATCCTTCACATGAGGGTTCCCCGCCAATGCTTCACGTAACCGCTTAAAAAAGTAATCCGATACTTCAGGAACACGCTCTATGATCTTGTTCTTTATCAAAGTATCTAAAACGGTTAATGCGACACGGCAGGATAATGGGTTGCCGCCAAATGTCGAACCATGATTGCCTGGTTCAAACAAATCCGTTGCACGACCACCGGCCAAGCAAGCGCCAATCGGAATTCCGCCCCCCAACCCCTTCGCCAATGCCAATACATCTGGCTTGATGCCAGCATATTCATAAGCAAACATCTTGCCCGTATGGCCAATCCCTGACTGGACTTCATCAAGCATCAGCAACCATTCATTCTCATCACAGATCTGGCGCAAACCTTGCAAATATTCGGGTGAAGGAACATGTAGCCCTCCCTCCCCTTGAATCGGCTCAAGCATGACCGCCACAACGTGATGATGATTGTGCTTAGCGATCGAGCGGATGGTCTCTAAATCATTGAAGGGTGCGCGGATAAACCCTTGCACCAACGGCTCAAAACCTGCCTGGACTCTGCGTGAACCGCTCGCCGATAACGTCGCCATCGAACGACCATGGAACGCCTTTTCCATCACGATAATCCCAGGATCGCGAATTTCCCTTTTGTGAGCATACATGCGCGCTAACTTGACCATGCATTCGGCCGCCTCAGCACCGGTTGAACAAATGAACGCTTGATCTAAGCCAGATAAATCGACTAACTTTTGAGCGAGTTCGGTTTGTAACGGAATCTCGTAGACGTTAGAGGTGTGCATCAGCTTCGAGGCTTGATCACACACGGCTTCCACTATCGCAGGATGCGCATGCCCCAACACATTCACCGCAATGCCCGCTAAAGCGTCTAGGTAACGTTTTCCTTCAGTGTCGTATAACCAGACACCCTCCCCATGCGTGAAGGCAACAGGAAGACGATGGTAAACGTTCATCAGTGGACTTGACATGTGCTTTGCTCCTCGCGTTGACAATTTATTTTGCTGCATCCAATATGGGCTGCAATTCTCCGCTTTCATACATCTCAAGCATAATATCACTTCCGCCAACCAGTTCGCCTTTCACCCATAATTGTGGGAAGGTCGGCCAGTTCGCTATCTTCGGCAGGGTTGCCCGGATCTCAGGGTTTTCCAATATGTTCACATGCGCGAACTTCGTCACCCCACAGGCACGCAACACACCCACCGCGCGACCCGAAAAACCACACTGAGGGAAATCAGGCGTCCCTTTCATATACAACAAGATCGGATTCTCAGCTATCTGCTGCTTGATGATGTCTTCAGTCGTCGGCATGTCTTGCTCCTTGGTTGAGAGGGATAGTATACCAAGCATCGCGAAGAGGACGAAAGATATTTCGCCCCTACAAGTGATATACGCATTTATCCCCAAAAACTGTGGATAACCATGTGGATAATCCCTTTGTAAATTTCTAAAACCCCCGAAAATAAAGGGTTAAAGCCTCTTGCTCAAAAAATATGCAGAACCATTATCTATATTTATCAATGAGTTACGGATTTCGCAAAAACCAGCAGCACTGACATGAAATAAATTCAGCTTTATGCCTTCTTTTTGTGCATAAGTTGTGAGTTCACTTTAAAAAATGTTCGAAAAATAAACAATATTGCGCCATCTTCATGATCTGAAAACAAAAAATCATTTTCAAAAAAAATGATTAAAGCTATCTGATTACTAAGATTAAAAAAAGATTTTTTTTACACAAAAAATATTTTTCATCAAAAAAAATGAGCAACGCCCCGATATGCCTAGACATTTTCACGTCTAAAAAACTATACACATTTTATCCACACCATACCCACACACATCCCTCTTGTCTTCTGTTAAAATACACGCTATCTTGTACGTAGAGCAAAACAAATATCTACATATTGTGTTTTTAGCTTTCTAAACACCACAAGCATTACCATGTTGACGAAGATTTTACTACGCCTTTGGGAGGGGCATAACCCATGACAGATAAACAACTTCACGCGGAAACCGCTGTAAGTACCGCCATTCCAAGCTCTATACAAGACGAAACTGCCAACTCATTAGAAACCGCAATCACCCCAGGTCAACTGAGGGTTATCAAGCGCAATGGCAGGGTCAGCCCTTTTGACGAGAGCAAGATCAGTATCGCGATCACCAAGGCCTTCTTGGCCGTGGAAGGTGGCCATGCCGCCGCGTCCACTCGGATCGTCGAAACCGTCAATAAACTGACGACCAATATCATGCAAGTATTCTGGCGTCGCGCACCCAGCGATGGCACCCTTCATATTGAAGAAATCCAAGACCAAGTTGAATTAGCCCTCATGCGCGAAGGCTTACAAAAAGTCGCTCGCTCCTACGTGCTCTATCGTGAAGAACGCCGTCGTGAACGCGAAGCGGCGCTGGCCACCCAAGGCAACCAACTCAATGCGCTGCATGTGGCCATGCCCGATGGTCGGTTAATTGCACTTCAACAAACCGAATTGAAAGACATTATCGTTCATGCTTGCGAAGGCCTAGACGAAGTCTCAGCCGAAGCGATTTATGCCGAAACAGAACGCAACATCTTTGAAGGCATTTCACTCAACGATGTGTATAAAGCCGCTATCATGAGTGCTCGCACCATGATTGAAAAAGAACCTAACTACAGCTACGTAACCTCACGCCTGCTACTGAGGGATTTGTACGGCGAAGCCTTAGATTTCCTCGACATCACGCATAACGACAGATTGACCGCAGGCAAAGATTTGTACCCTGCTGCTTTCCAGGCTTATCTTAAACGCGCTGTTTCCCTCGAATTACTCGATGCTAAATTGTTGACCTTCGATCTCGATCGTTTGGGTGAAGCATTATTGCCAGAACGTGATTTCCAATTCACCTACCTTGGCTTACAAACATTGTATGATCGTTATTTCATTCATCATCGCGGTACGCGTTTTGAAATGCCACAAATATTCTTCATGCGTGTGGCCATGGGCTTGGCGATCAATGAAACCGAACGCGAAACACGTGCGATTGAATTCTATCGCTTATTATCCAGCTTTGATTTCATGAGTTCCACGCCGACCCTATTTAATTCGGGTTCGTTACGTCCTCAATTATCAAGCTGCTACTTAACGACGGTACCGGATGATTTGTCAGGCATTTACAATGCGATTCGTGATAACGCACTGTTATCGAAATATGCAGGCGGCTTAGGCAACGACTGGACATCAGTCCGTGCGATGCGTGCACATATTAAAGGCACGAATGGCAAGTCCCAAGGCGTTGTGCCTTTCTTGAACGTAGCCAATGCAACAGCGATTGCAGTTAACCAAGGCGGCAAACGTAAAGGCGCTGTTTGTGCTTACCTCGAAACATGGCATTTGGACATCGAAGAATTCCTAGAATTGCGTAAAAACACAGGCGATGAACGTCGTCGTACACACGACATGAACACGGCCAACTGGGTGCCCGATTTATTCATGAAACGCGTCATGGAAAACAAAGAATGGACGCTGTTCTCCCCTGACGAAGTGCCTGAATTGCACGATGCGTATGGCGATGCATTCGAATCGCTCTACACAGAATACGAACGCAAAACACACACGGGTGAAATTGAAAACTTTAAACGTCTTCCTGCGCTGACTTTGTGGCGTAAAATGCTGGGCATGTTATTTGAAACAGGTCATCCATGGATCACATTTAAAGATGCCTGTAACTTGCGTTCACCTCAACAGCATGTGGGCGTGGTTCACAGCTCGAACTTGTGCACGGAAATTACGCTCAACACGTCGATTGATGAAATCGCGGTGTGTAACTTGGGCAGTATCAACTTGGCACAGCACATTGAAAATGGCGCGATCAACCAAGAGAAATTGGCTAAGACAATCCGCACGGCCATGCGCATGTTGGACAACGTCATTGATTACAATTTCTACTCTGTGATTCAAGCACGTCGCTCCAATTTACGTCACCGTCCTGTTGGCTTGGGCTTGATGGGCTTCCAAGATGCGTTGTATCAACTGAACATTCCTTATGCGAGCGAAGCGGCGATCAAGTTTGCTGACGAATCAATGGAATTGATCAGCTACTACGCGATTGAAGCATCGACCAACCTGGCGGAAGAACGTGGCACCTATGCAACCTTCGAAGGTTCGTTATGGAGCAAGGGCATTCTGCCGATTGATTCGATTAAGCTATTGGCACAAACCCGTGGCACTTATTTGAATCAAGATGCAAGCCAAACCCTGGATTGGGAAGCATTGCGTCAACGCGTCATGACCGTTGGTATGCGTAACTCCAATACCATGGCGATTGCACCGACTGCCACCATTTCCAATATTTGTGGTGTAGCACAATCGATTGAACCTACCTATCAAAACTTGTTCGTGAAATCGAACTTGTCGGGCGAGTTCACGGTGGTTAACCCCTATTTAGTGTCGGAATTGAAACGGCGCAACTTATGGGATAACGTGATGGTCAACGACCTCAAATATTATGATGGCAGCGTTCAGAACATTGATCGTGTACCTGAAGACATGAAAACGTTATTTGCCACTGCTTTCCAAATTGATCCAAAATGGTTAATTGAAGCAGGATCGCGCCGCCAAAAATGGATAGATCAATCACAATCATTGAATCTTTACATGGCAGAGCCATCCGGTAAAAAATTAGATGCCATCTACAAAATGGCATGGTTAAGCGGCCTGAAAACGACGTATTACTTGCGCAGCTTAGGCGCAACGAATGCGGAAAAATCCACCGTCACTGATGGTGCGTTGAACGCCGTGAAATTACAAGCGACTGAACCTGCGCCAAAAGCATGTTCAATCGATAATCCTGATTGTGAAGCCTGTCAATAAAAGGAAGTCCTATGTCACAAATAGCTGAAATGAATAGTAACACCGCCCTAGGCGGTGCAACGGGGCTCGAAGCCATTCTGATGAATGTCGAAGCCCCTCGTGTCGATGATAAACGTATCATCAACTGCAAAGCGGATCTCAATCAGCTCGTGCCCTTTAAATATTACTGGGCATGGCAAAAATATTTGGATGCCTGTGCAAACCACTGGATGCCGAATGAAATCCCAATGGCAACCGACATTGCCTTGTATAAAGATCCCAATGGATTGACCGAAGATGAGCGCATGATCATCGAGCGCAGCCTTGGGTTCTTCTCGACCGCAGATTCGTTGGTGGCCAACAACTTGGTATTGGCGATCTATCGTCACATTACCAATCCTGAATGCCGTCAATACATTTTGCGTCAAGCGTTTGAAGAAGCATTGCATACGCATGCGTACCAATACATCATTGAAAGTTTGGGCATGGATGAATCACGCTTATTCAATATGTATCATGAAATCCCCGCTGTCGCACGCAAAGCCAACTGGGCGCTCAAGTTTACACAAAGCTTGGCCGATCCGATGTTCAACACGGGCACGGCACAAAATGATCAACGTTTATTGCGTGACCTTATTGCATTTTACATTGTGTTTGAAGGCATATTCTTTTATGTTGGTTTTGCACAAGTATTATCGATGGGTCGTCGTAACAAGATGATCGGCACTGCGGAACAATTGCAATACATCTTGCGAGATGAATCGATGCACGTGAACTTTGGTATCGACGTCATCAATCAAATTAAGATTGAGAATCCGCATGCCTGGACACCTGAGTTCCAAGCAGAAATCTTGACGATGATTCGTGAAGGCGTTGACCTCGAGTGCGAATATGCAGCAGATACAATGCCTCGTGGTATTTTGGGATTGAATGCGTCTGTATTTCAAGAATACGTCAAGTTCATTGCAAACCGCCGCTTAGCACAAATCGGCTTGCCAGAACAATATCCGAATGCAAAGAATACCTTCCCTTGGATGAGTGAATTGATGGATCTCAAAAAAGAGAAGAACTTCTTTGAAACACGTGTTACCGAGTATCAAACAGGTGGTACGTTGTCTTGGGGTGATGAAGAGGCGTAAAAGCGTGTCATTCTTGTAGGGGCGAAACATCTTTCGCCCCTACACCTATAACCTCTCCCCCATCAACCGGTTCACTAAATACCGGCCCGTTGCTATCGATTTACAAAGCACATGGCACTGGCGAAACAGTATCATGTCGGCAAAACTTAACGATAAAATATGAATAACATCGATAAATCTCGGGTATTTATTAAAAGTGACCGCATTAATAAAAATTGTAGCCATCGTTAATGCCCCCACATAGCCAGCGGCCAGCCCAAAGAACAACAGGATGACATTTAATGGAATCACTGCTACAAAGACGCCCAGTATCAGTAATATATAAGCAGACAATTCAATGAGGGGCGAAAGTATTTCAAAAAAAACATAAAAAGGATAACTAAACATGCCCACCCAACCATAGCGCGGATTGAACATCATGCGCCGGTGCAAACAAAAACTACGAAGCAACCCACGCTGCCAATGATCCCTTTGCTTCCAAAAATCGATTAAATTTCCCGGCACTAATGTCAAAGCAAATGCAGATGGGGCAAAGGCGATAGAATAAGGATATTTCTGTTGACGCATATAGTCGTGTAACCTGAGGACAATTTCCGCATCTTGTGCAAAGTTATTCTCATCAAACCCACCTACACGTGTCACTGCTTCTTTCTCGAATAGTGTGAAAGCACCCGCAAATGACAACGCACCCCCAAACGTATCCCAGCCCGATCTGAAAAGCACAAATGATCGCATGTATTCAGCCACTTGCAACCCAGCCACAAGATTGTTTGGGACGCGAAAGCCAGGCTCCAGCATCCCTTTTTCATTTACATTCTCGTTACCAATTAACACAACACCGCCCGTCGCAACACAATGAGGGCTGGTTAAAAATGAAAAAACAATTCGAGAGACAGCCTCTGTCTCAATGACAGTATCAGCATCAATCGTGATAAAAATAGGCGTTCGGCACGCATTAATGCCCGCATTCAGTGTATCACCCGCGTTACTGTGTTCCTTATCCAGAACGGTTAGCCGAGGATAATCATAAGAGGCATAAGAACCAAGTAACCTTGCTGTTTTAATCTTCTGCTTAACCACTATTGGCGTTCGGAACATATTGAATGTCCGGATAAGCTCACTGAGCGTATCATCAGTCGAGCCATCGTTAATAACGATAATATTAAGATCTTTATAATCTGACTTCAAAATGCTGTGAACGGCATTGAGAATTTTATCACTAATGTTGTAGGCCGGCATAATGATCGTCACTGGCATGGGGAATTTACCATTGACAAGGTTAGATATATTCCCATATTTAACTTCTTGAAATTGCTGAAGGACTTTCGGGATGGAAAGCATAAGCAATACGGTATACCCTAGGCACAGGAGCGTAAAATAAACAAATATGGCCATATTAAGCATATGAATAATATTAATCATGTCTCCCCCAAAGGTTATATGGCCAGCAATGCTTCACAAGCCACATCATATGCAAATTTGTCTTTGTCGGCAGATTGTGCTTTTAGTATCGCGATTCCCGCTTGACCTAATTTTCTTAACGATTCGGCTGCCCTGACGCGAACCCACCATTCTGGGTCTCCTAACAATTTTTCCAACTCATCCAGGCATGTTTCATTCTTAGTGATGCCAATCAATTTAGCTGCAGCGGCACGCACTTGCCATTGGGGAGCATTTAAATAGGCAGGAATAAGATCGCAACTTTCAGCATTGTGAGCAGCATAATTTAGTGCAGCTAACGTTAGCTCTAATGTATCACTCTCAATATCATCTCTTAAATCTTTGGGTAGGTGATGCGTCGCATTCATGCGCAACAATAATCGGTAACAAAATGCTTTTGCAAAGGCTTCGCTTTCTGATTCCAATCTTTCTATAATGATTTTTTTGACCAGGTCTCCATTGCCGCTTGCAACATCTGCTAACATGGATTGCCTTATTCTTCTTTTATGAGAAAACTCATCAATTGACGCATTAATAATCGAGGCAGATGTATACTTAAACCCGATGGCCATCGCTTCGATAGCAATCAACAGCACGGGATCTTTAATCAATGTAATGACGATGGGAATATGGGCTTCATCCATGTGGTAATATAATAATTTTGCTGCAAAATAACGATCATAGACTTCAATCGAGCGATGCATGCTTTCTATTTTAGGCATGAAGATCTTATGGATGATCTCTGCCCTCACCTGAGCCCACCCCGGAGAATTCACATGATGTTCATCAAAATGTTCAGCTGCATTTAAAGTAACGCGAATATTTTTGTTGAGAATGTTAAGGTCTGATTTTGTCAGAGGTGTATTTTTATGGATATGAAGGGTTATCAGCTTTTTTATTCTCTTAAGAAGCTTCCCTTTTGTCCCGGCAACCATTAATCCATAAAACTTTATACCATAGACGATACAAACCAATAAAAATATTAGCACCATCTCAAAAATGAAAAGCCATTTTGCTATTTCGACTATGAGTGGCATGGTTATCCTCTTATGCTTATATCATCCAGACAGTCTGATTATAGACTATGCTAGAAGACTCATATTTTTATTTGACGCCGGTGCTCTTCTTCAGCCTATTCTGCTTCTCCATCAATGCCTCATTTTCTTTGATTTTGGCTTTGATAAGAGATTGATAATACGTTGTTTTGGGTGGTGTTTTCTCTGCCAACTTTAACTCAAACATGGCACGTTCATACAAGTGGATGGACATGGAATAGTCCCCCTGGGCCAAATAGGTTAATTTTTTATCGCCCAACTTCTGGTAGGCTCGGGCTAGCCGCTCATGAAAATCGGGATCATCAGGGTCGAGCAGTAATTCATGGCGCATCAACGTCTTAGCCGCCTCAGCGTTATTATTATCCAAGTATAAATCAGCCAAGGTCAATGACATCCCCTTATTTTCAGGGTCTTTCTCTTGGGTTGCTTTTGCCAATGCCAGCCCCTGAGCAACATCACCTGTTTTCGTCAAAATGGTTGCCTGCAACAGCGCGATGACGGGTGGCATTTGAGGGTTCACCAGTGGCGCTAGCACATCACGCGCACCTTGGGCATCCCTCAACTGCAACAACATCAGGGCCTTCCCATAGCGCAAGCTAGGCACGTCTAGCTTGGCCTTCGCATAATACGCCTGCAACTCGTTGGTTGAGGTTGTTAAAACACGTAGGCGCTCCTTCATGAAGTTGTAGAGCTCGGATTCATGAACGGCATTATTTTGATAACGCCCTGCCCGGTTTTGGGCATCAGCCATACGGTTTGCAGACATCGGGTGAGTCCGTAAAAATTCAGGGACAGCCTGGCTATCGTTATAACGAGACAGCTCCTGCATGCGTCCAAAAAAGCCCGCCATACTATGGACGTCAAAATCTGATTTGGCTAAGGTATCAATCCCAATACGGTCGGCCTCTTCTTCATTATGCCGCGTGAAGTCAATCTGAATTTGCTGCTGGCCAGCCATCACCCCAGCCAAGGCTGCCGTCCCGACCGCTGGCACCGCCACGGTTAATGCCGCCGCAGCCACCATTGCAGCGATACTGGGAATGTTCATCTGCTTGGCTTTTTCAAACATACGGGCGATATGGCGCTGGGAAACGTGAGCAACTTCGTGAGCCATGACTGCAGCGAGCTCACTCTCCCGTCGTGTTTGTAAGAATAGGCCGCTATGAACCGCTACCCAGGCACCTGGCAAGGCAAAAGCATTCACATGGGGTTCATTGACGATGAAAAAATGATACCGGCGCTTGGCATCCTCACTGTGCGAGACCAACCGGTCTCCCAAAGACTGGATATAATCTGCCAGGGCCGGGTCCAGGTTCAAGGCGTTTTGGGCCCTTAATGTCTCCATGATGTAATCGCCCAAAAAGTTTTCTTGGGAGGTCGATAATGCCTGTGTCGCACTCGACCCAACATCAGGCAAGGGAGTTTCAGCCCGAACGGCCAAGCTCAGGAAGATACCAAAGAATATGGAGATAATCGAGCGAATCAACATACCTAACAACCTATCTGACAAAGCGCCATTTATGGCACATATGAATAAAATGTGCTAGACCTGTATGGAAGTGTAGCGCTTAATTGAGTTAAAAAGCGAATTCTTTTTAAGAAAGCCAACCAAAGGACCCGACAATGAGCGATCGTCGCCTACAAGTATTCTATGAAGTTGCCCGCCACCTAAGTTTCACGAAAGCCGCTGAAATATTGGAAATGACCCAGCCTGCGGTCACCTTCCAAATTCGTCAACTCGAGGAGCAATATAAAGCTCGGTTCTTTGACCGCTCCCATAATCGGATTGACTTAACGGATGCCGGACGCCGCGCGTTCCAGTATACCGAAAGAATTTTTGAAATCTACCAAGAAATGGAAAATTCGCTCCAAAATGTGACTGGAAATATTACAGGCGTATTGCGCATCGGTGCAGGTGCTGCCTGTGCGCAGTACCATGTGGTGAAGTTATTAACGGAATACCAGCATCGTTTTCCACAAGTAAATATTCAACTTTCGGTGCGTAGTGCTGCGCGCATTGTGGCGATGGTCGAAAATAGCGACGTTGATCTTGGGATTGTCGAAGACTTTGTCAGCACCAAGCAATTGAAATCCGAACCTTATGCCAATGAAATCTGGCATCTGGTCGCTGGCCCGTCGCATCCATTGGCTAAATCCGGGCGCGTTTCACCGGATGTATTGAAATCACAATCATGGATTCTGACAGAAGAAGGCGCATCCACCAGCGAAACCATTGACAACTTCTTAAAAACATTAGGCATTGAAGGAAGCCAGCTCAAAGTTATCATGGAAATCAGCAGCCTTGAAGCCGTCAAGACAGCCGTGCAATCATGCCAAGCATTAACCATTCTTCCCAGCGCAGCCATTGAAAA
Organism: Gammaproteobacteria bacterium; assembly: GCA_044445605.1. Taxonomy (GTDB): domain Bacteria; phylum Pseudomonadota; class Gammaproteobacteria; order JABCZS01; family JABCZS01; genus CAWKDC01. Next base: position 57,101 of record JBIOEA010000003.1, on the reverse strand, counting down.
GGAATTAGCCAGTGGTAGCTTGGTCGTCATCCAAACCGACATGCCTTATATTCGGGAAATTAGGTTCTTATATAAAGAACAGAAATTTCCCCTGTTGATTGTTGAAGAGTTCCTCGAGCTCGCGCGGCAGTTTGGTACGAGTAAAACACCTGTGCCCCTATCGAGAGAGGGATAACGACACGCAAGCATCACGCAACCGATACTGATCCTGCATTCTGCATGTTTATCTCCGCAGCATGCAGGGTTATCTTTTGGGCGCGCATCACGCAGTTGCCGGATTCGTCGAATTCAACCATCGCCTCACCCACTTCCAGGCTGATTTTTCCGGCTTCAGCCAATAATGCGATCCTATCGTGAGTAGATTGGATGTGCACGCTCCCTTCGTCTGCCATCAAGGCAAATTTCCCATCACAAATAAGATCGTGATCTTCGGTAACCGTGTGCCAGAAACCGCCGTGGATCGTGCTGGTCACTGTCTCAGTCACATTCAACAGGAATTCCTTTGCGGATACAGTCAAATTCTCAGCTGACTTCATTGAGATGGATTCTTTATTCGTTGCAATATCCATCGCATTTGCGGTCAACACCATTTTCTCATCAGCGATTAATGCTGCATTGCCTTGTGTCCACCATGATGATGCGCCAGCCGCTTGGAGCGAAAAACCACCCACAACACTGGTTAGATGAATATCAGGCGCAGAGGCCTTCGCATCGAGTATGAATTGGTTTTCCTGCTCCGCAGTGTGCAACGAAATGCTGCGCGAATGGGGAGTATCGTTCATCGTCATTGCATTACCCGCTTGTGTTTTAATTACATTCAGATAGGGATTACGGCCACTGACAGGGTTCATGTTTGATTCATTATAAAGTGCGCCGAGAATGACGGGCTTATCGGGGTGGCCGTTGACACGCGCCATCACGACTTCCGTGTTATCCAATAAAGGGAAATGCATTCCATAACCATTACCCACAAATGATTGCGCTTGGCGCACGGGTGCATGGGGTGTTTCAGAAGCTGCCATATCGATCGGTTGAACATAGTATTCGCCCTTCTCCGTTAACTTAGCGCGAGCGCCCTCGCCTTTGACAGTGGCTAAGCTCAAATGAGGAATGGTCTGTTCAGTAGGAATATAAGCTGGACGTGTCGCCACCGTGATGGGAACCACGTTGACTTCATTCTGATAGTGCAAATCTGCGCCTGTTTCATCCCAGGTTTGCACACTCTCAGTCACTCGGTAATGGCGATTAAATGATGTTTCAGGGTGTTGCGACATCGCAAAGATCATGCCAGGGATCAAGCTGGGAATATTGCAGATTAACGTTGCGCGATCAGCATCTGCATTGAAGGCATCTAATCTGTTTTGTTGTGTCTTTTTAAGTTGATCTACCGTGCTTGGTTTCATTTCCATGAATGACAAGCTCGGGGTTTGTGCGTCTGTCTGCATGGACATGCTTGGCATTTGGCTGTCGTATCCATGCAATTGAATGCCCGATAGGGGTGGACGATGCGATTGTTCAAATTTATTTATTTTAAATGTGCTGAGATTGCCTATCAAGCCAGGTATAAACGGATATATTGCAACAGGATGTTTGCTTGTCTTTTCGGATTGATCATCAATGCAGATCGAAACACTGTCCTCGTTGGGGATAAAATAATAGGTTAGGCCCTCTTCTGCCAGCACACGCTGGAAAAAGGCTAAGTCCGTGGTTTGATGCTGCTCAAAATAGGGATGTTCACCATCGTCTTTTAATTTGAATGTGACGTCAGTTCGATGGAAGGCGTTTTCAGAAAGGATTTCGTTGATAACCGATTTAACCGATGTGTCAGTGAATGAACGCGATTGATGACGCTTTCTCAGGATGAACAGAAGTGACTCCATCGTGATGCGATACGTGGAGTTGGCGCCGGCACTGGCTGTTGATTGTGTCACAAGTCCATGGACATATTGTGTCTCATGGTTCGCATCCATGGAGATCATGATTTTCTTGCCCATCATGTCTTCGGCGTTGAGTTTTCCATCCGTTGTGAGGGTGAATTCGCCCGTATATGACTGATTGATTTTTTGCGTCAGCTTTCCCTTGATGATCGTCACTTTTTTATGATCGATCGTGGCGTATAGTTGGCTTTTGTTGCCGATAGGGTTTGTCATGTTTTTCTCCTTAATTTTATATTTTCAATTCCCGCTCAATAATATATTTCTTCAACACGCCCATAGGATGACCATGAACCCAGCGAAATGCAATGTAATGAGTAAACACGCAAGAATACCAATCCGTTGTCGTTCGCCAAAAATGCAGTATTCCCTTCCACCATGGCATATTGAATTCGCTGAATAATGCAGGATGCCGCTTAAGCTTTCTATGATATATCGCCTCATCACCAGACAGCATGGCTAAATAGGTTTTTAAGATGCTTTGTGCCTGTGGCTGGCTTTCGCAAATATCGGTGATCATTTTTTGGGTCGGCTTGTCAGGATAGGCAATGTGCATCTCTAATGCGCAGTAAGCAGGTGAATCTTCGATTTGCAAGATGTTAAATGTAACACGATTGAACGGTATTACCTCGTCTGTACCTTGACCTCGTAATACAACAGATTTTATATCATTGTCGAAAATAATGTAGGGGACGGGGATGATTTTTGAGACGGCTACAGGATCGAGGAAACACAAAAAAAGAAATGCCGCATCAAAAAAATACAAAAAAGCATTAACTCGAAAATCGCCATAAACGCCATCAAAATAGGCAGCACTGTTCATGAAATAAAAAACAGTTGCGCCAGCGAAAACACTGCCATAACATCCAATACACAAAAACCAATATACATACAAAATATTGGTATCATTTACATTTGGAATTTTTAATGCGCAATTGCTATTAAAATAAAAATACCTTGGAGCACAATCGGCAATGAGCGAGATATCTGTACTGGAAGGAACTCTCAAAATATTGGTAAATGCAAAATTAGTACGATATGCACCAAGTTTAACATCGACTACCAATGGCCAAGATTCAACCTGAAGTTGTTGCACACGCTCAGCCAATAATGGGCCCTTTCGATCAATCTCTTTTCTTCTGACAGAAACATACTTTAAAAACATTCGCGTCAACCAGGAATCCATTCTATCTGATATATTACCAATTTTCATATAAGTCATCCTGTTTGTTTTTCTTTTCAGAAATCAGTAATGCTCTATATTTATACTCATCAGGGTCATATACAACTTCATACTCATATGATTCGAGCAAGGGCATCTGTTCTTTACCTGGAGTTGACAAGTAATACTCTATTTTCGCTTGTAAGCCTGAACCATTTCTAGGCAAATAGTTTACAGGCACAGTAACGTCAAACTGGACTATTCCTCCATTTTCATCATAATACGTACCATAAGACATACAAGGTATAGGTATTTCTGTATCCTGCGATCCATTAGTTGATGATAACATAACAGTCAAGATACCTCCCGTAACCTGTTGAACCTTAAAAACCAACACGATAGGAGTATTTTTTAATTGATCATGCAACATCTTGTTGAGTGGTCTTTCAAGATAAACAGAGTCTGGATCTACTTTCAAGTCGTAAGACGGGATTAACATACTTAACTCGTTATCTTTACATCTTACCTCGATTAAATGTACCATTCTTAGAATTTTAAAAAGTGCTTCTAAATGTGCTTGATAACTCCGAGTGAGCACATCAGACTTTCCCCAGGGAGAGTTAAATAACCATGACTCCCAGTCATTTTTTGTAAAATATGTCACAATGCAGAAGCCAACGATACCGGAAACAATTCCAATTAATTTTAGATGACCAATTGGAAGTAAATTAGCAACTTTGAACAATCTAGACAAAAAGATAAGCCCTACCATCAACCCTGAAAATGCTCCAATGGCATACCCTCCCTTCAGCTCATTCTCCCCCGACTTGTTTGAATCCAGATATCCTTTCATATTCAAAATAAATCCAAAAACACTTGCAATAGGCCCAACCTTACTGATTATTGCACCTGCACCCTTTATAGGTTTGGCCCATTGGTGCTCCATGAGTTGATGCAATGTTTTTCCGTTTACATTTGGAAAATACGCGAATATTTCCAAAACAGAAGCAAGTAACTCCCCATGAATCCACAACCATTCTTCTGAACAGAGCTCCAATTTCCTATCTTCAATTTGTTTGTAAATATACCTTGTATTCATGATCGACAATGCTGTGAATGCTCGCGCGATCGTCGTTCCGTATTTGATATCTAACGCAACACGCTGAATATATTGTCCGTTCCATTGTAATACTTTGACATCGGCATTACCTAATCGATGATAACGACTATCAAGACGATTATTCCTTTCCATTGAATATTGTTCTTCAAACATCCTACGACGTGGCCCGCTGTCATGCATAATGCACTCGACTTTCCCGTCCGGCTTGAACTCATAAACACTTGTATGCGGAACAAGCATAAGCTCCCTACTTTTCAATTTCTCCTCGGCCATCAACGCTGTGATCGGTATTTCGATATGTTCGAGCTTCGGTAATTCAGGAAAAACCTCATTCATCCATTGAGTGATTTTCTCAGGGCCGCCCACCTGCTCTGCTGCCGCAATACAAAGTTGATCAGCCAAATCCAGCATGATTGCTCGCCATGTCCCATCTAGGATCGTTTTTTCGTGCTTCGCCATCGTTGCACTCAAAGCAGAGTTCTCATCCATTAAAATAGCGCCGAAATAGTCTCTTCCTTCTTTCGTTTGATTTAATCCAAAACCTAAATAACCCCAATATTGAATGGAACGGTACAATTGTGCATCGGTATAATCGTCTAAGACATGCATCTCAATGGCTTGCTTCAAAAATCCTTTTAATCGGATCACCCTTTCTTTGATTGCTTCTTCATATTTTTTGACCGTCTCCTCAAACATCGGCGCATGTTTAAGCCGTTCCTCTTCGCGCACGTATTCACGGTAATTCTTTCCCTGCGATTCCAGCGCATCCAGCACCGATCCTACTAGCGAGACTGATTTATACAAATCTTCATTTTGATCCAAAAACGTTAAATGCGCATTGTAAAGTTTTGAAATCATCTTCGCTTCGTACAATGCATTACCCAGAGGATCTTTCACATAAATCGTCCCCACGTGCGGATGCGTTTTTTGATAGAATGCTTCTTTCGGATGTATCTTCTCAGGGACGGGCTCCTTGGGATAAACGGCCCAGGCCACGCCTTTTGGACATGTATATGTTTTCGGATCGATCGTTGGCTCAGTGCCAAACAATGCTTCTGGATAAAACCGCATCACACGCTTCTGTTGCAGCGCTTGCACTTGAGGCGATTTTGTTCCTGGCGTTGTGCCACCCAACGATTCTATCGTCTTCCAATCCCACTGCACCGATGACACTGCATAGCCATATTCATGCCCGCCCGATTGATCTTGCACCGTCAGTAATACCCCACGCCCAATCATCAACTGAGTGGGTCGAACATCCTTTCCTGCATGCTCGATTAGATTCACTTCACAAAGGTTTTTATGACGCTGCCAGTGTTGAAATTCTCGCCAGACATACCCATCTTTGAATAAATACAACCACGACGTCAAATGCATCGATGTCACGTCGCGCACGTCAAATGCCGTTGTTCTGTAAATTTTAATATCCATCGCCACCAGCGCAATATCACCCGGCGTGTTGCTTGATTTGATGTTAGCACGGCCTTGATGCACTTCGTAAAGCCCGCCATAAGGATCATTCAAACATTCTTTGATCTCAAAACTCGCACCCTCATTCACATCAAACTCATAAACCAGAAAGCCTTTCTCTGCTGTCACACCCGCTGTATGCCGGTAACGCTTCATCATGCCGTCCGTTGATGTCACTAATAGTCCACGCTCGAATGGCAATACCGTCGGATCGTTCGGATCACTTACAGATGGATTAACACCAATCGCCACTCTGAGTTTTTGTACTGGCTCAGATTCTTTCAGTGGCGTGCTGTTCAACTTTGATTGAAATGATAGCGCACCCGGCACTTCTTCGATCCATGGCCCTACTTGCGAATTACCATTGTTGCATATGATGAAATCACCGCGACGAACCACCGGAACACCGTCCACCGATACCGTCGGGGACCCCGTCGTAAAATGTGCCTTCCCGCCTTTGGTGCCGCTGATCACACCGCCATCACTGAGTTCATCTCCATAACTTTTTTCAAAGTACGAGTCCATTGTCGCAACACGGTATCCGTTCACTTTAAGTTTACTAGATAAGTTTTTTAAATCTTTGGCGTATACCCGACTTAGAAATGGCTGAATAACCCGCTCACCACCCACGGTGACCCATGAGTATTGAATCATTTCAGCATAACCGGTTGAACCTTCGTGAATCACTGGCTCATCATTGATATAGAGAATACCGTTTTTGTATACCTGCGACATTGTTCTACTTCCTGCCTTTTATTATTGTGAGAAAGATTAATGCGAGACGGCGTTTTTGTCAATATTTATTTAAGAGGGCGGAAGATGTTTCGCCCCTACAATACGGTCAGCCAATCGCAGCGCCAGTGCGCTTAAGGTTAAGGTCGGGTTTGCCGTGCCACTCGATGGGAATACGCTAGAGCCGGCAATATACAAGTTTGCATGCTCATGCGCTTGGCAGTCTTTATTCACCACTGACGTCGCGGGATCATCGCCCATGCGCAACGTTCCAATAATATGAGATGACGAATAAATGACGGGATCATGGCAAATCTCCGTCGCATTCACTTCTTTAAAAATAAAATCATACAATGAACGCATGTGCGCAAGCGCCCTCTTTTCGTGCCCACTATAGGAATAGTGAATTTCCGGACAAGGTAATCCATAATAATCAAACTTATCACGCGATAATTTAATTCGGTTTTCAGGATTCGGTAGCTGTTCACACATACCGCAAAGCACCAATAATTGATTGATAGACTCACTCAGGCTTTTTTTCAACGCCTTACCCATCAACCCTTTGTCTAGCGCATGCTCAACGTCGTTATTCGGTGATCCTTTTGGCCAGCTTCCCGCATCATTCTGTAAGGCTGTGTAGTATGCAGCAATATCTTTTCGAAACGCACCATCCCTAAAACCAAAAAAACCACTTGTTTGCAGCGGACCACGAAATGTATAAATGTTCTCAGAAACATGCGCATAACTTAATTGAATGGGATGGTCCATCAAGTTACGCCCCACCTGATCAGACTTGTTCGCCAAGCCATTCGGGAAATAGTCATTGGCTGATTGCAATAATAATCTTGGTGACTCGATCGCATGTGCCGCTAAAACGAATACCTTGCCAGTCACCGTATGAACATTTTTATTCCAATCGAAATAAGAGGCTTGTGTGATCTCACCTGATTTATGGGTATGAAGCTTAAAAACCACTGCTTGAGGAATTAAGGTTGCCCCTTGCTTCACGGCTTTATTCACATGAATCGTTGCATCGTATTTTGCCTGCACAGGACAAATGGGAATACAGATGGCACTTCCACAACACCGACTGGGGTTGCGCGCCTGTGGCAGTGATTCAAACTTCACTGGCACAGACTCAAACACTTTATCGTTGATCTTCGCAATAAGCCATTTGTCTGGGCAGCTCAGCGGAAAGTCATGGTGGATCCCCAATTCTTTTTCAGCTTTATCATACCAAGGGGATAAATCATCATAACTTATGGGCCAGTCTTCCCCATATCCATACAGCGTCTTGATTTTAAAATCGTTTGGAATAAACCTTGGTGTAGTACCCAACCAATTCCAGGTGGTACCCCCTACTCTGCGGTTATAAGGTGAGTAAAATGTTTCTGGGCCTTTTTGATCATAATAGGCGTTGATGTCACTGACCACAGGCTGAGGAGCTTGTTTGTGGAGCGTGTAGCCCCTGATTTCAGAAAATTGCGTAGGATCAGTGAAATAATTTTCCATCAGCGCGGTACGATCTTGTTCGTTTGGGCCGGCTTCGAGTATCACCACTTTTAAACCACGTTGTGAGAGTTGATCCGCTATCAATCCACCTGCAACACCTGCGCCAATGATTACAACATCGTACATACTTGACTCCAAGTTGGATTACAAACGCCTCGAGCAGGAACTCCCATGGCTCGCCATTTCAGTGCGTTAACATGCGCTAATTTGATTTCATCCTTCGTGGGATTGATCGACATCACATCCCCTTTGTACCAAACGAGTAAGGTGTGGTAAGCGATCGATTTGAGCGCAGGATCACTGCTCAGCATTTGTTCGCGTGCTGTTGCCTCTTGTTCTTCAACATAACGGTGCATCGCTTGCATATGTTCTGGCTTTGAATGCTGCTGGGTGTAACGCCAACAGAGCTCGCCAAAATCTTTGTTTAAGTTTTCTTCATCCGTGAGTAATATCGAAAATTGCATGAATACATTAAAGTCACTTTGCTTGTTATCAGGCATGGCTGACAGGGCTGGCTCGATCATCGTCACAGCGGCAATCGCTGCTGCCCCTTTGGCAAAATCCTTTAAAAATTGACGTCTTGATTTTTCCATGATGACATTACGCCCCCCAGTCTATCGGGCCGCGCTCGCCCAATAACTCATTCACTTTTGAAAAATGTTTACAGCCGAAAAAGCCGCGATAGGCTGACAAAGGCGATGGATGCGCTGCTTTCAGGACAACATGACGTTTTGTATCAATCAACGATTCTTTGCGCTGCGCAGGGTTGCCCCATAATAAGAAAATCACTCGCTCTTTCGCATGCTCACTCAATAACCGAATCGCTTGATCCGTGTATATCTCCCAACCACGATTGGCATGAGAGTGCGCTTCCCCCGCCCTCACCGTCAGCACTGTGTTCAACAACAGTACACCTTGTTTCGCCCATCCCGTTAAATCACCGTTGGGTGCTCGGGTCACGCCCACATCGGCCTGAAGCTCTTTGAATATGTTTTGCAAGGATGGCGGTAATCGCGATGTGTTTTGTACCGAAAAAGCCAATCCGTGTGCCTGGCCCGGGCCGATATAAGGATCTTGGCCCAATATCACGACTTTCGTTTCTTCAAAGGGCGTTAACTTGAAAGCATTCAGTATTTGATCACGAGGGGGATAGAGTGTATAGCCAGCAGTAGCTTCTTCAGCCAAGAAAGCCATCAGCTTCTTATAATAAGGCTGTTTATGTTCAGGATCTAAAAGCGCTTTCCAGGTCATTGCCATGATGATAGGGCCCCCTAATAAAGAAGCCCATCATAGCACAGGTGGGTTACTCGTTGAAATTGTCAAACGTCTTGACTATCGGCGCCAAGTTGATTGTCAGCTGAGTATTGATGACGTCGCCATATAAGTGGCCAGTACCCGTGATCGTGGTGAACGCGACAGGATCATAGGTATCTATCTCAACTTCTTGGAAGAAGGAATGGGAGTACCCAACTTCTAAACGTACCACTTTGTTGAATTGATACGCGCCACTCACACCCAAGACCCAAACGTCAGAATCAGGGAAGTCAGGTGTGATGTATTTTGGATTCAATGGGCTGTAATCAAACTTCAAGCCAATACTGGTACGGAACTGCTGCGTCCATTGGTAGAAGGCCGATGCCCCATATCCAAATGTATTCTTGTAGCCTTGGGGACTATTAAAGTCTGGGGTATTCACCACATTCGTAAATTTGATTTCGTCAAAATAGGACCATTGAGTGTATTCCATGCTCAAGGCGATGTCTAAGTTTGGCTTAATTTGATGATAAACCGCTAAACTGTAGATCGGTGGTAAATCAAATTCAACCGTGAAATCTTTATTAACAACGGGACCTAGCCCAAAAGTAGAAGGATCTGTTTTGTCTAATGTAGAGTAGCTTTTACCATCGCCTTTCATCGTCACCGGGGGACGATAGTTAAAACCAACACGGCTATGGTTGTGATTGAATTGATACAAGGCGCCCGCATGCCAACTCATCGACCAACCCGAGGCCTCATTTTGCGTAAAAATACTAGGTAAGGGTTTGTCATTTAATGAAAGAGGGTAAAGATTCTCCGCCGAAAAATCTAATAATATCGCATCAAGCCCGACACCCACCGAAAAATCATTCGTGATCTTAAATGCAAATGAGTTTGAAATATCCCAGGTAATCAAGGTCGCTTCAGTGACTCTCGGGGCAACGATCGAATTCTCAGGATAATCCACGCTCTGACCAAAAGGATTCGTTAAGCTAAAACCATAAACTAACCAATCCTTAAGAGGATATGAATAATGGATTGCCAGGAGAGGCACGTTGAGCTTAGCGTCTGCATTTCCGGTGTTCGTTGTGCCGAGTAAATCAATATTGTTAGGTTCAACATCCACCGTTCCCTTAAAATTAGTGGACGTAAACGCAGGATTCACAGCAACAACCAACTCGGGATGGTCGTTAACCCGCACGAGCCCAGCAGGATTGGTAATACCCGTCGAGGCATCTTCTGCCAGCGCAGGCCCTGCTGCAACACCGGGGGTACCTAGACCGTTTTCAATCGGAACGCGCAAACCCGTTGCGTATGCCGCAGTTGTTGACAACGTAAAAATCGTTACTGCGACACGTGCGATCCTTTGCATATTGAATCCTTTGATGAAAACCCGTGGGCCATTATTACCTTAAATGACCCAGTTGTAAATAGGCAATCTCTGTATTTGTCACTGAATCGCAAACACCATCGCGACTGAACTCGTGACAGAAATTTCACCCGGAATCACGGGGGTCTGTGCATCGGCGGCAGTGGCCATCATTCGCATCTCTTTATATACCGGTATGGGGCCATTGCCATTGGCATTGATTTCCATGATATTGCCTAATGTCACGCCAGCACCTGCCGCCATCTTCGCCGCATCAGCCTTGGCTTTTTGAATCGCCGTCACCGTCACTTCCGTTGTCAGCGCATCCATGTCTGTACGCCCAAATTGCAAGGACTGCACCTGATTCGCGCCGGCTTTCGTCACCGTATCAATCAGTAGCCCTAACCCTTCTAGGTTCGCCGTTTCAATGCGGACTTGATTCGTCACTTCATAACCCGTAACAACAGACTTGCGCGTGGCCTCATCATACTTATAAGAAGGATTAATCTGATAAGAGCCCGTTTGGAACTTGCCCGCCGTCCCTAATACCTTCTGTAACGCATCGGCAACCGCCCTCATTTGTGTTGCATTTTGGATAGCAGCGTCTTTTGCCACCAGCCCCTGAGTGGTCACCGCCACACTCAAATAAGCAACATTAGGGGCAACCTTCTTTTCAGCCGAAGCACTCAATGTCAGCGTTCTGGGTGCCGTTGTATCCGCAAAAGCTGAAAAATTAAAAATAAAAATAGTGAGTAAAGTCAATAACATTGAGCGCATGTTGTCATCCCTATAATAGTAAGAACAAGCCCCAATCTCTCACACACTTGAAATCCTGTCAAGAGGTCCTATACTTAGTTGACCTACTACGACACACGAGGTTAGACATGTCTAAAATTATAGTTGTATCACTAGACGGTACTATGGACTCCTTGGCCACACGCCCAACGCATATCGCTAACATACAGGGTTTGCTGGGTGGTGAACATTATCATTCTCGCGCAACGTTAAAGACCAATCAAGCTCAGGGTTGGCGAATACAAATGTATTTCGACTCAGTTGTGAACCAACAGGAATTGAAACCCTTTTTGCTCAGCTACTACGATCAGGGTTTAGGCTCCCCCCATCTGGATAAGGATGGCAATATCATCAAATGGAGTGTAAGACCGCTTCAATTTGCTATAAAGCTAAAAGATACGTTGGTAGAAATCGATCAAACTGCATTCGCAGAAGGTATCACTAATAACGTGGCGCAAGCTTATCATTTCTTAGCTCAATATTATCAGCCTGGCACAAAAGACAAAGATGGCAATGTCATTGATCCTGCCGATCAAATATATTGCCTTGGTTTTAGCCGCGGCTCATATACAGCGCGATTATTAGCGACGATGATACGCACCATCGGACTTATCAATGTAAACTCACCGGCCTTCCGCAAAAAATACGGCGATGATTTACACCAAGCCATTGCCGACGGCTTTGCATGCTACAAGCACGACGTTCATCCAGATGAAAATCATAAGGCAAAGGCTTTTAAAGAAAAGTATTGCCACGACGGTAAACATCTCATTCACTTTATGGGCTTATTTGAGACAGTCAAGGGATGGATTGCTGAATCCGTTCCTAAAGATCGCAAAATCGGTAACGTACCAAAATTCGTCCGACAAGCCTTAGCCATTGATGAACATCGCTCTCAATTCCATCCATCAATAGGAATTCCCAGCATAGAAAGCAGTGCGATGACCGCATGGTTTGCTGGCGTACATGCGGATGTTGGCGGCGGTTATAACGAACACAATTTATTATCAAACGTGCCACTTCATTGGATGCTAAATGAAGCCATGCAATGTGGATTGCCCATTGATAAAACGATGCTAGAGAAACTATACCCTGCTAACTATCTCGGCAATCAACACAATAGTATGTTCGACCCCGTTCCTTTTACCAAAGGGAAGATTCGGTGGAAAGATATTTCGATCTCAACCGAACGCCAAATCGGTGTCTATTCTCCTGGCGAAACGATCCATCCGAGTGCCATACATCGCTTTTCAAAAGAAGTGCCGATACAAAATGCAGATGGACAGTGGGAAACAAAACCCTACGAGCCTTCAAACTTAACAAAAGCTGTTGAGGTATTTAACGACCCGGCGAAACAACATCACAAGAGCCTCAAACGCGTGCTGATATTTAATTATCAACACAACTACAAAGTTCCTGAGACGCTTCCATTAAGTGCAGAAGACATTCAGAAGGAGCATGAGAACGAAAAGGCAATTAATCAAGAGAGGGAAATTCGGGAAAATAGAAATGCTATCAATTATAGAGCTTCTTGGGAGCGTCCGTTAGGCACAGAGGACAATCAGCAGGAGCAAGAAAATGAAGAGAAAGTTGGTCTGTTGAGGGAAAACAGGCGCTATAACCATTAGAGAGTGTTTCGAGTGTTGTTCACGGGTTTAGTCTCTTCCGCATTGACGCGACTGAGTGCTGAACCCATGGACATCAAGCCACCGGCAAACATAGCCAGCACTGTCAATGCTACTTTTAATTCATTCGATTGATTTGTGCCATACATTAAAAATGCACCAATACTGGACGCAGCCAACGCACCTGAGCTCACCGAATTGCCTAAGATTGCGAATAATTCTTGCCCACTGCGGCGTTCCGAATCGCTTTGTAAGGTGAAGGTACGTTTTACCGATTTTTGCTCTTGAAGTAATGGCTGATTTGATATTGAATTATTCCCCACTTCTGCTGGAAGTTTATTCGATTCTCTATAATTGCATCCCATCTTAAAAAGAGAAAAAGTAACAATGGCTGCACCGAGCGTGATCACGAAGGGAAGAATGCTATTTGAATTCGTAAAAACATTGAGGGCTACACTATCTGTTTTACCCACAAAACTTAATCCAAATACACCACCCACTACCACAGCGCAAGCGGTTCCAAGCATATACAACCCTGCATGGTCTTTAACATCCTTCTTGCTTTCATTCCATATATCTGCACGATAAGTCCACATCTCACTCAACAATAATCGGAGATTTTTCATCGCGTCAATATTAAAAAGACCGCGACCACAAATGCCCGCAATGAACGTGAATGAAGGCATAAAGATCTTCGAGAACAAACTATCTGCAGATACCGCATCATCACCCGCAGCTACGTTCAAGGTGCTCTGCGACTGGGCCATGACGGTTGCGGTTAAACCAAAAAAGTTCAGCACCACGAGCGATACCAGCGCTGCGACTGCCCCCGCTTTTGTCCACGTCCATCCTTTCTCAGCGGTTTCTTCGTTTAAAGCTTCTTTTTTATTCGCTCTTTCAAATAAAAACTCGATCGATGCATTGACAAATAAAGCGAAATTACATGCAATAGAAGCGATACAGAGAAGCCAGCCTAAGTTGTCGACTCCAAAGAAGACAGTTGACGCTACTGCACTGATGGCCTGCATGGATAAAAATACGTTCCCCTCTTCTACTGTGCCAAATGAAGTATCGAGCACAATCATGCCAAGAGAAGCAGCAAGAAGTGCACTGCAAAACATAAAAAAAACAAGACCCAATCTACTATAGTTTAGTGGCGTCCCGTCTTTACATTCTAATCTATTGTCCGTGATTTTAAGAATGCGAAGTTTATTAAAATGCCAACCCTCGCTATCGCTTAAAAACTTTTTAAGTACTTTTGGCACCGTTTTACGGTAAATCATCCATTGTGCCGCAGCGGCTGTTGCAAAAAAGAAACCTTGCATTAAATAAGCATAGGGGCCAAAACTCTCTCCCCACATGCCCATCAACTTTCCAGTACTCACTGCAGAAGCGGATATCATCAACGTCACAATGAATACCAAGCTCAACATGTGCACGAGCATTTTATGAGTCGTGTTTTCAATCGTACGCTCTTCCATCACAGCAGTTCTGGATGCTTCGTATGTAAGCTTCTTGTTATACCCCGCTTTCCCTTCTGCTTCTCCTTTACGATCTAAAATTTCTTTTTCATAGGTTAAAAAATAGAAGTAGGTTAACAGGGGATTGTCTTTGTTGTCTGCTTTATCTTCCTTGACTTCCTTGACTTCCTTGACTTCCTTGGCTTCCTTGGCTTCCTTGGCTTCCTTGTCTTTGTCGTCGTAATATTCGACAATATACTGCTGTAATGGCGTTAAGCCAAAAAAAGGTTCTCTGACCTTCTTGATGTAGAAGCTGAACCAGAATCCGCCGATGGCACTGAACATTGCTCTTTAGCCCTCACTAAGTTCTAAAACTAGGTTAAAACCTTAGTCTCAGTGTAGCAAGGTGCTAGCGCAATAAGCAAGTAATTAAGTCAGCATGACTAATATGGCCAGACCTAGAAAAACTCTATAAATAACAAAGGGTAACATGCCGATCTTGGTAATGAATCGTAAAAAGACATGAATTGTTACAATTCCGACAACCGCCGACACCCCTGCCCCATAGGCAAAGGACCACCCATCAATGACTTGCGATGAGGTGAAAAAGGCTTGATACATCTTGAAAACCCCTGCCATTAGGATAACCGGCACAGACATCAAGAAGGCAAATCGGGCCGCAGCATCGCGGGTAAAGCCAAGCAACAGCCCCGCCGTCATGGTAATACCTGATCGGGATGTCCCTGGAACGAGGGCCAAGGCTTGAGCGCACCCTATCAGAATGGGATTGGAAAGCGTTATTTGAGGGATGGAACGGACTTTTCGGCCAAGGTAATCGGCTGCGCCCAGCAATATACCAAAAAGAATCGATGTGTAGGCAACAATGCGAGGATCACGTAAATGAACGTCCATCCAATCACCTAATAATCCACCGACAATGATGGCTGGTATCGTCGCAGCAATTAAATACCAGCCCATCTTGGCATCAAACGACTGTTTCGATGAAAAGGCTTGCGTGAACCACGCTTTGGCAATCTTCCAGAGATCTTTCCAGAAATAGCCGACCACCGCAACCAATGTGCCCAAGTGCAATGCAACATCAAAGGCTGAACCTTGATCGGGCTGGCCCGTCAATACAGGCATAAGCAATAAATGCCCCGAACTGGAGATAGGTAGAAACTCCGTTAGCCCTTGTATGACTGCGATGAAGGTTATATAAAGGATGTTCACGGTAATTTCCCCAATGCTTCCTGATAAAGCTTTTCCGCCTTCTCTTGGTTCCCCTGCATCTGCTCATACCGCGCAAACAACAATAACCAACCGGGATCGCGATCAGGCTGTTCTTTCAATGCATGCATGATCACAGCCAAGGTAGGGTTCCTTGGATCATGCGATAACAATAAATCTGCGTACTCACGATAATACGACTGATCTTGTGGCCTCAATTGATACAATTCACCAAAATAAACCAAGGCAAGATTAGGATCGTTTTTATCATAAGCCAGCATCGCTTGCACGTACCAATTATCGTAATCTTTTTCCGTAGCATGATAAACCATTTTCTTGGGTTGGCTCGAAAAATCGGTGCTTTGTACATGCTGCGCAAACGACGCCACCGGATCACGCAAAGCGAAATACAATCCAGTCGACAACACCACCGTAAACACAGCCAACAAAACATGACGATATTTTTTAAGCCTGTCCAAATACACTACTTGAACCATCACGATCAACGCCACCAATAACCCAATTAAAATCTTTATCATTTTCTAACCCTGCGTATCCAAATAACCAATCCCAACAAACACAATAATAACGGCGCAAACCACAACACGTACGTATTCATCTGCCAAGGCGGATTTAAAAAGATCCTGTCACCAAAACGGTCCTGCAACATGTCTTTGATTTCTTGATCACTGCGCCCATCGGTGATCGCCTGCGCCACCCATGTCTTCACATCTTTTGAAAAATCTGAGTCCGATTCTGCCACACTTTGATGCTCGCATTTCAAACAACGCAACCCATGCGTGAAGGATTCATACCGTTTTTCAGCCACGGGATCCGAAAACACAGGCGCCTGAGCCCATGCCGTCACGATACAAAACATACTCAATAAGATGACCGAGATGATCTGCCTCATTTCTGCTCCTGCATCAATGGCAAAAATTCCTTCCTGAACACTGCTTCCGTGAACATCCCCGCAAAACGATGACGAATCACACCGTCTTTATCAATCAATATCGTCTCAGGAACACCATACACACCTAAATCAAACCCTAACTTTCCGTCTTTGTCTGATAGCACGATGGCATAAGGCGTACCCCGCTGCTTCAAAAATGCTTGTGCATCGTTTGTGACATCTTTAAAATCAAGCCCCACAATCCGATAACCTTGCTTCGCCAATTCCAGTAAAACAGGATGTTCTAGTTTGCATGGGGCACACCAGCTCGCCCAAATATTCAGTAAGGTCCATTCACCCCTTAAATCATCTTGTGTGTACTCTTTTTTGTTCTCTAAATCGTATAACGCAAACGCAGGTACTTCCTGACCAATGCGGCCTACCGATACCACTTTCGGTCGATCACTCATCATCAGATAGCCCATCACGACCACCAGGATCACGAAAAAGGCCATGATGCATTTATCGAGATTCATCATTTAACATTCTCCCCACCGCCATAAACATGCCCAATGCCATCATCAGCCCACCCAACCAAATCAACCGAATAAACGGTTTATATTGAATACGGAATGACCATGCATTATTCTCCAAAGGCTCGCCCAGTGCAATGTACCAATCACGACGCAGGTTTCCGTCAATCGCTGTTTCAGACAATGCAATGCCTCGAAATGTATAAAATCGTTTTTCCGGCTTCATGATCACCACTGGCTCACCCGGTGTATCCAAATGCATCCGTGCTTCGACCCCTTCAAAATTCGGGCCCGCAATCTCATCAAACCGCTGTAACGTGATCGTACTCCCTGCGATTGATACAGCATCACCCGGTGACATGACATTCTCTTTTTCCACTCCACCCGTTTGACTCAACGCAATCCCTAACACCAACGTAGCAAACCCCATGTGCGCCATGTGCATCGATAATCGTTTTATTGACAACCGTGTTACAAACAAATCACGTGCTGTCTGCGCAAACACCCATGTAAACAATCCTATTCCCACACGTGCCAGAATAGGTAACCCTTCCGGCAAGACCGCAGCGATCAAGGCAATCAAGGCCATGATCAATTGCGGCGCAAATACCAAGGCATGACGAAAGCGCGATGCCACCGACAAACCCATCACCGCCGTTAACACGCCACCAATAGGCAAAATAATGCGATTAAAATACTGCGGCCCAACCGAAATAAACCCCAACCCCATCGCCTCAACGATCAAAGGATATATCGTGCCCAAAAATACTGTCGCCGCGATCACTAAAAAGAACATTTGATTTAAGGTCAGAAACGATTCGCGTGATGTCACTGATGTTCCCTGATGCGGCTGCGTCGTCTTGTGCTTAAAGTATAGGACGTGCGCCATGCCCCAGAAAAATAACACCATCAATAGGATGAATAAGCCCCGTGCGGGATCGCTTGCAAAGCTGTGAACGGAACTCAGTAACCCGGAACGCACCAGAAACGTGCCTAATAAAGATAACACGAATGCCCAGATCGTGAGCAAATCAACCATGGAACCACGATGCTTGGCAGCAGGCATCATCATCGCATGCACCAATGCCGTTGCTACCAGCCAGGGCAACAAAGATGCGTTTTCAACGGGATCCCAAAACCAGAAGCCGCCCCATCCTAACTCGTAATACGCCCAGAAACTCCCCAGCGTAATACCGATCGTTAAAAATCCCCACGCGGTCAGTACCACTTTTTTGAACACCGCTTCAATGCGCACATCATCAGACGGTGAAATCAATCGTGCGAGTACCATGGCATACGGCACCGCAAAACCCACATAGCCTAAATATAATAAAGGTGGATGGAACATCATCCCTAAATCTTGTAGCAATGGATTTAAGTCTTGCCCTTCCATGGGCACAAAGGGCAATAAACGATCGAATGGACTTGACGCTAATAAAATAAAAGCTAACAGAGCCACAAAAATCGTGAGTAACATCGTTATACTGACTTGCTTAAAATGCTCTGGCAATGACACAAACCGAAATACAGCACTCCATAATGTCAGCACCACTAACCATAACATCATCGAGCCTTCATGCCCCGCCCAAATAGCACCCACGCGATAGTACCAAGGCAAATTCGTTTGCACATGCTCAAAGACAACCATCAACGAAAAGTCGCTGCGCAAATAGGAATAGACAAGTAATGCAGCACTGGCCCAAATGCAACCTAACATGGCGTCAAAAAAAAATGTTAATAACGATGAGGCATTGCTGTTTTGCTTGCGTGTGCAAATGATGCCAGAGGCTAACCCCTGTGCCGCACATAACCAGGCCATGATCAATAAGAAATGCGACAACGTTGGGATCATGTGGGCTCCTTCAGGGTGTGCTGAAGTTCTTTCGGCACATAGCGCTCATCATGCTTGGTTAACACTTCACTGGCGATGAAGCCCTTTCCAGCCTCATAGCTACCCTTGACAATCACGCCCTGCCCTTCACGGAATAAATCAGGCAGCACCCCTTCATAAAATACGGGAATGGTATCTAATCCATCCGTGACCAAAAATTGGACTTGCAAGGTTTTTGGCTCACGCTTTATGGAATCAGCCATTATCATGCCGCCCATGCGGACAACTTGACGTTGCGTCACAGCGGCTTTCACCAGTTCACTCGGTGTGAAATACAATTGGATGCTTTCTTTCAATGCCATCAGTACGCAAGCAATCCCAACACCCGCAGCCACCAAGATGGCCAGCATTTGCAACATGCGTTTTTTTTGTTTATTGGTCACGGGACACCTCACGCAACAGCGCTTTCAGTTTGCGACGCTCGCGCACGATGCAAACCCCAATGGCCAGGTATGCAATCGCCCAAGCGCTGTAGACATAAACGGCATATCCACTCATGTTAATTCCTCTAGGCATGAAATGCGCAAGCGCAGTAAAATCATGTAAAACGCTATCAACTTAAATGCAACCAAACACCATAACAAAGGCATGAGCATCTCATTGGCCATTTCTGGGCGCGCAAACTGGGATAAGGTCGGGCCTTGATGCAGCGTGTACCACCATTGCACCGAAAAATGCACAATCGGGATATTCACGAAACCGACGATGGTTAAAATGTGCGCTGGAATGAGTGACTGATGCTGTGCCTTCAGTGCATCTTTCAAAAAGATCACGCCTAAATAAATGAACAACAAAATGAGCTCAGAGGTTAATCGCGCATCCCACACCCACCAGGTTCCCCACATCGGCTTGCCCCAAATCGCACCCGTGATCAATGCAATCCCCGTGAACAACGCCCCAATCGGCGCGCAAGCCCACACCCACTTTTCCAACATCTTCACACGGAAGATCAGATACAGCAAAGACGCGATCGCCATGCTCGTGTAAAGCCCTAACGATAAAAACGCGCTAGGCACATGAACGAAAATAATCCGGTACGCATCTTGCTGCTGGTAATCAGCAGGTGCAACGTACAAGCCCCAGACCGTCCCCACCACCAACATGACGAGCGCAATGCCACCGATCCATGGGGTGATAAGCGATAGAAACTTTTCCATCGGTTTAGCGAGCATTAATGACTTAAAGGCGTTCCACATCGATCACTTACCCCAATGCTCTTCGTAATAATACGACCATCAACCACGGCAATGTTGCCACAGCCCCTATCGCCATGGCGATCAACAAATATATTTCAGACACAAACGGCAAACCCGCTTGCGCATGCACGACCATGCTTTGCGCCGCCATCAAGGGCGGACAATAAAACGGCATCAAAATCAATACACCTAATAAACTCGTTTGCGGCAGCGTTAATGTTAATGCACCTGCAAATGCGGCTAATAAAAATAAAATCGGCAGTAACAACACCAAACTGAGCATCAGCGCGGTGGCTACCGCGAGTGATAACCCTGTCACCATCACGGATAACAATAGTACGATGAGCAACGGCACACCCATCCACAAGCCTTGCACTAACAAACGAACACTCATTGCGCCGCCCAACCCAATCGGGGATAACGCATATTGTGGCAAATAACCCGATAGCCAGTCGTTCTTGAATAAGTAGTCGGGAATCAAAAACATCACCAATAAAATAATAATACTGTACATCCTCGGCAGAACGTTCTTCATCATGGCCGATTCATCCAATGCGAATTGCAATAAGATGAGCATGGCGACGGCAAAGCATAAGGGCAATGCCCAATGTTGCACTTGCACACGCAGCAATGTTATTTCGCGGTGAAACGCGGCTAGCCAAGTATTCATGCATCCCCCATTGAAAGGGTCTGGGTTGCCCAATCGCCTAAATCATCATGAGAGACAATCATCATCGCCACGCCTTGGGCAAGGAACCCACTGAGCAACGCTTTGACCTGAGCCACACTGGCAGTATCCAATGCGGTGAAGGGTTCATCCAGAAGCCATAGGGAGGCGCCCGACAACATGATAGGCACCAAGGCCAAGCGCTGCTTTTGTCCTGCGGATAATATCCCGATCTGAGCATGGGCCAGTTTCCCTAGTCCTAAAACGCCCAGCAGCTGGGTGCAGGTCAGCGGGTCAAAGTGTTTAATCGCAGGATGGAGCGCGCAATGCTGCCAAACGGTCAGGTAAGAGGCCAATCCGGTATGGTGCCCTAGGTAGGCAAGCCTGGTATCTGGGGTGATTGAGACCCCCTCATGGGGCAACCACCCCAATAACGCCTTGAGCAATGAGGATTTTCCGGTACCATTGGGGCCTTTCACCCATAAACTCTGGCCTTTATCTAAGGCGAACGACAATGCGGGGTGCAATGAGCGCCCTTCTCGTTGAAGTTGTAAATCGGTAACCGTCAGCATGGGGCTATCTTAAAGGAAATACGTGCAGAGGGCAAATTTGTGTGCCATTGCAGCGATGGGATATCTCTGATACAGTCACTTTTTAAGTGAGGTTTTTCATGCTCTTATCACTCCTATCGAATTGGGCCCTCTTTTTGGCCAAAACACTGACGCTTGTGGTCGCCATCATTGGCACGACCGCGGCCATATTGGGGCTTGTCCTGCGCCAACGCAGAAATGAAGAAATGCTCGAAATCACCTCCCTCAATGAAAAGTATGAGGGGTTGGCAGAAGGCCTTGCCGAAGAAATCTTGAGCAAGAAAGAGCTCAAAGCATTTAAAAAGCAACAAAAGATAGCGTATAAAGAAGACGAAAAAAAGCCATTGTTGTATGTCCTCAAATTTGACGGCGATATGGCAGCCACAGGCTTAAAAGCTTTTCGCGAGGAAATCTCTGCCATTGTGAATTTCCACCGCCCTGATGATCGTGTTTTATTGATCCTGGAAAGCCCTGGCGGGATGGTTCACCAATATGGATTAGCAGCGGCACAACTTGAACGGTTGAAAGCGGCCGAGCTCCATGTCACCGTCGCAGTCGATACCATTGCTGCCAGTGGTGGCTATTTAATGGCGGTCGTCGCTGATCATATTGTTGCAGCGCCGTTCGCTGTATTGGGGTCGATCGGTGTTGTTGCACAATTACCGAACTTCCATCGTTTTTTAGACAAACATGATATTGATATTGAATTACATACGGCAGGTAAATACAAACGCACATTGACCATGTTTGGTGAAAACACGAAAGAAGGCCGTGCAAAATTCCAAGAAGAATTGGACGAAACACAGTCGCTGTTTAAATCATTTGTAACGCGTTATCGCCCTCAATTGGATATGGACACCGTGGCTACTGGCGAACATTGGTATGGTGAAGAGGCTCTCAAGCATTTGCTCGTCGATAGTATTGGGACCAGCGATGCGTTTATTCAATCACACCTGAAGACACATCAAATCTTGATGCTAACGCACACAGTGCCTGAACGTTTAAGAACAAAACTCAGCCATTGGTTGAAAATGGGGATGCAGGCGTTGATGACGCGATTTAAGTAAGCATCGGATACAACGAAGCAACCAGCAACAGCGCCATGGTGATATTAAAGATCCTAAAATGCATGGGATCGCTCAAAAACCGGCGCAAGCTACTGCCGAAGCCTGCCCAAATAAATGAACACGGGATACACACGGCGGTATAGGCGAATGACACCGTCACCACATTAATAAACAATGACGGTTCAGGCGTCTCAGGCACATAGGTGGTGATGGCAACAATGGCCATCATGATCGCTTTCGGATTAATCCACTGAAACGCAGCAGCCTGCAAAAACGTCATTGGTTTTTTATTCGATCCCTTGTCTTTATCCAAATGGCTTGTCGTAGCAATTTTAAAGGCCAGATACAGCAAATAGGCAATCGACAGAACGTGCAACACTTCATATGAATACGGGATGTAATCCAGCAATGATAATAACCCCATCCCTGCTGCAAACACCATGAATCCAAAACCCAATGCCACACCCAGTGCATGAGGCGTCGTTTTTTTCACGCCATAATGTAAACCTGAGGCCATGAGCATCGTGTTATTCGGCCCAGGCGTCACCGCGCTGACAAAAGCGTAAACAATAAAGGCAAGTAGAACTTCGAGGGTCATGAGGGTACTCCGGGTAAGAGAGGTTTCGACCAGTATATACCTCTCGCACCTGAAGATGCGACAGCCGCAATCTCGTTTTTCAGTTTTTTAGAGCAGCTTTTGCTACTGAAAAGTCGGCTTTGCCCGCGAAGATATGACCTCGCAATGGCTGCAAAAACAACCATGAACCGATCAAAACATGGTTGATTTTCAACCATGGATCTGCAAAAACAGGGTTGAAAAACAACCATGAAAAGGCAAAATTCGTGGCAAAACAACCACTTGTATCTTATGAGGCATACGTGAATACTTGCTATGCCATCCTAATACGCCTTATTCCATACGCTTTTCTGGCCAAAACTATTCAGAATACGAAGGATTACACAGCTATCCCTTGTATGCCATTGCAAAGGCGATTAACATCGACTGGATTTTTTAATAAGCAGAAGGATAATAGGGGAATTTGTCCCGTAATATTTATTTAATAAACCTAGTAAGATAGCTGTTATATTTAACAGTTTAGAAGGTATATTATGTCTGGAAAAAAATCAAGCGTGGGTAAAGGTACATTTCCACATGCGCCATCATTCGCGGCAAGCCCATTACCCTCACTGTCTTCAACCTCGATGACATTCCCTCATACATCATTCATGACAAGCTCATTACCCCCATTGTCTTCAACCTCGATGACATTCCCACATGCGCCATCCTTCTCGGCAATGACATTGCCACCACTGCCCTCAACCTCTATGACATTGACGGCATTAAATACCTCACGGACAAACTCATTCTCACCCACTACAAATTTTACATTACCCAATACAAACTCACTCTCAAAACCTTCAAGTCATTATTTAGCCGGAATAAGCCTCCCGCACTCCCCTTCATTCACACCCATCAACCATACTACACCAAGCACTTCAACGGCCTTAGTGACCAGTGCGATGAGTGCAGTACAAAACAATCAACACACCGGAGCGATAGGTGCTCTCATCTGGACAACGCCCGTTGATTTAAACATCGATTATTTGTATCGCGGCACGGAGCAAAAACCAAAAAATATTTTTTCAAAGGGGTTCAAACCACTGGGTAAAAATTTAGATTTAATAAGCCATCTCGATCCTTGGGATACGGGAGGTGGCTTTCTTGACAGCGCATATATTTCAACATCTAAATCAGAAAAAATTGCTTCAGAATTTCCACGCGTATTAGAAAAAACCACAGCATATCTTTATAAAATCAATCCTCAATCCAATAGCATTGATATAGAAAAGTTCTTAGATCATGAGGTAAAAAAAGGACGAAAGATTGACTTGAAAGATCTTGCCCGATGGAAAGCAGAAAAAGAAACAGCCATTCCCCACAGAATAAAGCACACAGATGTTCAAGGCGCATGGGAACTAACAGGAAATTTTGGTGAGGGGGAGCCGCGCGTTGTTGGAGATGTATTTATCCCTAATCCAAATTACAAACCCCCTCTAGTTTTTCGTGTTGCACAGGGCCTACGATATCTAGGATATGGTGCAATAGGCGTAGGAGCCACATTTGATGGTTTCAGGTTGTATCAGGCCTATGATGAAAGCAAAAAAACAGGCAGCTATCTTCCGGTTCCCAAGGAAATATTTTGGATTTCGGCATCGTGGAGTGGCGCTATTTTGCTAGGATCGGCTTATGGTGAAGCAGGTGCAATCTTTTGTGCGCCTTTGGGCCCATGGGGTTCTTTAGGTTGTGCTGCTGGGGAATGGATTGTAGGTGGCGTGATAGGAGGCACAGGTTGCGATCAACTCGCGACTAATGTGTTAAAACCAGTACGCTCTATTGACCGATCTCATCGTGCGAGTGAACTTGATGCTTATGACCGTGAATTTTTAATGAGAAGATCTCTCGAAAGTTCAAAAAAAAATAATCGTGACAATTTCATTCAAGAATCTGCAGAACTAAAAGATCAAGATCCGATTTTTAATGCAATAGATAGGGTAACTACGCGAAGCGAGGCATTATTTCATTTATATCAGTTGCAACATTCTCTTCGATTCGGTCCAGAGTTTCCACTCCAAGAAACGGCATTCAGAACGACAGCAGTATTAAGTGAAGCCATTATGACAAACAACGTCGAATTAGGTTCTGAATTATTCGTAGATGCAGCATTATTGGATAATCAAAAACTTAGGGTCACAAGAGCACTGGCTGATATGGGGTCGACATGCAGCAAGGCGACTGTGCTGACGTTGTCACGTATGAAAAGATACGATGTCATCAAAGAGTGCCAAGCCAAACCAGAACGCAAGGCGGATAGTCAGCATCAAAAAGTTAAGATGTAGTAGTTTCTTTATTCCGCACCATCAGCAGCGTCGTCGTCATCTTCGTTGCCTTTGGTGAGCAACGATTCCAGCACAAAGAGGTATCATGATGAAAGGCGATAAAAAACACGGAACGGGTTCCACGAAATCCAATAACGAAATGATATTGAAAAGCAATAACGGCTGGGGAAAATTGGCGGATGCTTCACTTCCTGGAAGCCCCGTCATCTATTCATTTATACCCAGCTCAATTCCTAGCACATTAATCTTTACTAGTCACCGAAACCTGTCGGCGTCGTCTATAGGCTTAAATCAAGCTCTTGTAGAAGCACTCATCATCACACCCGTGAAATTTATTAAGGCATTTGGAATCCCAACGTTTGGCGCAGGCAAAGCAATTACGACGACTGAAACAGCCTATCATGCTACTCATCGATATAACGAAAGTTCGGCGGCTGGACTGCCATCCACGGCATCAGGCGTTTGCACTGCATTGGCTAGTGCCGGCCAACTTGGGACTAATATATTGGGCGGTAGTGCAACCATGTCTGTCGCTTTCCCGTTGGCCGCTTCAGGACAATACTATGCAGCCGCATTAGTAGGGTTTGCGGGTATAACTGCTACGCATACCGCTTCTCATATGGTCGGCGATGCTATTCAATGTGGTTGTGAAAAAAGCCACGATAAGATAAACGAAAAGGCAACGCTGTTTCAGGGATTGCGATCCCTTAAAAAGGCCGAGGCAATCGCACAACGTGATTCTAAAAACTTCGCAACAACAGCTATTACATTAGGAACCATCAACGCACTTCGTGAAACACTTAAAACTCAAAATGCACCAGCAGCCTTTCGATTATTTTTGGATGCGGCCTGGATCGATAACGACAGCCTCTCCATTACAAAAGCGTTAGCCAATATTGATGGTGTAAACTGCAGTGCCAAGGACGAAATTCTAATCAGAAAGAATATCACGCCTATAGAGAAAGCAAACGTAGCCGCAGATATTTGTGCGTTCACGCGATCTTCAACTATGCGACGAAAGCATTAACCATTTAATTTAACCATCGAGCAGGTAACATTATGCAGTCCCCAGAAAAATTCTTAGCCAATATGATTCCCCCATCAGTGCGAAACGATCCCAGGCACAAAGACACTATTACAACAAATTTAACCGCATTAAAAAAAGTCACATTTTTAACGGATTCTCAACAAATTGCAGCTATGTATCAACGCGGCTTAAGCGATGATGCTCGCGCTGCCACCGCGGATAAGATTGATGGCGTACAAAAGCTATGTACTGTTTTCCAGGCACTAGGTGTCGAAACAAAGAATAAAAACCTTGCCAATGGGGCACAACTAATATCAGCAGGTACGCAACTCCACAGCGCCTATCTTGGCTTTACGGCGGCGACAGCAGCGACGACAGCAGCAACTGCCACAGGTGCGGCCGCAGCATCCTCGGCTTTAAGCGCAACAGCACTGATCAACCCTGTTGCGACGGCAGCATTAGCCGTCTTTTCCATTTATTCCACACTTAAACGGAAGAAGGTTGACAATTCTTTCGCTGATGCCATGATGAACGTTCTCGGCATCATAAACACGAATGTGCAGAATGGTTTTAAGAAAAGTTTTGGCTATCATGAAATGACGATTGAACTCATTAATGATGGATTCAAAACACTCAATGAATCACAACATGCAATGTTCAAACAAAATGCCAATACACAAATGTATATTTCTATAATGCATAGTGACATTTCAAATGAACTAAAAAAGTTGACGTGGTATGTTCAAGCCCTTGGAGGCACCCTCACAGACGGCCAAGAACTCATTGCACTACAGCCATTCTCAGATTTACTGTCCAGTGCAGACGATATCCTTTTGGGTAGAACGACTGAAAATATGAGCGAACAGATTCAACAAACTGCCAACGCCCTCAAACAATGGGCCATTCATCCTCATGGCAAAGCATCAAACCCCATTCATACAGGCGTTAAATTTTTTGCCTACACACCACGTCAACCTTCTGAACTCTATGCGATCATCAACCATGTGATGAATCATATCAACCCCTATAGCATCATGGGATGGCAAGGTATGTTGGCCCATATTGTCAAAAATCAATTGAAGAGTGAAGCTGCAAAAAATGTCGATGTGAAGGAATTGTTCAACCCAGAACTATGGTTAGAAGCAACAAAAAACTATTTGCTGTTGCGTCAAGCATGTCCTGGCTTGGTGCGCGACCCCGATAATCACATTGTCAATGCCATTATCGCTGCTGCTGATAATCAGATTGCTTGGGAGCTGGAAAAAAGGCATTCCATTCCATTATACAATACAGTTTTTGAATTATATGAAGAAGGGATTCAGCAAATTCAGAAAATGCTGAAGGATCTGATGTTTCAAAAGGTTCAGGAACGACACAGTGATATTTCTCTTCCTCTTGATCAATTGCTCAAGCAGTATGTCGATTTAATGTGCGTTAATCCGAATTGTGTAGGGGAAAATTCTGTTACTTACTTCGTTCCATACACGCTGACACAAGTCGGATACAGCGATGCGGATTTTATATCTATGGGGCTTGATCCTACAGATACGCGACGTAGGGTCAATGAGCATCATGGATATGCTCAGCAAATTAAAAAAGGCACAGATACGACCTATCCCATTCCTATTCACCACCACGTATTTGCCCTCGCCGAGCGTCTTGGACTCATTGCTATTACTGCACATCAACAAATAAAATATAGAAAGCCCACAGAGTCTGCTGGAAGCGGCCCCACTGGCAATGGTCCGTCTTCCTATATCAGTGACGATACATACACACTTAAAGCAACAATCAATGGATCTGAACGAATCATTCAACTTGATGAATTTACTACAAACCATCAAACAAATACAAAAATATTTGTCCAAAAGCCAACCGTCCCAGACATTGAGGATTCTCTCATACGGGTTAGGGGCATGATCATGGCGGAAATTGAGAGGGAGAAAAAAGCAGTCATTATGAAGCTTTTGACCGATCCTCAATCGAGGATAACATTAAAGGATGAGGCCTTAGCATCCATCGATGCATCTATACGATTATTGAGCGCACTGATGGATGATTGGCCTGTATCCATTCGTCAAAATACGCATGTTAGCGTGAATGACTCGTCTAAAATTATGGAGCACTTAGAAAACAGAAATAATCTTACATGGCAGCAGCTGATCGAGGGAGTTCAAAATCCTCAGTATGCTGCGACTAAACATCATAATTTATATGTCATTACAGTATCCGAGGATTCAAATTTTAATGACGGATATTTGACAGACATCAGAGAACAGCATCGCATCGCGTGTGAAATACGTGACAATCCGCCTGTTGTGCCAGCAGTCGAACCTGTTCCACCTGCAGCCGAACAGCTTGTCGCCGCATTGATACAAACTGTCAAACAACAAACTGCACAAATCGATGAGCAATCTCGCCAAGTGACGGAATTGACGAGACAAAACGCAGTACTTTCTGCACAAATGAATCAATTGCAACAAATGTTTGCTTTTTCTCTGCAGATGCAACAAAGTAACAATGGTGCAGCACGTTCCGGATCATCACGCGCAACAGTGCTTCAATCGCCAGCGAGAAGCAGCAATGCATCGTCCACTCAAAGCGGAAGAACTTCACCTACCAATGCGACAACGCCGCATTGATTAAAAAACAGTGACTAAACCTCGCTCAATCGCTTGCAGCATTAAATCTGCACGTGATTTGCAATTCAGTTTCAATTTCACGGCTTCCAAGTAATGTTCAACCGTTTTTTGGGACAAGCCAAGCTGCAGGCCAATTTGTTTATGCGTGAAGCCCATCCCTAAATATTTCAAGCATGCAGTCTGTTGCTTGGTGAGAGGAATCAGACTGGCGTCTGAAATCTTGAGTGACATCCCCGTTATTCCTATCACGTTCCCTGCATGGCCAAACAATGGTGTTTTGTAGCTCCGGAACCATTGAAGGGTGCCATCACAATTACATAGTTCAAATAACATCTCACCAACGCCATTTTTCATGATACGACGATCATTTTCGATCCATATGGGCGCATATAGCGCTTGCCCCGGAACATCCATATCTGTTCTTCCTATATATTCCGATGCGGATTTTAAACCGAAAGATTTAAGCACGGTTTCATTCACCGACAGACCATACCCTCTTAAATCTTTTGAGTAAACCGTCACTTTTTCGTGCTGATTAAAAACGTCAGGAAACATCACCTACCTCCCGTCCAAAAATCCCTACTAATTTTTAAGCCCACTATATCGTTTATAGAGGCTATCCCAACCGCTTTGAGTACGTCATCGTTCACTTCAAGATAATGGCCCTTGTCGCTTTTGCGGCAGGCTGCATAGAATGCGCTAACTTCTTGATTTATCATAGAATACACCTAAATGATGATTAAGCTAGTTTACCAAGTATAGAAATACCTGTCAATGTGTATTTTAATCACTTGGAAAGGATTTTGCACCAGGGGAGAAAATCCCCTATTTCGTTCCCATGACACCCATGCAATGTGATAGGGGAATCGCACCCCTACTCTTCCCCATAAAACAGTAGTAAGATAGCTAAACCCAACAGGAGGATATCATGCCAAGATACGAAACAACCAGAACAGATGCTCGACCTACATACGCACAAGTAGAAAAATGGCATAAAGAAAAAACAAAAGTTATTTTGCATCAAAAGGAGATGGTTGGCGGCAAACTAAACGAGAAACAGTTGGCGGGAACGATAAGCCGCCTCAGCTCGACCGGATTTAGTGAAGATGATGGCTTATTATGGATGTCGGGTCATATGTTTGGCATGTACATCAGAGATATTGCTTCGTATACTGTAGAGCAAATTATTTTCACAGCGCCAGAATCTAAAATAATCTTAAGCCAAACCGAAGCGGCGCTTTACCCTGCTGACACCAAACTGTTAATATCTGGAAATTATTCTGTATATGTGAGCAAGACATTACTAGCAGGGTATTCAGAATATTTTAGAGCACTTTTTGAAATTGGCATGAACGAGAGCTTTGCTACCCAGATCGACTTAAGTGCTACCATTACTTCTCATGGTCTACAGCAGGTATTATCTCTGCTTGACAAAATACATAACAAAGAAAATACCCGCTGGCTATATCTGCCTTTAAACGATGTGCTTGAATTGATAGTCAATGCCGATTTATTATGCTCTCAACAGTTAATGGATCTCGCACTTGAAGAACTGTCATCCTCAATGCGAACTACTGAACACCAAAAGCAATTAAAATTGATGTTGGAAAATTCACCCAACGAAATACACCCTCTGATCAAAAACCAACTTGAAAACCTTAAAGAATGGAAAAAACGCTACCTAGATGGCTTTCCCTCATACGTTCTAAATGAATATCAAATCATTACAAAAATGCCAAGAGAATTAATGCATATGACCTTGGATGATTATGAATTCAAAATGATGCGTTATGCATCAAAGCTAAAGTTACTTACACAGGCTCAATGGTTTTTTAACGGGATCAATTTATGTTCTGAACATGTCTATTACCATCATCCAGAGGATAAAAAGCATCGAGACATTTATGCTCATGTTGTGACCGACATATTGATCGCCAGAGGAATCGTTTCTGGTAAAAAATGCGAATATAATGACGATAATCCTAACATGCGCGACAGGTGGTCTTGCCACGTCATCCAAGAAACTGCTTTATTTTCATTAAATGAAAATCAACTTCGCCGTGAAATTGAAGAGGCTTCTCAGTTAATTAATGAAATCACAGGATACACGTGTCATTATCTACAAATTTATGGATTACCACCTGGCTATAACATTGAAGTTATGGCTAAAATTGGTTGCATTGTTGTGCGTGAATATTATGCCTTCAATGTTAACGTGATTGATTATAACATCAAATTACTGCGCTTATTGAAAAGTGAATCTATTTCCTTGAAAACACTTAATGAGCGCTATCAATTGTCAGATCAATCAAGGCCGCTGCTTGATCAAATCATTTCACCTGAGCGACAGGCATTTCTTTTGAAAGGCATAGAAGCTGATATGAAAAACTTAACGCCACTAAACTGGAACCCAAGAAAAGATCTTGGTGTTTATTTTACATCCAAAAGTAATGGGTTTCTTTTGCAGCGAAAATTTGATAATCAAACGAAAACGTGGAATGAGCCCAGCACATTCCGCCTATGGAGCAAGGCTGAGGATAAGGCCCGCGCGTCCGATGATTGCTTCACGGAGGTGAAACATATATCCAAGTCCCGCCACCACGAAATCTAAAAAAATGTCGCCCGAACAGGATGGCAGGTCAATCGCATCTAATGTAGGAGGCCAACGGCCTCA
Source organism: Gammaproteobacteria bacterium (assembly GCA_044445605.1). Lineage (GTDB taxonomy): Bacteria > Pseudomonadota > Gammaproteobacteria > JABCZS01 > JABCZS01 > CAWKDC01. The sequence continues at coordinate 25,361 of JBIOEA010000003.1, read as the reverse complement.
AAGATTTTAGCCCAGGGCAAGCGAGCGCAGCGGAGCGTCGCCCTGGGTAAGATATGACAGAGAAATTAGCGCTGAAAGCGCGTCAGAAATTCTTCGGCCTGAAATAATCCTTAAATAGATGCGATTTCCCCAACCGGACCGCATAACCACCTCATGCAGTGGTGAATTGAATATGAACGCACTGAGAAATCCCCCCCCCCACTTCCCCTTCTCACAAAAAAAGAGTAAGATAACTCAAATTCACGGAGGAGGTTTACCATGTACAATCCAAATCAAATCAATAACGCTACACACCCGCTATCTGTTGCTCAGCCTGAATGGATTCTCGATGAAGAATTATCCAGCAAAGGGTTTTCATTCAAAAATACACGCGCAGATGCTAAATTCAGTTCTATCGATGTTATGGTGAATGGGCGCATGATTAACGTAGTATTGACAGTCAATGGAGAAAAAACGAACTTGTTGCTTGGAAGCTATACCCCGGTCAGTAAAATACCAGAATTTATAAATAACTTTCTCATAAAAAATGCCAAAATGACCAATCCTGAATGTATTTCACAATTTGAAAGACTTCTACAAGTTTTGGCGTCCCTTGTACAGGCCTCACCGGAAACGCATACGGATTCGCCACATATCCATCATTATCGTGCTATTCGCGTGTCCGAAAAGATCACACAGGAATTTGGGGACGATGCTTTAAAACAATTCTCCAAGATGCGCACGCAAATCAGCATGCGGACGTACTATGATTATCTCAAGCAGTCAAATGCACTTAGATCAGAAAGCGTCACTTTATTGAAACACCTTCCGGACAATGATCGCGGCGTTGTCAATATTCCGAAATTGGAAGCTATGTTGAAATTATTAAATCTCAACAATAATCCTGCTGCGTGGGAATACGAACGGTTTACAAAAACAACAAACACTTTGGTAACAAAGCTTATCAATTGCATTAAGGAAAATGCTCCGGAAACAAAGGAAAAACGTCTCGGTTCTAAATGTTAAGCGGGCGAAAGATATTTCGCCCCTACACCTTAGAGGGCAACGGATCTACACCCGCATTCAATATTTCAATGGTTTTTAATTTGCTTTTTTCGCCTTTAATAATGGTGATCGAACGTTTGTTCGTTTTAAAAGCTTCAGCCAGAAATTCAATCAACGCTTCATTGGCTTTATTATCGACCGGCTGCGCGTGAAGCCTGATCTTGACCGCATCCCCTACCCAGCCATCAAAAGCTGTCTTTTTAGCGCCGGTGACAACGCGAACGGTTATAATCAAGACACAGCCTCCTTAAAGACCTGATTATGGCATATAATCCTGAGAACATTAATGGTACGTTGCCCCAGCGATAGTAGGAATGAACAAATGACTCAAGACCGATACCTAGCACCTGATTATGAAAACTTTGAGCCTGGCTCTAACGGTACTGTTCTGGCAAACAAACTTAAGATCAAAAAAATTACTGACATGGAAGATCTCGAATCTAAGGCTTACCAACGAATTTTAGAGCGCTCAGTGAATCACTTCCAACAAACCCATGCATTCACTGCAAAAGATCTAACCTGGTTACATGAGCAATGGCTAGGTGAAATTTACTATTTTGCCGGTCAGTACAGAACCGTTAACATGTCTAAAAATGGTTTTTTATTTGCTGCAGCTCATCTTATCCCTAGACTAATGAAAGATTTTGAAAAAAACGTTCTCAAAAAATATACTCCAGCAATCTTTGAAAATACTGCACAATTAATTAACGCACTTGCAATTGTTCATGTTGAATTTATTTTAATCCACCCTTTTCGCGAAGGTAATGGTCGCTTAGCAAGATTATTATCATTGCTCATGGCTTTGCAGGCTGGGGGTATTTTAGATTACAGCGTCCTTGCGGAAGCAAATAAACGTGAAAAATACTTTCAAGCAGTTCAAAATGGACAAGGGCATGATTATCACCTGATGGAAGAACTTTTCAAAGAAATGCTCAGCCTTGATTGATATTGTCAGGCATTAATGGAAGTTTTTTTTCTAGACGCAAAGGGTCAATTGATTCAACCGCACTAGAATCAATAACGATTTTACGGAACAACTCACTACGCTTTCGAGGATCGCGGATATGAGGGTTTGTTTGTGATAATGATTTTGCGTTCATGTTAATATTATAGCCTATAATAACCTCAAAAACAACCTCTTAATGACATTAAAAACAATGAGTTAAACAAAGGTTATCGGCTATAAAGCGTTTAAGGCGCCTCATCTACAAAAATTATGCTATCTTTTATCGAACAAGGAGGATACATGAAACCTATACAAGTCGCTGTCATTATTGGTAGCTTACGTCGTGATTCACTGAACAAAAAGCTTGCCCATGCACTCGAAAAATTAGCACCCGCTGGATTCTCCTTTAAACATCTCCGTATTGACGACCTTCCCCTTTACAATCAAGATGAAGATGATCATCAAGCCGACGCCGTCTTACGACTCAAAAAAGAAATCCAAGCGGCAGATGCCCTGCTCTTCGTCACCCCCGAATATAATCGCTCAATACCTGGCGTGCTGAAGAACGCCCTGGATCATGCTTCGCGCCCCTATGGCCAAAATGTCTGGGCAGGAAAACCCGGTGCAGTTATCGGTATCTCCCCTGGCGCTACAGGCACAGCACTTGCTCAACAGCATCTGCGTAACGTCTTGGCCTATCTAGACGTCCACGTCCTCGCCCAACCTGAGGCCTTTATCCAAGATAAACAAGGCTTATTTGATGATAAAGGCAATATCGGTGAAAACAGTAAAGCGTTCTTGCAAACATGGATCGATAGCTATACGAACTGGGTCAAAAAACTAGCTTGCATTTAAGTTAATAAGCTGTATAATGGGTGCTCATCATTTATATATATAGGAGCGCCCATGTTTTCCCCGACTAATGAATACCTTAAAGATGTTTTCGGTCTTGATGATACTGCTCATAATAACAATGTCATGATTGTCGACCTTACTAATGACTCCATCCTTACTTGCGAGAAAGACTCTCCTAATAGCAGTGTTGTGATAGTCGATTTAACGAATGACCGCATTACCCCCGTTACCGAAATCACTAACAATAACAATACGATGGGCGCCCAAAATCTAACTGATATACTTCAAGATAACGCCTTGCATTATGCGGTTCGTGACAAAAATGTTGCCTTGATTAACTTGCTTGTCAGTAAACCATGGGCCAGAGATAACCTATTGCACCAGAAATCCGGACAAGACCAGACACCGCTCGAGCTTGCCGCCAAACTAGGCAACGATGCCATTTTTCTATTATTATTGAAAGCTGAATTTGACTATATGCTTGCGTATGGTTTCAAACAGACCAATGCGACATCGCCCTCTACAATCCGGCAGGCTCAATATCAAACTGGCTTCCCTGCTCCGAGATTAGATGCTAAAAGTGCACGCTCGTATGTAAGCCACGAGTTATCCGCGCTCACCCGTAAAGTAACAGGCACGGAAAACCCCTTCAGACTTCATACGAATCGAGAGGCTTACCAAAATCCTTTAGGCGTGAAAAAATACGCATTTAAGTGATCGGCGATTAAGCTCGCCAATCACCTAGACGTGCTTTCAAGCGCAAAATGGCTGCGGCATGAATTTGGCACACACGTGATTCTGTCACGCTGAGTACTGTGCCAATTTCTTTGAGCGTCAACTCTTCTTGGTAATACATGTCGATGACCAAGCGTTCACGTTCAGGCAACCCCGCGATCTCTTTTGCCAAATCTTGACGAAAGCGCGTCTTGGCAACCGAATCATGTGGTGCGACCAAATTTGCATACAAACCACGGGCAATCGTGTCTTCATTGGCGCCGGATTCATCAAAAGCCATCACGCGTACGTTCATCGTGTCGCTCAGTAATTGATGATACTCTGCGAGAGTCATCTCCAATGCCTTAGCAATATCCGCGTCTTTAGCATCTTGGCCTGTATGTTGTTCAATTTGACGAATGATTTCGGCAATCTCACGGCCCGCACGATGTACCGAACGTGGTGCCCAATCTCCACGACGCAGCTCGTCTAACATTGCGCCTCGGATACGGATACTGGCAAACGTCTCAAAGCTTGCGCCCTTGCCTTCTTCAAAATGCTTCTTGGCTTCTAGTAGGCCTATCATTCCTGCTTGGATCATGTCTTGCACAGAAATATGCGAGGGCAAACGGCCCGCCAAATGATAGGCAATGCGTTTAACCAGAGGTTCGTGGTGTACCACAAAAGCCTCTGTCGATAACGTCATCGCATTTAACACTGTTTCTCCACTCATGTTCTTATCCTCTTGTTATGGGGCGATTTTAGTTCGCCTCTACCATTACTCATGCAAAAACCGTGCCACAAAGTAATGTCGTGGTATCCACTTATTTGATAACGAGATTTAAGAAAAATGAAAAATGGCGGATATAAATCCGCCATCGTTTTGACTAAGTAACTTGGCTAATTTGTTGATTCGAGCCCAGGGGCGTCATTTTTTTGACCGTCGCGGCCCATTCCGTATTTACGCATCTTCTCGACGAGGGTTGTACGACGCATATTGAGCAATTCGGCCGCACGTGCAACCACTCCATTTGATAGCACCAATGCTTGAGAAATGAAGTGAATTTCAAGATCTTCCAAGTAATGCTTTAAATGAATCCCCTTTTCTGGGAACGCATAAATCACCGCATGAAAATCTTTAGATAATAATGGAGAATCAGACGCAACCCACGGGCCACTGACTTCTTCGGGTAAGTGAATAATATCGACGGTTTGTCCAGGATATAAAATCGTTAGGCGTTCTATCACATTCGCTAACTGCCGAATATTACCTGGCCAAGTGTAATGACACAGTGCGGTGAGTGCGGCATCGGTTAAGTGCACTGTCTCATGATGTGATTCTTTAAGTTTTGATAGAAACGCATTGATCAATAGGGGAATATCTTCTGCACGCTCGCGTAATAAAGGTAATGTAATGGGGAAGACATTCAAACGATAATAGAGATCTTCGCGGAACAAACCTTCTTCAATTTTTGCTTCCAAATCACAGTGCGTTGCCGCCAAAATTCTGACGTTGGTGATGAATGTCTTGTTGCCACCGACGCGTTCATAGCTTTTTTCTTGTAAAACCCGCAGAAGCTTGACCTGCATAGGTAGTGGCATGTCGCCGATTTCATCCAGGAAGAGTGTTCCACCTTCGGCCTGCTCAAAACGGCCTGCACGGGCCACATGAGCGCCTGTGAAGGCCCCCTTTTCATGTCCGAACAATTCGCTTTCTAAGAGGTCTGCAGGGATAGCGCCGCAATTCACGGCAATGAAAGGCCCCTCTTCGCGCAATGAAGAGGCATGGATGGCCCGGGCGACCATTTCTTTACCCGTACCAGACCCCCCTAAAATCAAGACGGTTGCCTCGGTTTTAGCCACTTGCGCAATTAAATGCCTTGTCGCCTCAATGCCGGGAGAATGCCCAACTAAAAACGACTCTAATAGATGTAATTGATGTGTTGTTTCCATACCCTTTATGAATAGTCGGGTGACAGGGAAATGTCAACTTACTGGGCACATGCCGCCCTTGACGAGAATCTCATGCACATGGTAAGGTGCCCAAGTAACTTTTATAGATCCAATATAAGGTAGACAGCGATGAATAATCCGGTTAATGATACGAATCTGATTCAAGATGATAATGAACAGTGTAATAATGAGTGTAAACAAACATTCCTCGCATATGCAAGTTTTGCTGCATTTATATCAGTATTCGTTATCTTTGCGGTATTGTTTCATGATGAAAAAGACAACAGCCCAAGCCCTATCGACGGTTATGCCAGTTCCCCCGAGTACGCTAATAGCAACATGGGTACGCAAAGCCATTCCAACACCACGGATTCTAGCCACTTTTTCTCGAATTTCTCTGAAAAACTCTCCCACGGTGACCCTGCCTCCATCATTTTCATGATCTCTGCCGTGGCAGCGATGATGCTTATCATGGCAATCATTAGACAGGCATGTAGTAAAGAAGGCTTGGGGAGCACCAGCAGCGTTGTTCGGAATAGCCAAGTTGCAAATGAACCAACGTCCGGCAATAACATACAAATGAAGAACTTTGCCTAATAATAGTTGAAGAGGGCGAAAAGAAACCGGATCTGCTAAACTCAACAAAACAAGGAGGTAACGCATGACCCGACAGGCCCATCTAAAGAAGCTGAAGGAAGCAATAGAGCAAGGAAAGCATCCAATGCAGCAACCCCTCGAAAAACGCCAAAAACGCGCTCAAAAAGTAGCCAATAGAATCATTGAATTAGCAGAAGAAGCAAAGTAGCTATTTTGTTGAACCCTGCCAACCTTCTGAAGAGAAAGTTGGCGTCCCCAAGGGGGTTCGAACCCCTGTTACCGCCGTGAAAGGGCAGTGTCCTAGGCCTCTAGACGATGGGGACGTATGTCCGTTTTGTTCTCAGGTTACTTTACAATCCTCAAAGAGGGCGAAAGATGTTTCGCCCCTACTGGAGCTAGGCGGGATCGAACCGCCGACCTCTTGCATGCCATGCAAGCGCTCTCCCAGCTGAGCTATAACCCCTGAAAACGTGCCCATTCTACCATCCCTGGCGAACCTGTCAAGCAGATTTCACAAAAAAATTTCAAAAAAATCAGTATTAAGATTAGATGTTTCACCTCTACCCGATTTTCAATGATTGTTTAATCTCGTCAACACCGCTTCCCTGCCCAACAATGCCATCGTTTTATCTAACGAAGGCGAATGCATCGTTCCCGTGATCGCCACACGTAACACAGGCCCTACTTCGCCCATCTTCAACCCCAAATTCTGGCACAGCGTCGTGATGGCCGCCTTCAAAGCATCCGGTTCGAATTCGCAGGTGCTGAATACATTCAAGGCCTCTTTTAACACCTCTGGCGCTTTCGGCGTCTCAAGCTTAGGCCGTGCTTCATCCTCAATCACCGGCTTCGCATAGAAGAACTGAGACGCTTCTGCCAATTCCTTTAACGTCTTGGCACGATCAATCTGCAAAGCAACCACGTCTTCTAACGCTGGCCCTGTCGACAGATTCAGCCCGAGTGCCTCAAAAAATGGGCGTGCGCGTTCTGTAACCTCACTCAACGGCAATGCCTTCATATAATGCTGATTCAACCACTCAAGCTTTTGCATGTTCATGGCCGCAGGCGAATGTGATAAATGATTCATGTCGAATAATGCAATCATTTCTTGCACGCTGAAAATTTCTTGATCACCATGCGACCAGCCTAGTCTTACCAAATAATTTAACATCGCTTCAGGTAAAAACCCCGCTTCGCGGAATTCCAACACGTTCACAGCCCCATGACGCTTCGACAGCCGTTTACCGTCCTCGCCCAAGATCATCGGGATGTGCCCATAGATAGGTGGCTCATACCCCAATGCAGTAAATAAATTCAATTGACGCGGCGTGTTGTTGATATGGTCATCACCACGCACCACATGCGTGATCCCCATATCATGATCATCAATGACTACCGCAAAATTATAGGTCGGCATGCCATCTTGACGAACTAACACTAAATCGTCGAGCTCGCTGTTCTCTACCGTGATCGTCCCACGAACGCAATCCACAAATGTCACCGAGCCTTCTGTCGGTGTTTTAAAACGAATGACATGAGGCGTGCTAGGATCGCCCGTCTTATCACGGCACAAACCATCGTAACGTGGCTTCTCTTTGCGTTCAATGTGCCCTTCCCGCAATGCTTCTAAACGTTCTTTGCTGCAATAACAACGGTAAGCCATGCCCTTCGCCAATAATTGATCAGCGACTTCTTTATAACGCGCCAAACGATCCGATTGGTAAATGGGGCCTTCATCCGGCGTGAGCGATAACCAGGCCATGCCTTCCACAATGGCATCGGCCGACGCTTTGGTGGAACGCTCACCGTCTGTGTCTTCAATCCGCAATATGAACTGCCCACCATGGTGCTTCGCTGCTAAATAAGCAAATAAAGCTGTCCGAACACTGCCAATATGGAGGGTGCCTGTTGGACTTGGGGCAAAACGGGATTTGATCATCATGGGAATAGGACCTTGCAAGAATAATATCTCCTATTCTAAACCATCTTGTGCCCATTTGGAATTCGGCGTAACCTTATTGTCTTAAGTCAGGGATGAAGAAAAGTCAGGGAGCTGAAAATGCGATTGATAGCGATAGTCTGTTCACTTTTATGGGCATTGACACTGCAAGCGGCCAGCGTTGCAAGCATCCAACAACTCATTAATCAATACCTACCCGACGCACATGTCGGTGTTTATGTGCAGCGCGCTGATACGGGCGAAGTGCTGATTAATTTGAATGGTCGTCAACATTTCACCCCCGCCAGCACAACAAAACTGTTCACCGCTTATGCCGCCCTCAAAACACTCGGCCCCGAATTTACATTTAATACGAATGTTTTTCTTGATCGTGCCAATATTCATGAAGGCGTTTACACCGGGCCTGTCTATCTTAAGTTTGCCGGTGATCCAAGTTTAAGCAGCGATGACATTGCTCAATTTGTAAAATCCATGAAAGATGCCGGCATTAACAGCATCCATGGAACGATATTTCTGGATATCAGCCAAATCCCTGCGCCTTATTATGCGCGCGGCTGGGTACAAGAAGATCTCGATTGGTATTTTGCTGCGCCCATCAGCGCAGCCATCATTGATGAAAACATGATGAGCGTATTGCTGTCAGGCAACCCCACCCCGAACCAACGACTGTCAGCACGTGTCACGAGCAACCCTCCCCTGCCAGTGACGTCATATGTCGTCTCTGCCACACAAAATGAATCCGATCATCTCTGCCAATTTAATTCGTCTATCGATCAAAATAATCATGTGACGTTATACGGTTGCTGGCCTGTCTCGGAAAATCCGATTGGTTTGAAAATGGCCATTGTTAACCCCGTTAAGCGTGCTGCACAACTGCTCGAGATGAATCTCAACAATCAACTTATTGCGTTTAGTGGGGAGATTAAAGAAGGCAAAACACCCGCAGACATGCAAGTGCTAACGTCGCATTTGTCTGAGCCACTGCCTGAGTTGTTGGTTCAAGTCCTGCGCCATTCGAACAATTTATATACAGAAACGTTGGCTAAACAAGTTGGGCTAGCGCAGTTCGGCCGCGCTACATTCCAAGCGGGTTCTTATGCGGTGCAACGCATCGCCTACGACACACTGGATTTGCCAGATAACAGCCTCGAGCTGTACGATGGATCGGGGTTATCTAATTACAATATGATTACGCCGCAAGCGTTGGCCGCCGTCTTGAAAAGCTTCTACGCTGACGATGTCATGCGCCCTATCTTGATGGATGCGTTATCGTATTCCGGGCAATCCGGCACCCTGGGGGCACGTATGGCCACCAAAGACCTCGTCGGCCGATTTATCGGCAAAACCGGTGCCATGTCCCATATATCTAACCTGGCGGGGTATTTGTTTAAGACCTCTGGCCAAAGCCCCCTCATCGTCGTCGTCATGATTAATCAGACCAGTGTCAAAAAACCTGAGCTCAAAGCCTTTGAAATTGCGTTGATGCGGCAGCTCATGAAATTGAAGATTGAATGAATAACGCATCCGGCGTATACTGTGCCGACGCCCCGGTGGCACAGTGGATAGCGCGTCCCCCTCCTAAGGGGAAGGTCGCAGGTTCGATTCCTGCCCGGGGCAATCTCTCAATAATCCAATCTTCACAAACCATATTGGAATGATTAATTTTTTTCGATCGTACTAGCATATAAAAATAAATTTCTTTATACTGTTCCCGCGCGTGTCAACATGCAGTGTGTTACATCTTTGTAACTATGCTGTCGCTGTCTTGTTCCGACACAATTCTATTACGTAATAGGGAAACTATGATGAACTTGAAACAATTATCTTTAGCAACAGCAGCTAGCTTAGCACTTTGTGCAACAGCATTTGCTGGCGGCGATCAACACGCTCCTGCCTATACGCACAGCGGCTATGATTCAAATTGGGCCAACGGTTGGTACCTCGGTGCCGGCGCAAACGGCGATGCAGGCATGTCCGATGAATCTGTTTTTGGCCAATCTAGCTGGGAAGGCTGGCCTCTCGGCGGCGTTGAAACAGATTTCGAAAAGTCTGAAAATAACGTAGGTTTTGATGTGTACGTTGGCCGTAAAGTCAGCAAACATTTCGCATTTGAAATGGGCTACACCTGGGTCGGCAATCAAAACTTCAAAGGCCATAATAGCTCAACAAGCACCAAAGATACGATTGAAGTTCAACAATGGAATGTGCATGGCGTTGGCTTGATACATCTTCCGATTGGTGACTACTTCAACGTGTTTGCTAAAGGTGGCGTTGCTTACTACCAAAACCAAACTGATATCGATGCTGAATTACTAAACAACGAAGGTGTCTCCGGTAATGAAGTACTCAACACGTTTGCATTAACCTACGGTGCTGGTATTGAGTTGACATATGATCAGTTCGGTGTCCGTGGCGAATACACGGTGATTGCACCTAACCACAATAACCAAAACAACTTCTACATCTCTGACATCATTGGTGTGAACTTGTTCTATCGTTTTATGTAATAGACGTTGCATAGACAATAAAAAAGCCACCCTTGGGTGGCTTTTTTTTTCAAGACAATCGGGACGGAAGGATTTGAACCTTCGACCCCTTGCACCCCATGCAAGTGCGCTACCAGGCTGCGCCACGCCCCGAAGTTTCACAGTCTATCCTACTTGTCATCAAAATGGAATATCCATTTGTTTTATATCGCACTTCAGAAAAACTAATCATCAAAAATAGCTACAAAAAAGTTAGCAAGACCACTATCCAATGACTATACTAGGTATATGTCATCTTAGGAAGTAGTGAAGGAGTACCTATCATGTTCCCATTGTCGCCTGAACGTCAACGTACACTGAACCATATGTTTAATGAGGATGTGTTACGCGCATTGAATGAGCATCTGCCTTCATTCGACGAACCCCTGCAGAAAGAATACCGCACGCAAGTCGAATGCTGCTACCGCGATTACGAGAACATCAGACCTTATCTTTGGATGAAAAAAGTACGCCCCAAGTACCCCTACTCGCTGTTGATTATCAAGGATGAGCCTTTTTTAGTCCTTCCTTCGCCACAGGACTGGAAACAAAAACCCAGTTCTAATGCAGTGCCTAAAACGCTTATTTCATTGAAAACGGGTGAGCTTAAGTTTTTAAAAGTATATCGGCCGATGGATGCTGGAGATACATATCCTAGAGCATCATGCCAAAAAGACCTTGAAAATCGTAAAAAATGGGGAGAGGAAACTGGCTATCACGTGAGAAATGCAAAATTAGGTAAGAAATATTACCTACTTATGCCGCACCACGGGATCAGCCTCGATAAATTTCAGAACAATCAAACCATATCACCGCGACAAATCCTCACCACATTGCTAGCAGCCTCCAAGGAAATCAAAAAATGGCATGACAAAGGATTGCTGCACCTCGATTTGAAACCCCACAATATTATGTTCAATCCCAAAACGGGCGTCACGCGATTGATCGATTTTGAGACCATGCTGCCTGATCAAACCATGGTTTCATTCATCAAGGGAACGATAAAGTATATGCACCCAGAGCGCTTAACCGTTGTAGGGCAAAAACAGGTGCCCAAAATAGGGAACATTCGTTGCTGCAAAGGCGACGATATCTACTCACTCTTGCGAACCATTGAAGAGCTTCTGGAAATTACCCTTCAAAAGGAAAAAAGACCGTCCTGTAAAAGTATTCTTTCCAACGCCCTAGACCAGTTTAAACAAGAACTATATAAAGGATTCAGCGTTGATGGGTTGAAAACAGCCTACCCCCTGACCGAAATGCCAACGATTGATACGGTCAAGACAGTGCTAGAGCGGACAATAAAGGCTTATGACGCTATTGCGGCAAGGCCAGCTTATGATACTCAGACTGTGCCGCGGACTCGGCGGGCTATGCCTAATCGTGCCCATTCGCCTGGGTTAGTCCGCGATCAATCCCAGCTTACGCCTCTTTACCCTTCGGCGAGGTTTATGCCACAGTACCAAGCCCTGCTGAACTGCCCTTCCCCAAGGCTTGTTCCACAGCACAAGTCTCCCCTTAACAGCTCGTCGCCTCGCTCGGTTCATCGACGATCCGTACACTAGGCAGGCTGAGCTCGACCATCGTCGTGCAAGTCTGGTAAAACTCTTGGAAAACATGCGATTTATTGAAAATCCTTGTTGACATACGGGTGGAATTTTAGGAGAATGGGCACTTATTTCTAAAGGAGAGATAGTCTTGGCCAATACGAAGCAGTCAGCAAAACGCGCTGATCAAGGCGAACAACGCCGTAAACACAATGCATCCCGTCGTTCGGAGATGCGCACCTTGATTAAGAAGGTCCGTAAAGCTATTTCCGAAGCCAATGCGGAAACAGCAGCTACCGCGTTCAATGCAGCCCAATCCATCATTGACCGTTATGCACGCAAAGGCCTGGTGCCCAAGAACGCTGCAAGCCGTTATAAGAGCCGTTTGTGCCGTCAAATCAAGGCATTAGCAGCCTAGCCATTTATAGGTTATATTAAGTAAGGGCGAAAACATCTTCGCCCTTATTTGATCACCTGCCAACGCTGGGAAAGGACTTCCGATAATGCCTGAACATGTTCTCTTCATCACCTGTTCAAGCGGCCATGGCCACATGGTGGCTACCAACAACATCCAGTCTGAAATCATCGCTAACAGCCCAGATGCTGTCTTCCATACGTTGGATATCGTCGATTACCTGCACCCTTTTGAGCCCATTGTGGTTGATCTCTGGAACACGGGGATCCGCCAAGACTCTTTACTGGCCCACTTGTTACCGCGCGCCATAGGTTTCTATGAGTTCTTTTATGAACGCTTTCTCGAAACGAAGCTTTCGAATGACCTCCAGGCACTGTTTGATGGACACCCCATAGCTCGCATTATTGATACACAGCCCATGTTCACGCCCCTGCTTGTTAAGCAAGCGGCAAAAGTGAGCAAAAATCCGGTGGCCTATCATAAGGTGCTGACGGATCTGCCAGTCAATTCCAATCACCCATTTTTCTCTGGGATTAAAAAAAGAAAACATTTCGAGAACCTAGATTTCTTTATGCATGGGGCACCGCCGCTAACGCAAGCGCCTAATACCCCAGAAGAATTCTGGAGAAAGCATTGCAATGTAGGCCCAGAGCATTACAGCAGTGCATGGGGCACACCGGTACATTCTTCGTTTAGAACAGTTCCAAAAAACCGTGATACAGTGAGCGTCAAGATTAACCCTGAGCTTGCTGCACATATAGGGTTACCTGCCACAGGGCAAATCACTATCCCTGCCGATGCACATGTAACGACATTGATGATGGGCTCACAAGGGTTGGAAGTCATTTACGATTATTTTAAGAAAATTCAAAAAACTTTTGCAGGTAAAATGTTGCCTGTTCCACATTACTTTTTTATTGCTTGCTCAAGAAATCAAGATTTGTTTAATAACCTCCTGAAAGAATGTTTAAAAGATGTTAAAAACAATCCCTATTTAAAAATTATTCCGCTCGACATGCAACCAGCAGAAAATGTCGCCAGCTTGATGTGGCGCAGCCAAATGATTATATTGCGTGCCAGTGGATTATCATGCATTGAACAAATTGCGATGGATGAGGCTGCGAGGAAGGCGGGCGTACCGTTCAACCCTATCCGTCTTATCCATTCGCATTGCAAAAAACATATCCCTGCACATCTTACTCAAGAACAAAAATCGGCCTTCCTGCTCGCCCACAGCGTCGGACATGAAAAAGCTAATTCCATCTATTTGCAGCAGAAATTGGGTGCTGTCTTGACGTGCGTGGATTTGATTCAGTTTTAATGATTGTATAGGAATCGTCGAGCTTGCTTGACGGTTCTTGTGTCGGGGAATTTTTTGAGATCGTAATGTGATTATTCTTCACCTTCGCTATATAACCGCTCGGGGTCCCGGCATCTACGCTGTTATGCGTGCGGCTTGAATAATGCTATTCAAATTCAAGTATTGTTCCAGCAAACGACAATAAAGCGAGTGTCGGCGCCAATGCGGTGTTGTTCTTATCGTGCCGGGACATATCTTGTCTGGCGAGCCTCCGATGCTGGAGCTTAGCTTTGAGTTCCGCGTGAGCCCAACCTCGATGCTAGCGACCTAATGGCATCGATAAGAATGACACCGTAGTGGCAAGCCAGACGCGAGCGTTATATAGTGTGCAGCGCCGAACAATCACCTTCCGCAGCAGAGTTCAGCGAGGACGAAAGATTAAAAGGGTAACGTATCTTTAAAAATAGTGGGCTGAACCGGTTACTAATGATTCTTCACCAACAACGCCTGTGTCGTACGCGCAATGATTCTCGGTTTATGCTCCTTATATCCAAACAACGCTTCATATTTATTCGGGCTTATCACCATCAATACGCGATGATTCGGATCATTCCATCTTTCCCAAAACGTTGCCTGATCAATCATATAACTACTTTTATCTTCAAGCGTCATCCCAAAATCGAGTTCGTCTTTCTTCTCTACAACCGTGATAATCTGCCGCGTATAAACCGGTAAATCTTGATAATACTTTCCATACGCCATCACCTCGTCAAACTTCCCTTCCCTTGCGCGTATTTGCATGGCCAACGGCTTGACGGAACGATCCGATACATCAGACCAAAGCGGGATCGCCAAGGTGAATACACCCAATGTGCCCAACATCAATGTGCCTAACGCAGGGAATGCCTTATGGTGCCTCAACAAAACCAGACAAAATATAAATGTTAAGAACAGTAACGCAGCCAATGTTTCAAATTGGGGCATGAATAAAATGGCACGATGATAACCAAACATCGGCTCAACAAAAGGATAGACGCAGACGGCTACACCTGCTATCAATACAAACCCCAAGGTACAGCCCCACTCCCAGCGTGCGCGTGGGTAGGATAATAAATCCCTCGCTAACAACAAAAATATCGGCGGCAATACCGGCAAAATGTAAGGCACCAGCTTAGACTTCGATAATGAAAAAAACATAAAAACAACTATTGGCCAGATCCACAAAAATGTCTCTTTGCTCTTTTCCTTAAATTGAAACCTTAAATCGCATATCGAACGCTTTAATGACCGAATAGCGAAAAACGTCCACGGCAATAATCCAGCAAATAAAATAGGCATGAAAAACCAAAACGGCTGGTAACGCTGCTCTGCCATCGTAAGATAACGACGGAAATGCTGTCCAACAATATAAAAATCAAAAAACTCAGGGATGCGCTCTTGCATCAAAATGTGCCATGGCAATATGATTGCAAAAAAAAGACACAGCCCTGACACGAGATATAAATGCTTCATGACCACAAAACGACGCGTCATCAGCACCCAAATCACAAAAATACTGCCGGGCAATAATATCCCGACCAATCCTTTTGTGAGCAAGGCAAAACCCGCAAATGCATAACTACTGTAAAAACACAGCCGACGTAACCCATCTTCTTTCCGTTCCAGCCCCATGAGCAAGCATAATAAACTCGCCGTCATGAATGCACTGAGTGTCATGTCCAACGTAATGAAATGTGCCATCGCGAAAAACAACAAGCTAGAAAACAACAAGATGGATGCCACCCAACCCGTTCGCCTGTCATACAAGACATGCCCTGCCAAATAAACCATCATGCAGGTAAATGAAGCAAAAAAAGCATTCCAGAAACGTGCAGAACCTTCTTCCACACCAAATAAAGCAAGCGCAGAAGATTGCAACCAATAAAATAACGGTGGTTTTTCTAAATAGATAACACCATTGAGTCGCGGGACGAGGTACTCTCCTGTCTCCACCATCTCTCGAGGGATTTCGGTATAGCGTGCCTCATCAGGCTCGAGTAATGGGTAACTTTGTGAAGAGCATACTAGCAGAAATAAGCTGGCCATTAACATTAACAGCATGTCTTTAATAATAATTTTACGCATGAAACTGCTCTCCCAATGGATTACGCTGTTCTATTCTCTTCCTTTGCAGGAGGCAATAAATTTTCGCGCTTCAACCCCATCGCCAAGGATAATGACCCCGCGACATAAATAGAAGAATATGTACCCACCACAATGCCCACACACAGTGCTAAAGAGAAACCAAACAATGTCGGTCCACCGTAGATCAGTAATGCTACAACCACTAGCAACGTCATCACCGATGTCATGATCGTACGAGACAACGTTTGGTTCAATGATAAATTCATGATCATGTAAGGGTCCGTTTGACGTAAATGAATAAAGTTTTCCCTTACCCGATCAAACACAACGATAGTGTCGTTTAATGAGTAACCGATCACCGCCAGTATCCCCGCCAAGGTGGGCAAATCGAACTCGAATTGAAATAATGAAAACATACCCAAAATCAGTAATGGGTCATGCGCCAAGGCCAGCGCGGCACCTACCGCAAATCGCCACTCAAAACGTAATGCCACGTACAACATTGTGCCTAACCAACCGACAAGCACAGCCATCGCACCTTGTGTTGCTAATTCACTGCCTATTTGGGCGCCCACCAATTCCGTGCGTACCAATTGCGCAGAAGGATCCGCCGCCTGCAACACTGCAAATACTTTTGCCGATAAAGCATGCTCATCAGTGCCTTCAGTCAATGGCAAACGAATCAAAATGTTTTGGTTCGATCCGTAATGCTGAAGTACCGCATCACCATACCCGCCTTTCTTTAAGGTTTCACGCAGAGGATCAGTATCAACAGACTGAGGATAGTGAATCTCAATGACCGTTCCGCCAGTGAAGTCTAAACCCCAATGGATGCCTTTGAAGTGTAATAAGGCTATTGAGCCCAACACCAATATGAGCGATATCGTCGCAGCAACCCAGCGGGCACCAAGAAAATCTATATGTGAATCAGTTCTAAAAAATTCCACGTTGGCCCCTTTGTTTTAACGCATGCTCGCCATGCCAATTGGTAAACTGGTTAACCGCTTGCCACCAAAGAGCAGATTAATGATAGCCCGTGATACCGTCACTGCCGTAAAGACAGAAGTGCCCAAACCAATCATCAGTGTGATTGCAAAGCCTTTAATCGGGCCGCTGCCAATGGAAAATAAGGCAATCGCCGCAATCAGTGTCGTGATGTTTGCATCCACAATCGTCACAAACGCTTTCTCAAAGCCAGCATGAATACTGCCATGCCCTGTTTGCCCGCGACGTAACTCTTCACGGATACGCTCGAATATCAGCACGTTCGCGTCCACCGCCATCCCCAGCGTTAGCACAATGGCCGCCATGCTCGGTAAGGTAAGCGTTGCTTTGAGTAACGATAAAATCGCCACTAAACAAATCAGGTTCGTTAACAAGGCAATATTGGCAATGATGCCAAACACGTTGTAGTACAGCGTCATGAACACTAACACAAATGCCATCCCGGCAACCAGCGAAATCACACCCTTCTGAATGTTTTCCGCACCCATGCTCGGCCCGATGATCCGTTCTTCAATGATATCGACAGGTGCGGGCAATGCGCCAGCGCGTAATAACAACGCTAGGTTGCGTGATTCTTGTGCGCTACCCATGCCGGTGACTTGAAAGCGGCTCCCTAAACGGGATTGGATATTTGCCACATTAATCACCAACCGTGTGGTATCTGGTACGCGGGTTGTTACACCGTTTATCGTCTCATCGTGATAGCGCGTTTCAGTGAAAACAGTACCCATTTGGCGCCCAATGCTTTGCGCTGTTAATTCGGAAAAGGCAGCGACATTGCCACCAATTTGAATGAATACCGCTGGTTTGCCATATTCATCAAAACCAGACTGCGCACCGACAATATTGTCACCCGACAACACAACCGTTCTATCAAATATATAGGGGTTGTTATTGCGATCGCGGTACGTCACCGTACCTGCAAAATCAACCGACTCGTTTTCTTTTCCGTCATTGACTAAATAGAACGATACAGAAGCGGTCGTTCCCAAAATTTGCTTGGCGTACGCTGTATCTTGAACACCTGGCAATTCAACCACTAGGCGATCGAGACCTTGACGTTGCACGACGGCTTCAGCCACACCCAGTTCATTCACACGATTGCGAAAGGTCAACATGGTTTGATCCATGGCATCATCAATCATGGTTTTTTTAGCCATGGGGTTCATCGTCGCTTGAGTTGTTAAGGGATCAACAGATGTAAACACCAACTCGGGGAAAATAGGTTGCAACACAGCTATCGCTTTGCTGGCATCGTCTGCCGTCGCCCAGCGAATCGTAATATCTTGTTTATCCACTTGGAATGCGCGATAACGAATACGTTTTTCACGTAAGTGCGATTTAAGCCCATCGACAATGCCATCTAAATGGCGCTGTTCGACATCTGCCATGTCCACCTGGAACAGCAAATGCACACCGCCGCGTAAGTCCAGGCCCAGCTTCATGGGCGCTGCATTGATTTTCTTCATCCATGCAGGCGTTGCCGGAGCAATGTTCAATGCAATGACATAGTTTTCACCCAACACTTTTTGCAGGGCAGACTGCGCAGACAATTGTTCAGGAGACGTTTTGAAACGGATCAAAACAGCATGATCATTTTGCTCAAGCTTGTAAGGAATCTTGGCAGCTTCCAAGGTTTCCTTCATTTTACGTACCGTAAAATCATCCAGCTTCGCATCTTTTTCCGCGGATATCTGAACCGCCGGGTTATCCCCAAATACGTTAGGTAATGCGTAAATAAACGCGACTAACAAGCATATGACAATGCCCCAGTTCTTCCACCGCGGAAATTGATTTAGCACGATTTTACAGTCCTTTTAAAGTCCCTTTAGGCAACACTTGCGTCACTGCCTGACGTTGAAAACGAATGTTCGTTCCTTCACTTACTTTCAACGTAATGTATTGTTCATCCATGTCAGCGATACGGCCCAACATGCCACCGGCTACCACTACTTCGTCGCCTTTTGCCAATGCACTGATCAAATTACGATGCTCTTTAGCACGCTTGGCTTGTGGACGCCAAATCATCAGATAAAAAATACCAAAGAAAAATACTAAAATCCCAATCTCAACAAACCCACTGCCTTGAGCAGGAGTGGCAGGAATGTCAGCAGCATGGGCAGTGGATATAAAAGGTATCATGAGTCGCTCCTAGGCTTTACTAAATGATTTTTGCAAATGCTGATAATGTACTCTTTTCTAAGGATTCGTGCAATCATTTCGTGATTGATTCATTATCTAAGTTAGATGAGCCCCATAAAGGCGGCGCTTGTGCTGTCAAAAATAACGCATCACCGTAACTGAAAAAATTGTACTCTTGTTCAATCGCATGTTGATAAGCCGCACGAATATGATCGTACCCCGCGAATGCACTCACCAACATCAGTAAGGTGGATTTAGGTAAATGAAAGTTCGTGATCAAGGCATCGATCACGTTGAAACGATATCCTGGATAAATAAATAAGCGGGTTTCGCCCTCAAATGGAAAAACACCCTCTTGTGTCGATGCTGATTCTAATGAACGAAGGCTCGTCGTCCCCACCGCAATGATCCGTCCACCCAAGGCTTTTGCGCGGGCAATCACTTCACACGCGGATGGAGGCACTTGCGCCCATTCGGCATGCATCTCATGCTCAGTGATATCTTCGGTTTTGACCGGTTGAAACGTCCCTGCCCCAACATGCAACGTGACTTGCGCACGGGTAACGCCCATGGCATCAAGAGCAGCCAGCATCGCTTCATCAAAATGCAGACCCGCTGTTGGTGCAGCCACAGCCCCCGGGTTGGCGGCATAAACCGTTTGATAGCGGTTCATATCCAGCTCTTCGGGCTTACGCTCAAAGTAAGGAGGCAGAGGGATTTCACCTTGCTTATCTAATAGAGGGAGAATCGGGGTATTGAAAGCGAGTTTCAAGCAATTACCTTCCCGGCCCATGACCGTGGCTACCGCCCCCTCAAAATGAATAGCAGCGCCGTCTTTGAGCCCCTTGCTGCCTTTCACATGACATAAGGCCTCTTGTGTGCCACGAAGGCGCTCTATCAGGATTTCTACGCGGCCCCCCGTCGATTTATGACCGAAAATACGGGCGGGAATCACCTTAGTATCATTGAAGACCAGGCAATCGTTTGGGCGCAACAACGCCAACAGGTCTTTGAAATAGCTGTCTTGGATAGCCCCTGTCGGCCCATCGAGCACCAATAAGCGGCTATCGCGGCGGTTAGGGGTGGGATAGCGGGCAATCCGCTCTTCCGGCAATGTATAATCAAACTGTGATAACTTCATGAGGGAGATTATATCTAAAAGTATCCGGAAATGGCGAATTTTTTACCGCGGGCCTAGCACTTTTAAAAAATCCTGTTATAATGCCATGCATATGCCGGGATGGCGGAACTGGTAGACGCGCCGGACTCAAAATCCGGTGACTTCGGTCGTGTCGGTTCGACTCCGACTCTCGGTATATCACCCCTTCGTTAACTTCCTATCTTTTAAGAATGTCACAAATTCGGTCGCAGGCAATGGCGGCGTCATGAAGTACCCTTGATACATATCCACACTCATTTTTTCCAACAATGCCAACTGAGCACTTGTTTCAACGCCTTCAACAAGAACTTTAAATTCCAGTGCGTGCCCAATATCAACAATAGCTTTCACTAATGAGCGATCTTTGGACGAGGTGGTTAATTCATTAATAAAGCTTCGATCGATTTTAATCACGTCCACCGGATAACGTTTCAAGTAACTCAAAGAAGAATACCCAGTTCCGAAATCATCAATGGCTAAATGAACGCCATAGTCCTTTATTTTCTGTAACAATACTTTCATTTGTTCAGAATCAGAAATCAAAAATGTTTCTGTCATTTCCAATTCGAGCATATGGGGATCCAAGCCTGTTTGATTCAAAATATCGACCAATATTTCAAAAAAGCCAACACTTGAAAACTGTTTAGCGGAAATATTAACACACATATGAGTGCCAGATGGAAGCACGCCCGACTTCAACCAGTGCGATGCTTGCAAACAAGACATCCACAATATCCATTTACCAAAGGGTACAATCAGGCCCGTTTCTTCTAGGATAGGAATGAACGCTTGCGGGCTGACAATGACACCGGGCCGGCGATTCCAACGTAACAAGGCCTCAACACCTGTGATTTTTTTGGAGCCAATCCCAATGATGGGCTGGTAATACATTTCAAGCTGATTATTATCCAATGCCTGCCGGAGTTCTTGCTCTAAGCGTAATTTTTGTTGCGCATCTTGGTTCATTTCAGGTGTAAAATATTGATAGCCATTTCGGCCCGATGCCTTCACGCGATACATAGCGATATCTGCGGCACGCATCAATGCAGAGGCATTATCCCCACATTTAGGAAAGGTAGAAATGCCTATACTCACATTGATAAAAATTTCTGTATTGTTTAATAAAAAGGGTTTCTGAAGCCCCTCCATGATTTTTTCAGCGATGCGAGCACCGTCTTCCTCGTGCACAACATCTTCGACCAAGACGGTAAACTCATCGGCTCCTAAACGTGCCACGGTATCATTTAATCGAACAGAATGCACAATACGTTCCGATACATACGTCAACAGCTGATCACCGGCCTCGTGGCCCATGATATCGTTAATCTGTTTAAAACGGTCAATATCAATAAATAACACTGCCAACATTTTCCCCGTACGTTTGGACCGTGCGATGGATTGCGTTAAATTCTGAATGAACATCGCGCGATTTGAGAGCCCTGTGAGGGCATCCGTTCGGGCCTGCTCAACAAGTTTCTCCTCAAGCATTTTTTGAACTGAAATATCCGAAAAAACAATTGAAATGCCTCGATGATGCGCGCCCGCCAAGGGGGAGCAAACAACACTAACGGGAAAGGGTTTGCGATCACTTTTATAAAAAATTGATTCTTCAAATTTTAAAAACTTATTTTTCTCATATGAATCATAAAAAGGTGTGCTTTGGAACCTGATTTCCTGCTCTGGGTTCCCTGTCAAAATCAAAGAAATACTTTTACCAATCAATCCATCTCGCGTATATTGCAATGCTTGTAGTGCAGCAGGGTTGCAAAACTGAATAATGCCATTTTGATCCAAGCCTATAATCCCATCGCCAGCAGCCGTTAAAATAGATTCAAAATACGTTTTCTGTTCTTCTGATTCTTCTTTAGAGATTTGCAGTGCCCTTTTCGCGCTATCGAGCGACAGAAAGACATTCACTTTATTGACAAGAATTTCAGGATCAATCGGTTTAACAATATAATCGACAACGCCAGATCGATAACCTTCTAAAATATGCTGCTCATCTGTAATGATCGCAGTGATAAAAATAACAGGAATGGATGCTGTTCTAGCCTGACCTTTCATCACACGAACCAGTTCAAACCCATCCATTTCTGGCATTTGCACATCCACCAGCACCAAAGAAATGTCTTTTGACATTAGGATCTCGAGCGCTTCTGTTCCACTAGAGGCTCGAATGATATTCACATTGCACTCACCCAAAATTGCTTCGAGTGCCAATAAATTTTCTCGTTTATCATCCACAATCAAAATAGTTTGACTCATTGCCCACCCTTAAGAGAAGAGTTTATTGGTAAAAAAACGGTGAAACAAGATCCCATTAATTCTTCACTGGTCACTTGTATTTCGCCTCCCAGCATATGTGCTAATTCCTGACTGATGGGCAAACCTAATCCTGCCCCACTCTGTTTTGTCACGACATCTTCATTAGCTTGATTATATTCCTCAAAAAGGGAAGTTATTTTTGCTCTTGGAATTCCTCGACCTGTATCTGTGACTGATATCGCGATAGCATCGGCCATATCAGGCTTATAAAAACGAATAGTGATAGAACCTTTCTCAGTAAACTTAAGCGCGTTTGAACACAGGTTTTTAATGATTTGATATATTTTTTTGTGATCATTATATATAAAGCGAGGCAAAGACTTATCGACCGATACCTTCAATGATAACAATTTACTTTCAACAATTCTTTCAAAGGATTGCCTCACCAATTCAGAAAATTCCACAATATCGATCTTATCGTAATGAACAATTAATTTCCCAGACCTGATCTGTGATAAACTCATCACTTCATTTATCATTTCTAACAGCTCTTCACCAGACTGATGAATTACATTGGCCTGTTCAATCTGTTTGGATGTTAAATTTTTATCATTATTATCGGATAGCACTTTACTGAGCACCATAATACTATTTAAAGGTGTTCTCAGCTCATGAAATATTTTTGCAAAAAACATCGAAAGATGTTTCTCGTCATCATCACGCTTAGCTGACATTTTAGTAGCATTGATATTAGGATTTAGCATTTGCACACGGTGCGACAATAATACCCATGTCATTGTGGCAAATATCAAACTGATTAAAATCCCAAAAGCCAAAACACTGGTTGGGTTACCAGGGAAGAGGGAATCACCCTCTTTTTGTTTCGCGAGTGCAAAGAGGCTCCAAATGTGATTACCCACCAACAAATGGCTTTCAGCTTTAAGCTTAAAATCGGGTTTCTCTAATGGGTCATGCGGAATGGATTTGTAAATTAAATCATTGCTCGTGGGATTAGGCCCCTCATAAACATTAACATCCATATACTCGTCAAAAAGTTCCGTAACTTCTTTCATAAAATCTTTGGATGTAAACACATTGAATACGTAGCCTCTCAAGGATTGTCTTCGCTGTTCTAAGGTATCCAGCGATGCTCCATGTTGATACACGGGCAACAGCATGAGAAACCCGAGTTCTTGTTCACCGGCGGGTTGTTGAACCAGCGCTATTTTTTTAGTGATCGCGACATTGTTTTGATCACGCGCTTCATCCATTGCTTTTAGGCGAATCGATGTTGAACCTGAATCAGGTTTAAACACTTCTTTACCTAGCGCATTGATCGGCTCTTCATACAGGATCGAAGGTTTAAGTTTCCCGCTGCCATCCTTATCGGGTGTCATAGACACATATCCTATCGATTCAAGGCCAGGGTAATATTTATCCATTTGCAAGCTATCGACATATTCCTTCCATTTGCGATAGTTAACCTCGTCAGAAGATTTGAAAAGACCTGCCGCTCCGTATAAGACTTGTGCATAATCATCGAGGCGATGCGTAATCCCCGAGACAAGCAATGCTTTATAGGAATCAAATCGTGCCTGGGCAATGGCATCATTCTTGTCCCCAACCAAATGATAAATCCCAGAGGTTATCCCTAACCCGAGCAATAAAATGAGAATAGCCAATACAGGCACGCCCCATATGCTACGAAATATGATGGTAAACTGAGATCTCATGAATTATTCCCCAAGAACCTTTTAAGTCTAGGCGAACATCTTTGTTTTGTCTGAAAATCTCTCAAATCACCTTTGCACTTTTCCAAGAAGTTGGGTATGATTACCCAATCCGACGCTGGCATAGCTCAGTAGGTAGAGCAACTGATTTGTAATCAGTAGGTCGTTGGTTCGATTCCGACTGCCAGCTATTGAAAAATAAGAAGTTTTTACAAATCAAGCCGCCATACTTTTTTAAAATGGGACACTGGCGGGACAGTTCGAAAAAAAACATGCCCTATCTGTCAGGTTTTTCAGG
Source organism: Gammaproteobacteria bacterium (assembly GCA_044445605.1). GTDB lineage: Bacteria > Pseudomonadota > Gammaproteobacteria > JABCZS01 > JABCZS01 > CAWKDC01. Next base: position 782 of record JBIOEA010000003.1, on the reverse strand, counting down.
AAAAATAATAGGTCTGAGGAAACCCTCAAGGTCTCTTTCTTTCATAGTTCCCTTGGTTAATTTCTTTAATTGCTCTTCTTTTTCTTCAGCTGTAAACGTCTTGCTCTTATCAATGAACCAAAACAAGTCTGGCGAATAAATAAACCTAATCAATAAAGCAAACCTTTCTTTGCCCACTTTATCTAGACTCTGGGGTAATGGGGCGAGCTCAGCTCCTCCAAGCTGATTGATAAGGTTTTCGAGTGTGTCCGCACACCCTTTTTTGTTTAGCTTGTAACTTCCCTTATCTTCTTTCACTTTTATTCCATTTACTCGTTGTTGAAGCTCTTCAAGTAGTACAGTGATATCTGCTAAATCCCGATCAAGTTGATCTTGTGAAACCCGAAACCAACCCGTCCGGTTATTTCCCCCACCATTAATCACCAAAAGAGTGCTGTTTAGTTTTGATAGAACATCATGGGCAGAACCTAAACAACGATATGATCTATTTTCTATAGAATCAAAAACCTTTGCACAAAGTCCAGCAATTCCGGTTATAATTTCCCACATTTTTATGTCCCGTGTGTTGTAATCAGTTGTCCTGTCCTACCTTCTATTGTAGAATGCTCTATTCGGTAGCACAAGGAACGGCAGTACATGGCAAGCATTGAGAAACGAACAACAATTGACGGCGGAACAACCTACCGCGTAAAGATACGAATCAAAGGCACACCCGAACAAACAGCTAGTTTTGAACGCCTTACCGATGCACGCAGATGGGTACAGCAAACCGAGGCAGCAAT
>JBIOEA010000002.1:0-105460 GCA_044445605.1 Gammaproteobacteria bacterium | reverse complement strand
TTCGAAATATTGGATCAAAAGCGAACCAGGCAGCATGCATCCCATCAGCCTCTAAGGCTATGACGCCATCGCTGTCCTGGCTCGCACCCCAGCATATATATTACCAGGGTTACTTACTGATTTTCATCATACCTGACGTCGAGGCGGTAGGAGCGCCTTTGCCTAACATCCGAACTTATGGGTAACGAGCAGCTTTACAAAGTGGGCGAAGAGTTCTTCATTGTCAGATCTTGTGATCGTGAACGGTTACTACTGGCAGCCGTCGGACTATTTGAATCAAGTTTTTTATCTTGTTCATTTTGGCCACCGGTAAACGCCGGCCTCGACATCAAAAGCATCTTTTCCAGTGCTGCATTCTTCTCTTTCAACGCTGCATTCTCCGCCCTAAGCATGTCAATTTCACTGGTCGACTGTTGAATGGGTTTAACATCGGTATTCAGATCAGGGAGCGGTGTCTTGTAGCTATCGCTTTGCAACTGTAATTTGTCTTTTACCCATTTGATTAGCTTTGGTGGCATGTCTTGACTGGGTAATTTTACACAAAGCTCTTGTGCTTCTTTATATAAATCTTGATCCGTCAAGGCGTTAAGCAAATCAAATTTGAGCACATTCAAAAGCGCTGCGGCATTTTTCGTCGTAATGCAATTAAGTAATTGGAGAGCTGCAAAATGAGGGTAACTGGTAGCTTTTTTAGGCAACGCTAACCATGTGTTTAAATTCAATGCCTTCAATGATCTTTCACGAAGCTGATGAGTGTTGAGTTCATCGTCTGTGAAAGCAGAAAATATAAGTCCTAATGAGCTTGCTTCTTTATTAACAAATAGGATAAAGATTGAGTCGTCACCTGCAAGTAATGGAGTGATGATAATGCGGACGACATTTTTTTGGGTATCGGTAAGCTCTCCATTCTTTTGTCCTGTCATGAGTACATGATGAATCAAAGTATTAACAGACGACCTTTCGTTTGAATAGCCATACTTGACAACGTAAAATGAAGACGCTTTAAGATAAAGATTCATTGCGTCAATGATAAAATGTTTTTCTGCCAATATATTTAATAAATTAAAGTCTAGCTTCTCAAGAAGGCGCGATGCATTATCGTTGGTTACCGTACCTAATAACACTTTTATCAGTTCTGAATGACTACCATCCAAGATGCTTGACCACTGATCTCGACTTAATGATCCGAACACTGTCTCAAGAACCGAATTGTTAGCACATGTAAGTAACTTTAACATGTCATTATTTTTTTGAATCCCACCCTCTTTTGCTGTGTGATTACAAAGATCGATCAACACGTCTTCGGATGCATTACTGGCGAGTATTTTAGTCTGCGCGTCGCTGAGTGCGGTGATATATTGGCTTGCTAGGATTTTTTTCGCTTTTGCAATCCAGCATAGTTTTACGGGTTTTGTGATCAGATCGCGTTCGATAACCTCTGGAATAACGTAAGGCACTCCCAACACTTCCTCAAAATCCATGCCATCCCAAAAAGCGATGTCATTATCATAGACGTTTATCACATCCAATTCAAATTCATTGTCATTTTTTTGTGTGAATATTGTTTTTGAGGATAAAGCATTGGGTTGAGATGTGTCTGTTAGTTTTTGATATAACGATTCGGAATGGAGCTCAATTATATTGAGCGTCTCTGGGCGAATCTTATTGTTAAATTCCTTTTTTGACGTACCTGATTGGGCATGAGTGATGAGTTTTGAAAGGATGACACGTGTTTTTGGCAGTGCATTAACGAGAATGGCAAAGATGCTGTCTGTGCCCTCGCGGGTAAGCTCATCTCTCGCGACGGCAGGGGAGAGCTTCTTAAAAATTGCCATCAAGAGATCATATTGTTTAAGCATTGCTAACTTGGTCATAACATGGCGGGTATGACCATTATTGTATCGCCTAAATTCAGGATCCAAAAACCCTTCTATTGATTTGTCTAATATTGCTATGCACTTACTGGCCATGGCTTGAGCTCTTCCATACTCAGTGTTATAGGCGGCGATGAAATCTGCTTGGGTGTCGCTTGTGCAAATAGGTTCAGAAATATATTTGATACCTCCGTGGATGTTTGTGTGGCCGAGAGTGAGGTTGCCATTGTCGGGATGAGCTTGCATAATATACCGACGCGTATCTTCATAATAAAACGAGATGTAATGGTTTACATAGTATGTTTCTACTCTATCCTGATCCCAGGCAGCGTCCTTCAAACATCTTGCCACCATTCTTTGCATGTGTGCTGGTGTGATGGTTGTATTTGAATTTAACGGGTCAGAAAATTCGACAATATAGTCTATCCAATGTGTGAAGAGTGTTGTGCTCATCAGGGTTGCATTTGTTTGTGAATCTTTTATAAGCGTTAATGATTCAGCATCGCTAAATGAATTTAGGTACGCATATGCCTTTTCTGAAAAAATTGCTAAGAGATCTATCCAGAGTTCTGGATATTTCAGAATCAACTGCTTGTACTCATGGCTAATTGCATTTATTTTGAGATCTTCTGCACTAACCATATTCAATACCCCTTCACCATGGCTTACTGGTGGTAGCCGTCGTATTATTTGAAACGGATTTTTCCTTTTGACCACTTTGGTTATCGACAAACGACGTTCCCGAAGGCGAAAGCACGTGAGCCACAATGGAACTGTTGCGCTCCTTCATCTTGATAGCAGCTAATTCTAGTTTCAACGCTGCATTCTCTGCCCTAAGAATATCCATTTCACTGGTCGACTGTTGAATGGGTTTAGCATCGCTATTCAGATCGGGGTACAGTGCCTTGAGTTTAATGATGGCTGGGCGCTCAGCATTATCGTTAAAATACGTTGGATTCATTTGATAAAGCACTTTAGCATGTAGCAGTTTATTCTTTGACATGAGGTCATTAAAACTGTTAATCGGTTTTAATAAGGGAACGCATTCTGGATCCAAACTTTGCAGAAAGACTTCGAAACTCTTTGGGCTATAGGGATAATCAGCAGAAAAGTGCTCAATAACATTCTCAATATAGGTAAGCAATATTTGATTTGTATCCTTATCAGTATGCATACGCAACGCATCGATGATGTTACGCTCCCAATTCATTTCGATTGATTTCTTGATAAAAGAAGCTTGAGAAAGTACAGTAAAATGAAGATGCCATAGATCAACTTGAGAGGCATGTTTCAATAATGCACAGATCATGTCGAACCGATCATTTTTTAAATAATTCATGCAGAGACTTTCTATCGCAGGGGTCGTAGTATCTGAATCGTGAAATTGTGAAAACGAAAAAATAATGTTTGAATCAATTTTCATCATTAATTTAATCGGCATGTGTTCGTCAAAAGCAAGGATAATGCGTTCGAAAAAATACTTATCCTGGATGGAATGGATGCTACCGACGAGTGCTTCAATGATTCTATCGCTTTGTAACTGTAAGAATTTGCAGGCAGCAGCGGGGTTTTCCTGAGCTTCAGCTAAAAACTTCCTAGCATCTATTTTTGCTGCCTTTGAAGCGCTAATGGCATCCATGAGTATTTTTTCAATGCCGAGGCTTTCAATCGTTGCTTTAGGGGATGCTTTGATTTTGTCTTCAACCCATTTGATTAGCTTCGGTGGAATGTTTTGACTGGGTAGTTTTACAAAAAGATTTTGTGCTTCATCATATAAATCTTGTTCCGTCAGGGCGTTAAGCAAATCAAATTGAAGCCCACCCAAAAGCGATGCAGCATTTTCAGTTGAAACAAAATTGAGTAATTGAATGGCTGTATTATAAGAGTTGCCAATAGCTTTTTTGGGCAGCGCTAACCATGTGTCTAATTGCAAAGCCTGAAATGTTCTTTCAGGAAGCTGATTAGTCATGAGCTGATGAAATTTGAAAGCAGAAAATATAAGTCCTAATGAGTTTGCCTCCTTATTAACAAATAGGTTAAAGATTGAGGCGTCGCCTGCAAGCAATTGAGTGATGAGGGTGCATACGACATCTTGCTTGCCAGGGGTAAGTTTATTATCCCTTTCTGCTGCCGTGAGTATATGATGAATAAAAAAGTTAATAGACGACTTATCGTTCAAATTGTCGTAATTGATACCATAAAAAGAAGGTGCTTTTAGATAAAGATGTATTTCCTCACCACTGAAAAAGGAATCGCCTGACAATAAATTTAATAAATTAAAGTCTAGCTTACCAAGAAGGCGAGATGCATTATCATTGGTTACCGTCTCTACTAATTTGTTTACAAGTGGACATGCTTTGTTTTTTAAAATTCTTGTCCAGTCATGATGAGTTAGCTCGCCGAACACTGCCTCACAAACCGAATTGTTCGCATGTTTCAGCAACTTGTACATGTCATTAACTTTTTGATGAATCATTACTGTATGTTTTACTGTGTGATTAAAAAGATCAATCAACACGTTGTCGGATGCATTGTTGGCGAGTATTTTTGCCTGCTCGTCGCTGAGTGCGCTGATATAATTGCATGCTAGATATTTATTCTTTTTTGCAATCGAGCATAGTTTTTCGGGATTTTTGATCAGATCGTGCTTGATGAACTCTGGAATAAGGTAAGGCACTTTACAGAATTCATCTAAATCCATGCCATCCCAGAACGTGCTGCCATTCTCATAGACTTTTATATTATTTAATTCCAACTCATTTTCATCTTTTTGTGTGGATGTTGGTTTTGAGGATGAAGAGTCTGTTAGTTTTTGATATAACGATTCGGAACGTTCTTTAATAGTATTGAGCGTTACCGGCAGAATCTTATGATTAAATTCCTTCATTGTCATATTTTCTATGCCTATGGCATGATTTATAAGGTTGCCAAGAATGACACGCGTTTCTGGCAGTGCATTAACGAGAATGGCAAAGACGCTGTCAGTGCCCCCACGGGTAAGTTCATCTACTGCAACGGCAGGGGATAGCTTCTTGAAAATCGCCATCAAGAGATCATATTGTCCAAGTTTTGCTAACTGGGTCATGGCACGGCGGATGTCACCATTTATGAATCGTTGAAATTCAGCATCCAAAAACCCTTCATTTGATTTATCTAATATTGCTATGCATTTACTGGCCATAGCTTCGGCTCTTTCATGCTCAATGTTATAGGCGGAGAAAAAATCTGTTTTGGTGTCGCTTTTGCGAATTTCTTGACTATTATATTTCAGATGTTTATGTATGTTTGTGTGGCCGAGATTAAGTTCGACTTGGTTAGAACCTTGGGTAGATTTTTGCATAATATATTGACCCGTTTCTTCATAAAAAAACGAGGTGTGATGGTTTAGATAATGGATTTCTACTCTATCGTTATCCCAGACTTCGTCTTTCAAACATCTTTCTACCATTTTTTTCATGTGTGCTTCGGTGATGATTGTACTTGAATCAAATGGGTCGGAAAAGTCGACAATATAGTTTAGATATTTTGTGAAGAGTGTTGCGCGAAGGGTTGCTTGTGTTTGTGAATTTTGTATAAGCTGTAATGATTCATTATCGCTAAATAAGTCTATGTACTCATATGCCTTCCGTGAAGAGATTTCTAAGAGCTCTATCCAGAGTTGAGGGTATTTCAGGATCTCATTTTTGTAATCTAGAGTAATAAAGTTAGTTTTGAGCTGTTGTGCATTAATACCCATATTCAATACCCCTTCATCAGAAAATGCTTGATTTAAGGAGGTTAGCTTAACATGGGTGGGGTCGTTAAAGCAAGGCAAAGAGGGCGACTCATGAGGCGCTCGCTACATCGGATTCAACAGGCTTGGTGGGTTGAACCCCTAATCCCATCGATTTATACGCTTGGATAATATCCTGCACCACGACTAACTGTTGATTGGTTAGATTGTATGTGCTCTGTAACTCATTGATATTATTCGTTAAATAATCTGTGTAATCCGTTAATCCTGCATGATACTTCGCTTTGGCAATCTTGAAAAGTTCATTCGCGTTCTCTTGTTCTGTACGGAGGGAGTGCATGATCATGCTATCTTTTTGATAAGAAACCAACGCACTGTCCACCTCAAAAAACGCATTCTGTACTGTGTTTTGATAGGCATAGACGGCCGACTGGTATTGGAGTTTTGCCTGTTGATATTGACTGATCAAAGCAGGGTAATTAAAAAACGTTTGCGCAACGTTGATGCCATAGTTCCATAATACGTTGCTATTTTTGATCAATTGAGACAAAACGTTGCTGGCATAACCATAACTGCTTGTCATTGTAAAATTAGGTAAAAAGGCCGCGATATCTTGTTTTTGCAAATAACCGAACGCTAAAATTTGACCTAAATCAGACTGAACATCTGGGCGCATTCCAATGACATGTGAAGGGATCCCTTCAGGAATTAACTGAGCAAAGTGAAGTTCATTGATATGGCCTTCAGGCTTGATAGAGAAATTTTCGGGGTATTCCCCGATCAAATACGCCAGGCCATATTCAAGGATTTCTTTTTGTTTTTTATTGAGATTGAGCGTGTTCGAAATGTTTTCTAATTCCGTGCTTGCCAGATAAACTTGGCTCTCATCAATGAGGCCTGACTGATACTGAATTTTAAATAACGCTAACATTTCACGGGCCGCTTTGAGCTGCTTTTTTAAGTTTTGGATATCTTGAGACAGTGCCATGATCTCATAATACGTATTAACGACGGAACTGATAAGGGTTAACCTAACGACATTTGTATTGCCTTCAACGCTCAGTTTGTTTGATTTAGCTTGATCAACCGCATTGTGAACGGAATTCCAGACATCGATTTCGTAAGCTGCCGTGGCAGTGATCAGATTCAAGTTAAACGGTAAGCCAGCACCACCCGTCGTTAACTGCGGCGCTGATGAAATATCTGTCCCAACGTTAACAATGCGTTTGTTTCGCGAAGATGAAAAATCCCCGCCTACCAGGGGGAAAAGACCTGTCATACTGATATCAACGTAGGTTTGGGCAATATCAATGTTTGTCAGTGCCACTTGGTAGCTATAATTATGCTTGATGGATTGTTCGACTAGTTTATTGAGCTGTGGATTGTTAAAATTTTCCCACCAACGATCATTGAGCTCTGGGAATTCGTCTTTCTTTATGTTTACTTTGAATTCCTCAGGGTGATTGATTACCGGCACCTCTGGTTTTTGATAGAGCGTGCAGCCGGGGAGTATGATTACCCCAGTGCACAGTATGAGCATTAATCGTGTAGAATAATTCATGGTTTACCTTTGATATAAACATCCACTAATTGCCCAGGATATAAATTAATATCCGTCGGTTTTTCAAATTGGAAAATGATCGGCAATACCCTGACATCTACACGTTCGCTGCGTTGATCAGATAATTGTATATTGGGAATAGTATAGGGTTGCATGTTGACATATTTTAAAGGAATCGATTTATTGTCCATCCCGCGTACAAACAGTGTTGCTTCAAGTTTGGACGATTCGGGTAGTTGTGGTGTCAAGATTTCGTCAACATACACTCTGACTTGCAAATAAGGTGTGACTTGCCCTATTTGAATAATGGGTAGACTACCTTGCGTATAAGTGTCATAAGTTCCGACGACAGGAGATGCATAATCACCCACAGCAGGGACAACCCGCAAAACGACGCCATCAACAGGTGAGGTGATCGTGTATTCATCCAGCAATGCTTGATCAGAATCTTGTTGTGCTTGAGCCACTGAGATGTTTTGTTTGGCCGAAATGACTGCATTGTTGGCATTGTCTAGGGCATTTTTACTGACTGATTTAGGATTAATATCATAAGCTTTCTTAAGTTTGTCATATTGATCTTGAACTGTGATCAAATTATCTTGTGCCAACTTAACATTCGCTTTGTCTTTTTCTACAATGGCTGTTTGTACGGAATGATGAATCACTAATAGCACATCCTCCTTTTTGACTTGCTGTCCGTCTGAAACCATGATGCTTGAGACTCTACCCGATACTTCTGGGAATATATTAATATTTGAACCATTGAGTTGAAAACTTTCAATAATGCCAGATGCATAAATGCCCTTATCATATGGGTTATAACTGACAGATAAGGGTTCTTGTGCTTTTAAATTTTCATTGTAAAAGAAAACGCTGAACAGTCCGGCGATAATGCCTCCTGTTGCTAACATAAATAATTTCCGAGTATTCATTGGATCCCCGCTGCATCAACTATTCTTCCATCTTCCACTTTAATAATGCGTGTCGCAAAATTATAAATACGATTATCATGTGTGACAATGATGATAGCCCTTTTGGGTGTTAAAATTTGTTCTTTGATGAACGAGATGATTCGCTTTCCTGTTTCTCCATCCAATGAGGCAGTGGGTTCATCAAAGATCAATAAATCCGGTTCTGTGATGATGGCTCTCGCTATGGCTACGCGTTGTTGCTCGCCTATGCTGAGTCGATTTGGCATCAGATCCATACGATGTTTTAGGCCAACGATTTCAAGACGTTTTTCTGCTTCTAGGAGTGCGATGTCCATCGGCTTTTTTTGAAGAATAAGGGGAACAGCCACATTTTCTTTCGATGTTAATGTATTGAATAAATGAAAATCTTGAAAAACAAATCCGATCGTTTTCGAACGAAATTCGGATAGCTCATTATCATTTAAATGCCAGATGTTTTTCCCTTCAACTGTTATTTCCCCTTCATTGGGCCTGAGAATACCTGAAATAATACTGAGCAGTGTAGTCTTACCTGATCCAGATTGTCCGACAATATAAAGCATTTCACCGTAGTCGACATCGAAGCTGATGTCATTAAGCGCATACGTTTTGCTGTCCTCCGTACCAAACCATTTTCTGATATGCCTAGCCTCGAGTATCATGCTTAGCCCCTGAATATATCAAATGGATCAATGGTAATGACTTTACGAACGCCTAGATAGCTGGAAAACGCGACAATGACCAATACCATTAAAAAGGTCAGAAACATGTTTTCAAGAGTAACCTGGGCGGCGTAATTGTGTAGTCTCAACTTTGCCAATGCAATGACGGTTGATGATAAAAAGATGCCAAATCCATAGCCTAAAAAACCGACTACCGCCGATTGAAAGAGAATAATGGAAATCAATTCCTTTTTTTTAGCCCCGATTGCTTTCAGTGCGCCAAATTCTTGTAAATTTTCGATCACGAATGTATAAAATGTCTGGCCAGCAATCGATAGGCCAACGATAAAACTGATGATCGTCATGATCATCACATTGGTGCCGAGCCCAGTTTTATATAAATAATAATCCCTATTTTTGTTGAAAAATTCATCTTTGGTAAGGGCGACGTAGTTAAGTTTTTTTACTTCTTTTTGAATATACTTAACATCGGCTTCAGATTTAGGTTCAACCAATATAAACGAAAGCGTGAAGCGCGTGTGAGGTAAAACGGCTATGGCACGTCGATAAGTGGTGTACAAGGTAGGTGTTCCGAAGAGGCCTCCGACCAGTGCCTTACCAATGCCGACAATCACGCCGCGATGGTCATTCACTTCAAACGTTGTACCCACTTTGGCATTATCAAGTTTTTCGAACTCAGAGTCTTTAATGGCGATATACGCATCATCATTATAAATATTGATGATGTCGCCGCTGAGCATTTGGGGGCGACCAAATAAGGTCGCATCATCAAGCCCGCGGATATTGACAGCTTGATAGCGCCCATCGCTTAGCTTCGCTAAACCGCCGCCTGTATAGAGTGGGACGGCATATTTAACGCCTTTAATACTGCGGACAGCATCGAGAATGTAATCGGGCATGGGTATATTATCGGATTGAGAATTAAGCGATGGGTCCATGACCCACATTTTTGCATTGATATTCAGAATGTCTGAACCTGTGCGGCGCATCAGCCCGGAAAACATACAGGTCATTTGCATCATCAAAAAAACAGCGAACGAAACACCCACGATCAAGGTAAAAAATTTACCCTTATCATTGGCAAGCAGTTTCAGGGCGATGATGTAGAGTCCATTCACAACGAGTTCCCTTCGATGACGATAAACAACCCTATAAGTCTATCACTTATTTGGAAAAAAGCGACCTTTGATTATTTAAATAACTCCCTCTGCTTGCATATGCCATAGTTGGTAAAACTTACCACTAGGGTTGGCTAGCAATTCGCTCAGCGATCCTTGCTCTACGATGACACCTTGATCAAAAAATAAGATGCGGTCCATGTCTTTCAAGGTGGATAATCGGTGAGCGATCACAATGGTGGTTTTGCCTTCCATGACGGCATGAAGGCTGCGCTGAATCAGGCGTTCCGTCATGGTGTCTAACGCAGAAGTTGCTTCATCCAGTAATAAGATAGGAGCGTTTTTCAGGAAGGCCCGCGCGATGGCAATCCGTTGACGCTGGCCGCCCGATAATTTAACACCGCGTTCGCCTACCAATGATTGATAGCCCTCAGGCAATTCTTTAATGAATTCGTCGCAACAGGCTTTTTCGGCGGCTTCCAGGACTTGGGCGTCAGTGGCCTCGGGTTTGGCAAAACGAATGTTTTCCATGATGGAGCGATGGAATAATTCCGTTTCTTGGGGAATCGTGCCAATGTTTTTGGTGAGTGATTCATGGGTGACTTTCGAAATATCTTGACCATCAATCAGTATTTGACCGGACTTAATATCCATCAGACGCAAAATAAGGCGAGTGAAGGTGGATTTGCCGCCACCGGAATAGCCGACCAATCCAACTTTTTCACCGGACTTGATCTCAACCGATAACTCATTGAAAATAATTTTGCTGCCAGGGTAGGCGTGAGATACGTGGTCAAACACAATCTTGCCTTCGTTGATAACGAGGGATTTTGCATTGGGCGCGTCGACAATCTCATGTGGCTCCATGATGAAACTTAATGCTTGTTGGCATGAGCCTGTCGCTCGAGAGAGGTCTAACATTTTTTCGCCCATTTCCCATACAGCGGATGTCATCCAGGCAATCAGGGTTAATACCATCGCAAAATCGCCTGGTGTGACCCAACCTTTGCCAACGCCTTCGAGCAGGTTGTATAACATGATGATGACGAGAAGGAAGACAGATAATCCCTGCAAAAACTGCGCTTTCAAATTGAACCATAAGAGTGTGCGATCAGCATTCACCAACGCTGTCAGTGAGTGCCATACTCGATTACTTTCATGAGATAAATTGTAAAACAATTTGGTGCTCATGACGTTCGAGACAGAATCTGATATCACGCCAGACATGTTTGAATAGCATTCAGAGACAAATTTTGCATGTTTCGCTGCGTATTTGGCAGAAAGGTAGGAGCAATAAATGAATGCGGATGTCCATACAAACAGAATAATACCCAGCGTTGGATGAACGACTTTCCATAACATCGCGCTGGCAATGATCAATGCGAATGCGCGTGCGTAAAAAAATTCATTCAGAATGAGTATAATGCGCTCTGAATCGGTGATCATGTCAAAGATTTTTTTGGTCAGAGACCCTGCGAAATGATTTTGGAAATAACCATGAGAATGCTTTAATAAATAGTCAAACATATCTTGCGTCATTCTGGATTTGATCGCCGGGTACATCTTTAACCCTAGATAATCATAAAGTCGAAAGTTTAGATTGAGGAGTAATGTCATGCTGGCATAAATGGATGCAGGCCACATGACGGCTTGGATAAGCATCGCATGGTCTTGGTGATGCATGACCACGGTATCCACAATATCTTTGATGAGGTAAGGTGATAGTGATAATTCAATGGCCCAGACCAATGCAATTAGCACAAACCCGGCTAATATACATTTTTTGTCGCGTACATAGTGCCAGATAAAGGCCCAGACGGTTTTTGGGAGTTGTATTGGCATAAAAATTTAACCTCTATTGTAGGGGCGAAACATGTTTCGTCCCTACAGGCTGCCCCCTTTTACCAAAGGGGGCCTAAGACATAGAAGGCTGGTATCCCTATTGCCGTTTCATCGAGTCAAAGAACTCGTCATTGGTCTTGGTATTGCGCAAGCGCTCGATCAAGAACTCAATGGCAGCCAAGGGTTCCATTGAATGCAGCAATTTACGAAGGATCGTAATTTTTTGCAATTCTTCGGGTTTGGCAATCAAGTCTGCACGACGGGTACTGCTCGAATTAATATTCGCCGCAGGGAACACGCCTTTTTCAGAAATACGGCGTTCTAAATGCAATTCCATGTTACCGGTACCTTTAAACTCTTCGTAAATAACTTCGTCCATTTTGGATCCCGTATCGACGAGGCAAGTGGCGATAATGGTCAAGCTGCCGCCTTCTTCGATATTACGTGCAGCACCGAAGAAGCGTTTGGGACGTTGTAATGCATTAGCATCCACACCGCCGGTGAGGACTTTACCTGATGATGGTGCGACCGCATTGTAGGCACGTGCCAAGCGGGTAATCGAATCCAGAAGAATCACGACGTCATGTTTATGTTCGACCAAGCGTTTAGCTTTTTCGATAACCATTTCAGCGATTTGAACGTGACGAGCAGGTGGTTCATCAAACGTGGATGCAACGACTTCGCCGCGTACTGAGCGTTCCATTTCCGTCACTTCTTCAGGACGTTCGTCGATCAACAATACGATGAGGTAGCATTCGGGATGATTTTCTGCGATCGATTGCGCGATATTTTGCAGCATCATTGTCTTACCGGCCTTCGGCGGCGATACGATCAATGCACGTTGGCCCTTGCCGCAGGGGGCAATCAGGTCAATGATCCGAGAAGTAATGTCTTCTGTCGAGCCATTGCCACGTTCCATGCGTAAACGTTGGTTCGGGAACAATGGGGTAAGGTTTTCGAACAATACTTTATTGCGGCAGTTTTCTGCAGGCTCAAAATTGACTTGGTCCACTTTGAGGAGAGCGAAATAGCGTTCGCCTTCTTTAGGCATACGGATGGGGCCCATGACGTTGTCGCCTGTTTGGAGGCCTAGCCGTCTGATTTGAGCAGGGGAGACGTAGATGTCATCTGAACCTGCCAAATAGGAGGCTTCAGGGGAGCGCAAGAAGCCGTAGCCGTCTTGCAGGACTTCCAATACGCCATCACCGATGACTTCTTCGCCGTTCTGGGCGTAGTCTTTCAGGATGCTAAAAATGAGGTCTTGTTTACGTACTCGTCCAATGTTATCGGCATGGCCTTTATTGGCAATGGTAATAAGTTCTTGGACAGATTTGCTTTGTAAATCATTAAGATGAGTTGTCATGGTTTGGATTTCTTCACATATACTAGGAGGAGATAAGCTGTTTTTTTGCCGCACCCATAGGAGGGGGGACTTTCCTAACAATATCATGGATTTTTCGAAAAATCCAGTGGTTTTTTGCCTTTGTTGCGTAAATGCCTCTTTTCTATAAGAGCGTGAGTACTAATGACTTGACCTGGGCTTGTATAGTATATATAATTAATATATATGCAGGAGGGCTTATGAAAGCAAGCACAGTATTCACCAATGGGCCGAGCACGCAAGCCGTGCGTATTCCAAAAGAGTATCGCTTTGATACGCAAGAGGTATGGATTGAAAGGGTAGCCGATGGGTTGCTCATCAGGCCAAAGCCTGCTTCCTGGGACGATTTTTTTCATAAAACGCCACGGCTTACCGATGATTTTTCATTGGACCGTCACCAACAATTACCACAAAAAAGGGAAGATTTCTAAAAATGCAGTATATGTTAGATACGAATATTTGTAGCTATATTATCAAGCACAGGCCGGAAAAAGTATTAAAGCATTTCCAAAGCATTCCTGCAGATGCTTGTATGATTTCTAGCGTGAGCCTGGCAGAGTTACGGTATTGGGTTGCAAGAAATCATTGGCACCATAAAAAAAGCAAAAACACGGGCGAACCCAATATCAATGAGACAATAATAAATTCATTTATTTCTCGATTATGCATTGAGCCATTTGGTTATGAGGCTGCGGCTGTATACGGAGAGATACGCGCATATCTTGAAGCAAAAGGGCAGGTGATTGGATCAGAAGATTTAATGATCGGCTCTCATGCCTTGAGTTTAAAGTGCACACTGATTACAAATAACGTGCGCGAGTTTAAACGATTTCCCGGGCTTAAAGTAGAAAATTGGGTGGACTGATTTGAGATGATTTACAGAGTTGCGGTGATTTTTTTGTCGCCGTTCATGTTGAAGTCGGGATGAGACGACCCTATCAACGGCCCCCTCAAATTCTCTGGAAGCCTGGCATAGTCGCCGGTTAATTTGCTTGAGAAGCTGAAAATGGAAAAGGAAAAGTTCGGTTTTTCGCGATTGATTTTTTGGACCTTGAGTATTTCAATCCGAAGTCTATCCACTTTTTCGATGGTTTCAATGGCCGTGTCTACATCTTTTAATTCAAGTTGAAGTTCGCTGCTCATGGTGGGAAGTGTTGATGGATCAAAGAGGGAGAGTCTGCTGACAAGGCCGCGGGCGTACAGAATAATTAAACGTGATGTAGTGTGTTCATCTGGTCTTAGAATCTCGCACAGTTCTTTAAATTCGCATTGATCAAATATGTCATTTTGTGAGAGAAGTGCTGCAAGGCTAATGCCTCCCTGCCATTTGAGTAGGCCGCAAGTTAAATCGCAATCACTCGGTTTAATCTGGGCGCCGGCTTCAACCAGGTTTCTAATGCCTGAGACGGAAAAAGAATGACTATTTCTATAATGATTCAGCGTATCACGGAGGAGATGGTCAAGCATGATTGAATTTTTGTCATTTTTCTTTGCCAAGGTGCCAATATCTTTTCGCTCGATAAGAGCGGGGAGTAGGCAACTATTTTTTTTCCAGGCTTGATGCAGCTCGTCATTGATGTTGACATCCGCTCCCCTACGAATTAAAAAGCCAGCGAAGAACGTCCAGTTATTGGTATACAAGGCAATCTCGAACGGGGTTTTCCCCCAGAAATTGCGATGAGCGCCTTGAGTATTCAAAAAACAATCAGCTCCTGCAGCCGCGGCCTCCTCAATCAATATGTCTGCCATTTTACATGTATTCACGCTATATTCTTGATAAGCAAGCCAATGAAGAGGCTGCTCTCCGAGAGGAGCAAATGCATCCGGCCCTAACATTTCAATTATTTTTTTAAGCATTGTTTCATTGCTGTGAAGCGCCGCTGTTGTCAGTGGCGTATGAAATTCTTCAGGGCCAAATTTATATTTTAAAATGTCTTTGCCTGCCACATGAACCATGTCTTCCAGCGAATCGATATCATTTTGTATAACGACATAATAGAAAGGTGTAAAACCCTTTTCGTCATGCGTGTACAGGTCGCGTTTCGTGAGCCCCTTGCGCGTCTGCCGTGGGTGCTTTTTTGGCATGATAAGTGCCGTTAATGCGTAAGGGTTAATCGCATTTGCCAGTTCGATGCAAATCTCATTCATGGGGCTTAACGGCCAACGATGATAATTAGATGACTGATTTTTGATGCGTTCCCAACGTTCATATAAAAAAACCTTTATCGCTATTGAGTTCGTATGCTCATCCTTGGCGAGGGCTTTGAGCTCGGCTTTCGTGGTGATCATATCTTCAGCTTGAGCAGGAGTCATGACTAATTTTGGTCTATTCATTTTTGCATTGAGTTCGAGTAGCGTATTGATTATCTTTTGGAACTTCATGTGAGACTCATGTCAGATAAGGGCTTTAAATTTAACCTAAAATCCTGTTTTGAGTCAAACAATCAGGATTTTCTTGATGATACATGTTTAAATGCCCTGCCCAAAGAGAATGACGATGAAAATATCTTCATAAACAACGGGTTATAATGCGCAAAAAGATTTGGCTGAATAGCGTGTTGTTATACCCAGCCAAATCGTGATTGACGAATGAGATTTGGCTGGTTATAAAGTTTGTAATCCCAGCCAAATGTAGAAAGAAGTTGTGCCCATTGTAGCCCGCCAAAATGAGATTGGATCAAGAGAGGCTATATTGATATAGCGGCACGACAAATGATACAGGGTATATATGCCAGAATCCAGCCAAAAAATCTTATCGTTAAACCCCCAACAAGCCTTGGCGGCATTGGGTACGTCCGAAATGGGCCTCAGTGATCAAGAGGTTCAGAATAGACGGGTATCCTATGGTCCAAACGAAATAATTCCTAAAAGAAACCGTTCACATGTGCTGATTGCTCTTTCGCATGCAGCGAATCCTTTAGTCGCCATATTATTGATTGCTGCCTTCGTGTCGGCAGTAACGGGCGGCATGAGTAATGCTTTAATCATTATCATCATTGTGATGCTCAGTGTTGGCCTGGATTATATTCAAAGCCACCGTTCTTTGGTTGCCGCCAAACGGCTGCAAGAACAAGTGGCGGCCACATGCCATGTATTACGGGAGGGTACCTGGGTTGACATTCCTGCCACGGCACTGGTTCCCGGCGACATTATTGGACTGGTGGCCGGAAATATGGTGCCTGCAGATGCATATCTGCTCAAAGCAAGGGATCTGCATGTTCAAGAAGCGGCGTTAACGGGTGAGTCATTACCTGTGGAAAAGGAAATTCCGACAAACAGAGTCATTCCCAATAATATTGTTGAATGTAAATATGCTGTTTTTGCCGGCACATCCATTGTGAGTGGCACTGGGATGGCGGTGGTCATGTGCACGGGATCCCGTACAGAATTTGGAGCGATTGCCTCGCGTATCAATATGACGCCACCGCCGACTGAATTTGATAAAGGCATGGTGCGGTTTGGTCTTTTTATCATGAAGCTTGTGTTTTTTGTCGTGCTGTTTGTATTTATCATCAACCTGTATTTGGAACGAAGTGCCATTGAATCTTTGCTTTTTGCGTTAGCTTTGGCCGTAGGGATGACTCCCGAATTGTTACCCATGATCACGACGGTGACGCTTGCCAAAGGTGCGTTAAAAATGGCCAAGGGAAAAGTTATCGTTAAAAATTTATCTGCTATTCAAAATATTGGCAGTATAAATATTTTATGCAGTGATAAAACGGGAACCTTAACCGCAGGGAAAATGGAACTCGGAGAATCAATCAGTTTGTCCGGGGAGCATTCAGAATACGTTTTATTGCTTGCGTATCTGAATAGCCTTTATGGAACGGGGATCAATAATCCCGCGGATACGGCTGTGTTGAACAGGGTGGATATTAATCCGCTCGATGCTGCCATTTTAAGGCATCATCATCCTGACATGCAATCTTATATCAAGATGGATGAAATCCCTTTTGACTTTATTCGACGCAGAGCCAGCGTGGTGGTTGATAAAAGCGGAACACACTTGCTGATCACGAAAGGCGCACCTGAACTGATTCTTCCCATATGCACGCACTACCTTGTCGACGGAAAACCTGAAGTGATTAATGACGAAGCGTTGCGACAATTTAATCAGTTATTTCAGACTGAAAGTGCTCAAGGTTACCGCGTGCTTGCCGTAGCGTACCGAGAAATGCCGCCGCAATCTGATTATCATGCAGACGATGAAAACAATCTGATCATTGCAGGTTTGGTAACATTTATGGATCCTCCGTTAAATGATGTTGCAGAAGTGATACAGGAACTGTATTCGCGGGGCGTCAGCATCAAGATTTTGACGGGCGATAATGATTTAGTGGCGCGTTATGTTTCAAATGCGGTAGGCATTGATGCGACAACTATTTTGATGGGTGGCGATCTCGACAACATTTCAGACAGTGCACTGGGGAAATTAGCCGAAGAAATTCAAGTGTTCGCCCGAGTGACACCGGCACAGAAGCAACGTATTATCACGTTATTACGTGCGCGTGGGTACGTTGTTGGGTACATGGGGGATGGGATTAATGATGCTCCGGCACTGAAATGCGCAGATGTGGGTATTTCTGTGTCCGATGCCGTAGATGTGGCACGCGAAGCGGCTGACATTATCCTGCTGGAACAGAGTCTAAAAGTCATATTGAATGGCATCACCGAGGGGAGGAAGTCACTCGTCAATGTGATGAAATACCTCATTGTTGGGACCAGTTCAAATTTTGGAAACACCCTCAGCATGACAAGTTCCATTTTTTTCTTACCCTTTTTGCCGGCTACCGCGACGCAGCTGCTTTTAAATAATTTACTTTATGATATTTCACAAATTTCGCTTGCAACAGACAATGTCGATGATGTGTTTATACAGAAACCTCGGCAATGGAGTATTGATATTGTGCGAAAGTTTATGCTCTATTTGGGTCCAATAACAACGGTGTTTGATTTGCTGACATTTTTTGTCATGATCAAGGTTTTTCATGCTTCAGATAGTTTATTTCAAACCGGCTGGTTTGTTGAGTCGCTTGCTACGCAAGTATTGGTTATTTTTGTGGTGAGAACCGCTCAACGTTGTTGGCGCAGTAAACCGAGTATGGCACTCAGCATCAGTGTGGTCACCATTGTCTTGATCGCTGTTTTGCTACCATTTAGTCCTCTCGCGACACTTTTTGGTTTTGTGCCGTTGCCTATGGGTTATTTCATTTTTCTTGTTCTAGCTACGCTGACCTATTTGTCACTGATGGAAGTGTTGAAAAAAAGGCTGATGTTAAAATGGCTGCTAGATGAAAGCGGTGGAAAGTAGCCTTCTAAAGGCCAGCCCAGAAATTATCGAGTTAACTTGACACTATGGTCGGCCTAATGATAAGTCTGTGAATCCATATATTTCAATAAGATAAAATTTTCTCCTAATGCGTTTGCAATATGGTACCGCCTGTGGTACCATTATAACAATATGAGTAAAACAATAAAACGGCTTTTAAAGCTAAAACAAAATCCAACGGATTGGCGCATTGAAGACTTAAAAAGTATCGCCGATAGCTTTGGCATTGATTATCGGCAGCCTGGCACAAGCCATGTGACGTTTCGTACGCCTGCAGGAAAGAAATTGACAGTACCAGCAAGAAAACCGATTAAACCTATTTATATAAAGCAATTCGTAATGTTGATTGAAGAGATGATGGAGGATGGCAATGATTGAATTAAAATACCCAGTCACCATTAGACACCTCAGTAAG
Organism: Gammaproteobacteria bacterium; assembly: GCA_044445605.1. Taxonomy (GTDB): domain Bacteria; phylum Pseudomonadota; class Gammaproteobacteria; order JABCZS01; family JABCZS01; genus CAWKDC01. The sequence continues at coordinate 86,574 of JBIOEA010000002.1, read as the reverse complement.
TCAGAGGGCGATGGTTATCTAGTAGAATTTCCAGACTTGCCTGGTTGCATGGCAGATGGGGAAACGATTGAGGAAGCCTTGGCTGCTGCCGAGGATGCCTTGAAATCGTGGTTGCTCACTGCTAAGGAATTTAATGACGAATTACCTAGCCCTGAGCAATATAGTGGCCAATGGCGTATGCGTGTGCCTAAAAGCCTGCATGCAGCACTTGCTAGACGGGCCAAACTTGAAGGTGTAAGCCTCAATGCATTAGCCAGCATTTTGTTGGCAGAAGGCATAGAAAGACATCCATTTGGACACTAGGGAAGGGTAGATTTCAAAAATTGATTTGTCACGTCTTCAATAGGTGCTTTACTCGCCATGGGGATTTTTCTCACCTTCGCTTCATAACCTGAATTCACATACCGAAGGAATCGACTGTTCTTGGGCGCTTATCGTCGGCGTCCTGCTAGCGAAGCGAATGAATTTGATATCGCTTTCTTTAATGCTTCTTCCAAATTCATCATTCAATTCTATTTGATGCAACGGGCTAATTTATATCATTTAAATCAGCATTGTTCAAGCAAACGCGAACGTTAAATAGCGTGCAGCGCAGAACAATCACCAATGCGTACCAAAAAGTTGCATTTTCAGGCAGTTCGGTTCAGGGATAGCGCAGCAAATTCTTTCACAATACGCATCATAGCCAACCCGGTTAATTTTTGTTTGTCGATAGACGGTAAAAACTCTGTGATGTCCATGCCTGCAAAATAATACTTCGATGCCATTAAATGCATGAGCGCTAGAAAATCATTGACCTTTGGGCCACCTGGGCAAGGTTGTTCCACCCCGGGTGTATCAGCGGGATCAAATCCATCTAAGTCTACTGAAAAATAAACATGTTTTCCTGCTGGGATAATCAATTGGATTCTTTCAAAAATTTCTTTCAGCGTATACAATGAAAATTCAATGCCAAAAATCGTCGGCATCGCATAAAATTCATAACCTATTTTTTCTTTTGCATTAGATTGCCTCAGGCCTGTTAATACAATTTGATCTGCATTCGCTTTTTTATCATTCAGAACGTGATGTAATATTGAGCCATAATATAACCTCTCTGTCATGTGGCAATCAGGGTGCGCATCTAAATAGATGACATAAGCATCGGGATGATGCTTAAACAACGCGCTTAGCCCTGCGTATTTGACGAGATGATCACCTCCTAAACAAATGGGGATTTTTTTATCATTAAAAAGATTATCGAAATAATTAAACATCGTTTTGACTTGCGCCAGTTTTTTATCTGGCATCGATAGATTGCCTGCATCATAGACATGGTCACCCGGAACCATTTTTTCAGACAAAGAAGGGCTTTCATTTTCCGCATCGCGCGCAAAATCGCCTGAAAAAAGAGAGCGATCAACGCCTGTGGTTGTTTGGTGGCTTGGCGCATGACTTGCGCGATTTGAATTGGCACCAAAGATGACTACCTGTGCGGTATCTTCATTTGCTGCGGTAGCATAATGTAATTTGTCCATGGGTAATACCTGTTGTTTTTACGGCTGGTTCATTCTGTATGATCAATTTAGTTAAGCTACACGGATTTATGAGGGTTGTCAAGTGGTTCAATGTATAGCCAAGCCCGATGCGTTATATAGGACATTGTTATTAATGATGTGTTGAGCGAGCTTGAGTGCCTCATCAGCATTGTTGGCGATTAACTGTTTTTCAAAATTGACTCTATAATGTTAGCATAGGAAATCAGTTAATCTACCAGGGTGCATTTTAAAATGAATAAAGAGTTGGTTTGACAGTATTATTCATTTCGATAGAGCAACAACGGTTAAACCTTGTGTTAAGGAAGAAAATAAATGACACATTCATTTTTTGCTCGTTCACTGTTTTTAACGTGCGTCTGCATTTCAGCAATGGCGCAAGATAATGCTTCTTTGCCACAGCATGGCAAGGTCATATCGACAAAAGAGATCAATACCTCTGTTTCAAATGCCAAAGCGTGGAGAATTTCATATTGGTCTACCACCATTAACGACGAAGTGGTACCTGTTTCAGGTATTGTCATTGCGCCAGCAACGTCTGATTCAAAAAAAATGTTGCACATTGTCACCTGGGGGCACGGAACGTCTGGTATATCAAATCATTGCGCCCCTTCACTGGCAAAACACCCTGCACGTGATGCAGTGTTTTACTATCATCCCAATAGCGATGAGGATTTTGATTATGGCATTCCAGGTTTATCCGAGATGATTGCTGCAGGATATGTGGTGGTGGCAACAGACTACAACGGCTTAGGTTCGCCTGGCATACATCAATATTTGATTGGTTCGACTGAGGCACGGAATATGATGGATGCAGCGATTGCTGTGCAACAGATGCCAGAAATCCACGCTGGAAACGAAGTGGTTGCTATCGGTTGGTCACAAGGTGGGCAAGCGTCTGTCTGGGCAGCGCAATTGGCAGATTACTTAAGCGGTCATGCAAATCTTGTTGGTGCTGTGTCTTTAGCGCCTGTTAATGCTGATGAGCAAATCAGGATTATGCATAAGATAACATCGGAAGGTAAAAAACTTCGGCCTGTTACTGCCACTGAAATGGTCATGGCATGGTATGCCATGACGCTCGTGTTCCCCGAGTTAAAATTGAATGATATGTTGACAGATAATGGCATTAAGTTTTTGACTGAATCAATCAAATCACAATGCAGTCACCATATGAGTGATTCGCTGGGTTATTTTGAAGAGTATGTCGGGCCTGCTATTCGCGTGGATAGAAAAAATCAAGATAAGTGGGACAAGCGTATTGCCGAAAATTCACTCGGCAATATTCCCGCAAAAGTTCCACTTGCTGTGTATCAGGGTGATGCGGATTTGGCCATATTTCCCGAGACAACAACGGCTTATGTGGAAAAAGTTTGTAAACAAGGCGCCACTATTGAATATCACCTTTATAAAGGTGTTGATCACATTGGACTTTCTGCGTATGCTCAAAAAGACTTTTTAGCATGGATTTCCGATCGTTTTTCAGGAAAGAAAGCAAAGTCAACTTGTGGCTCATAAATCATTTTTTCAGATCCCCCGAGTCACGGAATAGATTTCAAAAATTGATTTGTCACGTCTTCAATATGTGCTTTACTCGCCATGGGCATTTTCAAGCGCTGTGCTTTTTCTGAAAAATCAACCTGAGAAAGATTCACTGCATGTATTGTGAAATCCTCATAGCTACGGTAATAAAGCACTTTGTGCGTTAAATCTTTGAAGACAGTCCATTCTGTTGTCTCCGTGGTAAATGTATTGTTTTCGGGGATGCGAACCAGCCCTAACGGGATATCCACGTTATTAATGATATGTTGGGCAAGCGTGAGTACCTCATCAGAATTTTTTGCGGGTAATGCTACATCTTTCAGCACCGCCATTTTAACAAAACGCGAAGGAGGGCTAATATCTCCAGGTAAACCGACCATGCCATAACCAACGCCTGCTGCAGCAAAGGTAATACCGCTTGCTTGCACCGGTGTAGGATTAACGGGGCGAAGGTGAATATAATTTTTCAGATTGGTAAGATGCCAATCGTAAGGCGGAGAATTGGTCAGTACGCCAATAGCGTTGTCATGAAGATTTAACTTGCCATTAACATATTCAATCACGAGACCTTTCCCAGAAGCATCATATACTGCATAATGCAGGGGGTAAATCATATCGCCCATGCCGGGTATTTTATTCCCATAAAGGAATATATGATTGAGTGCTTCTTTTACCTCATCAACCGTTTTAAAGTTGCTGAGGATCCAATCACCTATGTATAAGTATGGAAGTGCTTCATCGTCATGACCTGAAGGAACTTCTTGATATTGCGCATAGTCAGGGAGGTAGAGTGCCTCAAATGAGAGGCCTGCTTCATTCATTCCATCGAGGGATGCGTCTACATTCAAACCATCCATAAATACATAACCATATGTTGCTTTCCACGTTAATCCAGGTTTGCCGTCTGGCGCCGTCGTTTGAAAAATTCTGCCGCGAGTGGAGCTTCGAAGGTTAGAATGCAAATCAGAATGTTCCATCGTGCGTGTGATCAGAACGGTTCCGTCTTGAGCCGTGAGCCGAAAATCAGTACAAGCCAAAGAACTGGAGATACCCATCAATGAAAGGATTATCGTGCCAATGGCAGTCAGCGTATAATCTCTCATATCTAAATCCCCTTGTCGATTAACTGTTTTTCAAAATTAACTCTATAATGTTAGCATAGGAAATCAGTTAATCTACCAGGGTGCATTTTAAAATGAATAAAGAGTTGAAATCAGCCTATGACCATCTTGTCAGCGTTATTGCTGGAGAATCTGAACCACTATTAGAAAATGCAGACAAATATTCCTCTTTGATAGAAAAAATTGGAGACTCACGCATTGTATTGATGGGTGAAGCGACACATGGGACGGAAGAGTTTTATCAAGCTCGCATTGATATATCGAAAAGACTTATTGAAGAAAAGGGGTTTATGGCTATTGCGATTGAGGGCGATTGGCCGGATGTCTATTCACTCCATCGGTATGTGCAAGGTATTGGCGATGTTAATAATGCTGAGGAAGCATTATCTGCGTTTAAACGATTTCCAACATGGATGTGGTGCAATAAAACAATGCCAGACTTGTTGAAATGGATGCGTTGTTTCAACGATAAATGTGATCAGAAAAATAAAGTTGGATTTTATGGATTAGATTTATATAGTTTTTATGCTTCGATGAAAGCTGTGATTGATTATCTGGTGAAAGCAGATCCAGCTGCAGCAGAGCGCGCAATAAAACGGTATGGCTGTTTTGATCATATGTTGGATGATGCTCAAGAATACGGTTTCCTGACGTCGGAAGGGTTGAAGAAACCCTGTATTAAAGAAGCAGTGATGGAAATCATGGAGTTGCAAAAGGATGCTTTAAAGTATATAAAAAAAGATGGGCTGTTAGCAGAAGAAGAATATTTCTTTGCCTTGCAAAACGCAAAGATAGTAAAAAATGCGGAAAATTATTATCGTTCTATGTTTGATGGGCATGTTTTATCGTGGAATAATCGCGATAAACACATGGCTGAAACCGTGGAGTCTATTTTAGACCATCTTGAAAAACGTTTAAATAAACCCGCCAAAATAATTATTTGGGCACACAATTCTCATGTGGGCGATGCAAGAGCCACAGAAATGGGGTTCCGCGGCGAATTCAATATTGGACAACTTGTTCGAGAAAGACATGATGAAGAGGTTTATTCGATTGGTTTTTCCACTTATGATGGTACCGTGACTGCCGCCACTTCTTGGGACATGCCTGGTATGGTGCGAAACATTAAACCTGGTTTAGCAGGGAGTTATGAAAAATTATTTCATGACATTCCTTATGACAACTTTTTACTGGAACTTCGTGGAAATAAAAATCTCGAACATTTATTGAAAATTCCAAGACTGCAACGTGCCATTGGTGTGATTTATTCACCCGGCACTGAGAGGGATAGTCACTATTTCTATACGCAACTTCCTTATCAGTTTGACAGTATTATTCATTTTGATAGAACAACGGCAGTTAAGCCTTGTGAGAAGAAAGAGAAGAAATGAATTTTGGCCAGGTAAGGCTTGACAGTGCTTTCCAACGCAGCGTGGCAATCTGAATTTTCCTGCGGTTTGCGATTGTTCTGCGCTGCACTCTATTTAACGCTCGTGTCTGGTTTGCCAACACGGTGTCATTCTTATCGATGCCATTAGGTAGCTGGCATTGTGGTTGGGCTCACGCGGAACTCATGGGCAAGCTCCAGCATCGGAGGCTCGCCAGACAAGATATGTCCCGGCACGATAAGAACAACCCCGCATTGGCACCGACACTCGCTTCATTGTCGTTTGCTTGAACAATACTTGAATTTAAAAGTCAGGCTAGGATATTTTATGACAAATTAAATAAGCATTATTCAAGCCGCACGCATAAGAGTGAGGGGTGGCATCTGCGCGGGGAGGTCTTTATTGAACCGCGACAAATCTGCTCGAGTGAGCCCCTGCTGTTGGGGCGAACGACAAGCCGATGCTTGTTCGATGGTGAAATAAAGACCTCCCCGCGTAGATGCCGGGACCCCGAGCGGTTATATAGCGAAGGTGAAGAATAATCTCATTACAGGCTAAACAACCTGCCCCGCAGCCCAACCTGATGACCAGGCCCATTGGAAATTATATCCGCCGAGCCACCCTGATACATCTAACACTTCGCCGATAAAATACAACCCTGGAACATCTTGCGCCTCCATCGTTTTCGATGAAATCGCATCACAATCGATCCCACCTAAGGTGACTTCTGCAGTCCTGTAGCCTTCCGTTGCATTGGGTTTGATCGTCCAGTCTTGAAATAATAAAGCCAATTTTTCCAGTGCAGCATCTGTGAACGTCGCCATCGTTGTTGTTAATGTCGCTTCATCTACAAATACTTCGAGCAGACGTTTGGGTAAATGTTCACTCAGCACATGCATTAAACTGCGCTTGGGATGATTCTTTTTCGCCGTGATGAATAAATCTGCCAAATCAATATCGGGTAATAATTGAATGCGAATCTCTTCGCCCGGTTCCCAATAAGAAGAAATTTGAAGGATAGAAGGGCCACTGAGTCCGCGGTGCGTTAATAAAATATCTTCACGGAAACTGATCCGTTCATTAAACACACGGGCTTCGGTTGAGATGCCAGATAATGGCGCGAGTCGTTCTTTGTCATGTACATGTAATGTCACCGGCACTAAACCCGCGCGAGTGGGCCAGACATGCATGCCAAATTGTTCCGCAATTTTATAACCAAATGGGGTTGCGCCCATCGTAGGGATCGAAAGCCCGCCCGTGGCAATCACCAACGATTCGCAATGATAATGTCCCTTTGAGGTTTCTACCGTGAATGTTTTATCCAGTTGTTGAATGACTTTGTCTATGGATGTGTGTGGTTGAATCGTGACACGCGCTTCATTAGCTTCAGACAGTAACATGTTGACAATGTCTTTCGCGCTATCATCGCAAAATAATTGACCGAGTGTTTTTTCATGGAAGGGGATACGATGCTTTTTGACCAGCTCAATAAAATCCCACTGTGTGTAGCGGCTCAATGCCGATTTGCAAAAATGGGGATTATGAGAAATGTAACGATCGGGATGAATGTCAAGATTCGTGAAATTGCAGCGCCCGCCACCAGACATCAATATTTTTTTGCCGATTTTATTGGCATGGTCGAGGACTAAAACACGACGCCCGCGCTTGCCTGCTTCAATCGCGCACATCAAGCCGGCAGCGCCTGCGCCGATGATAATCACGTCAGGGTTCATGTGTGTAACTTTTTCATCGCAGCTTGCATGCGATCGTCCATGACGTCAGGCATCGCTTGTAAGGCTTGAATGATCGCATCATCGATCGCTCGCTTATCATCACTGCTGGGTTTTTTTAAGACGTAATCAACCACGGCTTTTGCATCGCCAGGATGGCCAATGCCAATCCGTAATCGATGAAAACTAGGGCCTAACGCTTGAATAATGTGGCGTAACCCATTGTGCCCGCCATGACCGCCACCCGTTTTTAAACGCGCCGTGCCAACGGGGAGATCCAGTTCGTCATGAACAACCAATATATTTTCAGGTGGGATTTTGTAAAATTGCGCGACAGCTTGAACGGCTTTCCCGCTTTCATTCATGTAAGTCATCGGAATCATCACGCGACAAGGGTGCCCGTGAATGGAAATGCTTGCCATTTGGCAGAATAATTTGGATTCAGGCTTCAGTGAAGTGTTAGCCAGTAATGTGTCGACAAACCATGCGCCTGCGTTATGCCGCGTGGGGGCATAGTCAGGGCCGGGGTTTGCAAGGCCAACGATGAGTTGGATTGGCATAGCTTTTGCCCTTCTATGTCTTAGGCCCTCTTTGGGAAAAGGGGGCAGCCGAGTATTCCGAGGCGGGGGATTTTTGTAAGGGCGAAAAATGTTTCGCCCCTACAAGCATCGCTGGTGTCCTTATTTACCCTCTTCCTTCGTCTCACCTTCAGCGGCTGGTGCTGCTGTTCCTGGCGCTGCTGCTTCAGGATGTTCTTTCAGGTAAGCTTCATGTTCAGCGGCTTTCAATGCTTCTTCAGCTGCTTCGGCTTCCAGATCTTCCTTCGCTTCTCTGACTTCATGTGCAGAAACGACAGGGCGGTCATGTGCTTCACCCAAATCAAGTTCAGGAATCGTCACGCCTTTAGGCAGCTTCAATTCTGACAAGTGAATGGCTTTATCTATTTCCAAACCAGATACGTTTACTTCGATGAACTCAGGCAAGTCACGTGGTAAGCACTTCACTTCAACGTTCATCATCACGTGGGTAAATACACCGCCGTTCTTAGCTGCAGGTGAATCTGTTTCGCCAACGAAGTGTAATGGTACGTGCAACAAGATGGGCTCGTTCGCTTTAACGCGTAAGAAGTCCATGTGTAATACACGTGGTTTGAAGGGATGGCGTTGCACATCTTTCAATACGACGTCTTCTTTTTTGCCGTTGATTTTCAACGCCAAAATGTGTGAGTAGAAGCCTTCATGTTCTAAGTGCTTCATCACTTCTTTGTGCTCGAGGGTTAACGATACGGCAGCAACATCTGCACCGTAAACGATTGCAGGGATTCTGCCTTCGTGACGTAGGCGGCGGCTCGCACCCCTCCCAGCGTCTGCGCGTACTTGCGCTTCAATTTCATAGGTATGATTATGACTCATTTTTGACTCCAAATATACGGGCAAATATTATCTGCCCCTACGGTATACACGGGCACACAATGCCCGTACGATTAAAATAACCCGCCTCGCGACCAAGGAAAATGGGTTATTCTGGGAACATACTGCTTAAGGATTCTGCTTCATGAATCCGTCGAATCGCTTCGGACAACAGCCCAATTAAGCTAATTTGACGAATCTTGGGGCAGCCCAAAGCCTCGTTTTTCAACAAGATGGTATCGGTGACAACCAGTTCATCCAAGGCAGAACCTTCGATGTTGGCCACGGCCTTACCTGATAACACCGGATGGGTGCAATAGGCAGATACACGTGTCGCGCCCTTTTCTTTCAAAACAGCGGCGGCGGTACACAGGGTGCCAGCGGTATCCACAATGTCGTCGACGATTATACAGGATTTTCCGCTTACGTCACCAATAATGTTCATCACCTGGCTCTCGTTGGGGCGAGGCCGGCGTTTATCGATAATGGCCAGGTCAGCATCGTTTAGACGCTTGGCGATGGCTCGGGCCCTGACAACCCCCCCGACGTCCGGGGAAACCACCACTAAATTCTCTTGAGGATGGCTATGCAAGTCTGCCAATAGGACAGGGGAGGCATAGACGTTATCCACGGGCATATCAAAAAAGCCTTGAATTTGCTCAGCATGCAGGTCGACGGTGACCACGCGGCATATCCCAACGGCAGCGAGCATGTCGGCTACCACTTTCGCGGTGATAGGCACACGGCCCGAACGGACCCGACGGTCTTGGCGAGCATAGCCGAAATAAGGGATAACCGCTGTGATGCTGTGAGCTGAAGCCCGACGTAGCGCATCTGCCATGATAACGAGTTCCATCAGGTACTCATTGGCAGGGGCATTGGTCGGTTGAATAATGAAGACATCTTGTCCGCGGACGTTTTCGAGGATTTCTACTTGTGTTTCGCCATCGCTGAAACGGCCTACGGTCGCTTTGCCAAGAGGCACTTTTAAATGTTGTGAGATGCCACGAGCCAATGAGGGATTGGCGTTACCGGTAAAAATGATGAGATTATTTGCGTTTGACACCGGTTAACCTCTGAAATTTAGATTTTGTGATTTGGCTGGGGTGCTAGGATTCGAACCTAGGTATGCGGGGATCAAAACCCCGTGCCTTACCGCTTGGCGACACCCCAAAAAACTAACGTACGCTTTGCAGCGCTTTATGCACAGGCGACTCATTCACGCCCTGCGCGACAAATCCTACCACTTGTTTATTCATTTGTCCAATGCATTTTTCAGCTTTTTCACGAGATTCGCATGCAATGAAGAATGCAGAGCCCGTTCCCGTCAATTTCGGTTCGCCGAAATGCGACATGAGTGTAACCGTTTCTTGCAGGCTTGGGTAGAGGGAAAGTAGCACAGGCAGAAAATCATTGTGAGTCGCTGCTCCAGCTTGATACTGGGCCAATGTCAGCGAGGCGGTATCTCGTTTTAAGGCCGGACTCTTAAAGAGGCTGGCAGTCTCCGCATGGACAGGTGGTTTGACAATGGCATACCAGACCGTTGGCAGGTCGATCGGTGTCAGTATTTCGCCGATACCTTCCCCGAAAGCACTATGACCCGCCACAAACACCGGTACATCTGCTCCCAGCGCGAGCCCTAATCTCATTAGCTCGGATTGGCTTAACCCCAGCCCCCACAGGTGGTTCAAGGCTAATAAGGTTGTGGCTGCATTGGAGCTGCCTCCACCCATACCCGCTCCCATGGGGATGCATTTATCAAGGTGAATATCCACGCCCGGTAGATGGCGGTGTAACGCCCGTAGCATCATGGCCGCTTTAATGATGAGATTATCGGAGGAGGGGATGCTTGGGGTGTTGTCCGTCAAATGGACTGCATCGTCTTGGCGTAAGGAAAAGGACAACGTATCGCCATAATCGATCAGTTGGAAAACCGTTTGTAGGAGATGGTATCCATCAGGACGGCGCCCCACGATATGCAGAAATAAATTCAGCTTCGCGGGGCTGTGTAGAACGATACGACCACTGCTCATAAGGACTAACCTGAAACAAGATCAGGATTCCAATCATGAATACTGATGACAATCTCAATGGACTCATGCTTCAAGATAATCTTGGTCGGCAAGCGGTAAGGTTCGGTGGTTTTAAAGGCGTCATAACGAATTTCCCAACCATTTTGGCTTAATGTACGTAAATCGCCATTGGCCCCAATGTTCAGATTGAACGCATAGGTTGGATCAGGACGGCCTAATACCCAGTAACGTAGGCTGGAAATCGGTAAGTTATATTGGGTGTGGCGGGCCAGGAGTTCTTCTGGAGAGCCGGCTTTATCGGTCACACCTTTCGAGTCTTTATAAGAGATACCCGTTGCATCGCCACGAATGAACACGGTACCTTGTTGCAGCGGACCTGAAATCTTCAGCAAATAGCGAGCGCTTTCTTGGAGCCAGGTCAGGTTGGCGCTATCAACGCCATGGGGTGAACGTATGGAAAAACGGCCATCGAATTGCCATGATTTTAAATTGGAGATTTTGTCTTGATTGCGATCGAACGTTTGTTCACGGTCCATCGCAGGCATCATGTCGGCTGAAGAGCGAGTGTTGGTACAACCGGCAGCCAGCAGCGCCACACAGCAAACCATGATCAGATGTTTAACGTTGAGCATTTAAAAAATCCCTTACCTTGTGGACGAACTTTCCACAGTGTAGCACGGGATCAGTGTTTATCCATAGCGGTTGGATAAACCGAATGTGCTTTCATGGCATTGACCAAGGCAGGATTATTGGGATCCATTTGCAGCCCAGCATTCCAGATATTAATCGCTTCGGTTTGATCGCCACGTTGCCATAACGCTTCACCTAAGTGGGCAGCATATTCAGGGCTATGGCCTGTCTTGAATGCTTTGGCTAAGTAAGGAATCGCGCCATCAACGTCACCACGTTTCAAGGTTAACCAGCCCATGTTATCAAGGACATCAGGGTTGGTGGGTGCCATATTGAGGGCTTGTTCACTGTAAGTTTGTGCTTCATCCAATGCGCCCTCATCGATCAGTGTTTGTGAAAGTGCATTGATCGCTTGCAAATGTTTGGGGTTTTTGCTGACGACGAATTTAAAGTCATCTTCAGCGGCTTTTTTATTCCCCAGTTCCACAGCCACTAGGCCGCGCACATAATGCAATTCCAAATTATCATTGGGACTGCCCTTGATGATTTGACTCAACGTATCATAAGCTTCTTTGTATTGTTTGCTGTCAAGCAATACTTGTGCACGTACTAAGTCAATCCGAGCAATCTCTTCAGGGAATTGTTCTGCGAGATGATCAACACCTTGCAATGCCAGGGTAGGATTACCCTGTTTCGTTTGAATTAAAATCATTTGGATATGCGCATTCAGATAATAGGCGCCACCTTTTACGCGGTTGTACGTTTGAAGCGCTGCATCTAATTTTCCTTGTTCTTGTTGAAGGAACCCCATCAAGAAATTACCCTCGTCAGAGTCAGGTTTTTTAGCTTGGTATTGAGTGAGGTATTGTTGAGCCAAGGAGAGTTGATTTTGTTCAATGGATTGTTTGGCCAGTTCGAGTAATGCTTCATTGCCATAGGTAGGATCATTTGTAATCGACTTGAGCAACGACATTCCCAAGTTTGTGTCACCCATTTCAATCGCCATTTTGGCGGATAACCATTTTAATCCGCTGTTTTTAGGATCTTTTTCCAACATGCTATTTAAATAGGCCCAGGCTTCTTTCTTTTGGCCTCCTTCATACAATATTTGGATGCGTAACGTTTGAGCGCGGATCCAATCAGGCTTGATCGCTAAAATAGTATCAATCGTTTTATTCGCATTGGTGTTTTCACCGAGTTGATATTGTAAATCGGCTTCGATAAATAAAGCACGCGCGTCTTTCTTTTCATGTCCCACTTGATCAAGTGCAGAAATCAAATGCTGACGTGACGTTGTATCGTCTAAGGCAGATTGTACTTGTGTTAAATGTTGCATCGTTTCCATATCGGAAGGGACGAGCAATACACTTAAATAAGGTTTTGCGCAATCGATACAGCCATTTTTAAGCATTAGGCTTGCTGCAATCGCTTGTGTTTGAAGATCATGGGGCGTTTTATCAGCCCAGATTTTGCCTGTTTCAGCAGCAGCTTTATAGTTTTGTAATTCTAAAGCAATGCTGGTCGCACGCGCTGCAAAAACAGGGTCATGCATGTTCTTGGCTAACCAAAGGTATTGGTTTAACGCTTCTTGGTAGGCATTGCGATCAAGTGCCACTTCGCCAGCGAGGAAATGGTAGGTAGCGCTTTGCTCAGCTTCTTGGTTGATAACATCGGTTTCGCCGATATTAGCATTATTGGGCATAGGCCGTGGTTGCTCATTCTTGGAGCAAGAGGTTAGGAGGACGAGCGAAACTGCAAGGCTCAGGCTTATTGTCTTTAGGTATCGCATGGTGTCACTCATTTATTCAGTGGGTGTACACTATGTATCTGTCGATCCCGTGTTATCTTGAGTGAAAATCAGGTAAAATGTCATCGTGCTTGCCTTGTTTAATGCAGCAATCTATTAACCTATTGATAAATAAAGTAAATTATTATGGCGCTTTTCGTTTATGGCATCCATCACAGTCGTGTTCCGGTTGGCTTAAGAGAGCAAGTGGCCATATCCCCTGCGCGTTTGTCAGAAGCTCTACTTGTTTTGAAGGGTTATGCGAACGAAGTCATCTTGGTATCGACCTGTAATCGGCTGGAAATCATCTGTGACACGGACGTTCCTGAGCAAGTACTGGGTGCTTTCATGGATTGGATGGGGTTATCTGCCCTGGAATGGGCGCCGAGGGTTGATCGCTATGAACAAGAAGAAGCGGTATACCATTTAATGGCTGTGGCAGCGGGTTTAGATTCAATGGTATTGGGCGAGCCTCAGATTTTAGGCCAGATGAAGTTTGCTTATGCAAAAGCACAAGAAGCCCAAACCACGGGCAAATTACTTTCCCGCCTTTTTCAAATGACGTTTAAAGCCGCCAAAATCATTCGAACAGAAACGGCCATAGGCACACAATCCGTTTCAGTGGCCTCCGCTGCTGTCAAATTGGCGAAACAGATTTTTGCTGATTTATCTCAAAAGGCTGTATTGTTGATCGGCACTGGCGAGATGGTGACGGTCGCCGCAAAGCATTTGCATGCGGAAGGGGTCACGCGGATGATTTTTGCGAATCGGACATTATCGAAGGCGCAAGCGTTGGCAGACACTTATGGCGCACAAGCCATCGCATTGGGGCAATTGCGCGACCGATTAAATGAAGTCGATATGGTGGTGAGCGCGACAGCCAGCGATGTGCCTATCATCGGAAAAGGCTGTGTTGAGGGCGTGATGAAAGCGCGTCGTCATAAGCCGATGGTCATGATTGATTTAGCGGTGCCCAGGGACATTGAGCCTGAGATTAAACATTTAGATGATGTGTATTTATACGATATGGATGCACTCAAAGAAGTGGTGAAAGTGGGCATGGAGACGCGCCAATCAGCGGTAAAAGATGCGACGGCGATTATCGAAAAAGAAGTAGCCGCGTATAGCCATTGGTATGCATTACAACCTCATATTGCAACGGTCGTGGCATACCGTCAACACCATGAACAATTACGTGATGCTGCATTAGCGAAAGCGATCCGCAGTGTGTCTCATGGCCAGCCCGTGCACGAAGTTTTAGCGCAGTTAGCGCATACATTAACCAATCAGTTATTGCATTTACCGACATTGCAATTATTGTCGAACACAAGGGAAAAAGATTCCGCATGAATCCTTCTATTGCACGTAAGCTTGAGCGAGTACTCGAGCGTTTTGAAGAATTACAAGGTTTATTATCAGATGCTGACGTCATTGCGAAGACTGATAAGTTTCGCGATTATTCAAAGGAGTATTCGCAGTTAGATCCTGTATCACAGGCATACCGCCAATGGGTGCAAGCCACGGCGGATCACATCACTGCTCAAGCCATGATGAAAGAAGGCGATCCTGAATTAAAAGCCATGGCGCAAGATGAATTACTGGAATTGAACGATAAAATTGCAGAGCTTGAAAAAACGCTGCAGACGTTGATGTTGCCACAAGATCCAGATGACAGTCGCAATATATTTATCGAAATTCGTGCGGGCGCTGGGGGTGATGAAGCATCGCTTTTTGCGGCAGATTTATTCCGCATGTACAGTCGTTATGCGGCTGCTCAAGGTTGGCAGGTTGAGATCGTGTCTCAAAATGGATCAGAAAAAGGTGGCTTTAAAGAAATCATTGCACGTGTGATAGGTGAAAACGTGTACGCGAAATTGAAGTTTGAATCGGGTGCGCATCGTGTTCAGCGTGTTCCGACGACGGAAGCGCAGGGACGTATTCATACATCAACTTGTACGGTCGCTGTATTACCAGAAGTGGAAGAAATTGGTGCGATTGATATCAATCCTGCTGATCTAAAAATTGATACGTACCGCGCATCGGGTGCGGGTGGTCAGCACGTGAATAAAACGGATTCAGCGATTCGTATCACGCACATCCCAACGGGCACTGTCGTTGAGTGTCAGGATGAACGTTCACAACATAAAAACCGTGCCAAAGCGATGGCGTTATTACAAGCGCGTTTATTGCGCGCTGAGCGTGATAAACAGGAAAAAGAGCAAGCGGATACACGTCGTGATTTGGTGGGAACGGGCGATCGTTCAGAACGGATTCGTACCTATAATTTCCCGCAAGGGCGTTTGACGGATCATCGTATTAATTTGACGATATATCAATTAGAAGATGTGATGGAAGGGCACTTGGAGCCCATCGTCAGTGCGTTGATACAAGAATATCAAGCTGATTTATTAGCAGCGTTACAAGATGAACGTTAAGTCTGTTTTAAGAGATCTTCACGGATTAGATTTGCTCGATCTGCAAGTATTGTTAGCGCATATACTCAAGGTGTCACGCGCAGATTTATATGCGTTTGATGATCGTGAATTGACCGAAACAGAATATAACAGTTGGATGGTATTATTGGCGCGACGTTTAGCCGGAGAACCTGTTGCGTATTTGGTGGGTGAGAAAGAATGTTTTGGCATGTCATTTATCGTGACGCCGGATGTCTTGATCCCGAGACCGGATACGGAGTGTTTGATAGAATCATCATTGCGCGCGGGTGGGCCCGAATGTAGGGGAGAAACATCTTTCGACCGCTTCACGATATTGGATCTCGGAACCGGCAGTGGTGTGATCGCCTGCGTGCTTGCCTCACACATTCCCGATAGTAACATTCTCGCCACTGACATTTCCCCCGCTGCATTGGCGATTGCAGAAAAGAACGTCGCGAGACATGGATTAAAGAACGTCACGCTGCGTGCATCCGATGGTTTCAAGAATATCCCTGAAACCTTTGATCTGATCGTCTCCAATCCGCCTTATTTAGCTAAAAATGATCTACACTTGTCAGGAGAAATTCGCTTTGAACCGATAGGCGCGTTGGTTGCTGATGATGATGGGTTTGCGATGTTGCGACGCATCATTGAAGGTGCGGTGACGCATTTGAATCCGGGTGGCTGTATCTGTTTAGAGCATGGATTCGAGCAGGGGCCCGGTGTACGTGGGCTATTCAACGAATATGGGTTTAACGACATCACGACGGTGAACGATTTATCGGGACATGAGCGAGTGACAACCGCAAGGAAATAAAATGGAATTTAGCCTGTTCGAAAAACTGGTCATGGTGATGGCATCGGCCGTGCTGATGTTGATCGTGATGCGTCGACTTCAAATCCCTGTGATCATTGGGTACCTATTATTAGGTGTGCTTTTCGGGCCCCATGGCATGCACATGGTCAGTAATTCGGAAAGTATTCATGCGTTGGCTGAATTTGGGATTGTCTTTTTATTATTTGCCATTGGGCTTGAGGTATCGCTGTCGCGCATTATTGCCATGCGGCGCGCGGTATTGTGGGTAGGCAGTATTCAGGTTATTGCCTGCATGGTGATCCCGGGGATCACGGCCTATTATTTGGGAATGTCATTAGGCAGTGGCTTTGTGGCTGCAGCAGCGTTGTCATTATCGTCAACGGCGATTGTTGTTAAACAATTATCTGAACAAAAAGAACTAATGACGCAGCACGGCGAATTATCCTTCGCATTATTATTGTTTCAAGATTTAGCAGCGATCCCCTTTTTGATTTGCATCCCGATGCTGGCAGCGGGAAAGGTATTCGTGCCGAATGATGTTTTATGGATAGTAGGAAAGTCAATATTTGCTGTGGGTGTATTATGGGCGATCGGGCGATTTATACTACGACCATTATTTGATGAGGTGGCCAAGTCCGGTAGTGATGAACTATTCACCCTAACGACATTATTGACCGTGATTGCGACGGCGTGGTTGACGTCGAAGATGGGCTTGTCCATGGCATTGGGTGCTTTCTTAGCGGGTCTTGTCTTAGCCGAAACACACCATCGCCATCAAATTAAAAAAGATATTCGTCCATTCCGTGACTTGTTGTTGGGGTTGTTTTTTATGACAGTGGGGATGTTGTTAGATTTTGACATGATTTTCCGCTACTGGTATTGGGTATTGTTTTTGGTGGGCTCGATCTTGTTTTTCAAAACAATCGTCGTGTCGGCCGTCGCAAAATGGGTAGGGCATTTATCTTCGGAAGATGCATTTCGAACGGGTTTGATTTTGGCCCATGGTGGTGAATTTGGATTTGTGTTATTAACCTTGGCGATGACATTGGGTGTGATGGAAAAAGATTATGGTCAAGTCGTATTGGCAGGGATTTTGATCACATTGTTTTTATGTCCGATTCTAATCAAATGGAATGGGAAGATTGCGCAGTATTTGATTCAACGCATCGCTTCTGCTAACAACGGCGCCAAATCAATTTGACTCGACGGATGCATAATGCTATTCGTGGTGATTATATTCGGCGTTCGTTCCAATAATTGTTCATACGCATCGTCCACGAACAACCCATGCACGGCTAATACATATGGATTTAGAAATCCCTGCAATGTTAACGCATCCATCGCGACCATGACTGTTTTACCCGTTGAAATAATATCATCGATAAAAATGGGCGTTCTGTCATGATGTCCCCGTAAGTCGGGGAGATCAATTTCAACATCCGCATCGCCGAGTCGTTTTTTTTCAAGGACTACATAAGGTGCTTTCATGCTATTGGCCAAATCCGCTGTCCACTGTTCGCTTTCTGCATCGGGGCCGATAATCAACGGTGATGCGATATTTTTCACAATATACTGTTTGAATAATGGTTGTGCATGCAAAGTTACGCAGGGAATCGTATAAATATCACTTAAACGTGCAATCCGATGGCAATGTGGATCGACGGTGATCAATGCATCAAAATAACGAGAAATCAAACCTGCAAACACATGCGCGCTAATGGATTCACCTGGATGGAATCGAATATCTTGCCGCATATAAGCTAAATAGGGAGAAACGAGTTTGACACTGCGCGCGCCCAATGATCGGCATGTATCCGCGATTAACATTAACGCCATCACTTTTTCATTGACATGGTCGAGGCTGGCAATGACCCAAACATCTTCATTCTCGACGTTGCTTTCGATGGTCACTTTCAATTCAGTATCTGGAAACGTATGCAGTGACCAGATCCCAACGGGTGCACTGAGCAATTCAGCGGTATGTCGCGCTAACACTGCATCAGTAGGCCAAGCAAGTATTATCATCATTCCTCCCACTCGACAATGGGTTCTTGTTGATACATGGCTTCATGTGCGTAGTGAAGCTCACCTTCGGTGAGCGCATGCAGCGTAAACAGGGGTTGGCCCCATTCAATGGTATCACCCATTTTAACGTGCAAATCGATTCCCGCAACCGGTGCCAAGGGTGCACCTAATAATGAGGCTAAACGTGTGAGTGCACGATTGTGGATGCCGGCCACGTTGCCTGATTGCGTTGCGAAAACAGTTTGTTGAAAGGGAGCCACGGGCACGGGATATAATCCTCCTTGTGCTTCGCAAATAGCTTTGAAATGCTCGTAGGCTTTACCTGATTCTAAAATTTGACGTGCAATAGCGCGTCCTTCGCCCTTTTTAACGCGGGGAGAAAATTCAATTAACTTGCCAGCGATCATTAAAGACTTTTCTTTGAGATCCTCGGGTAGATCACTATCATCACGTAAGACTTTTAAAACATCGCGTGCTTCAAGTGCGGGCCCGATACCTCGGCCAATCGGTTGGCTACCATCTGAAAAAATAACCTCGACGGTCAAGCCAAGACGTTTGCCTACTTCCATGAATAAGGATTTATAAAAATCTGCCTTTTCGAGTGTGCGCACTTTGGCTGTTTTCCCGATGGGAACATCGATGAGAACATGTGTTGAACCCGCAGCAACTTTTTTCGATAATACGGATGCAATCATTTGTCCTTCTGTATCCACAGCCAATGCACGTTCGACACGAATCAAAATGTCATCGGCAGGGGACAATCCTAATGATCCACCCCACACCATGCAACCATTATATTTCGTGACGATATCGTGAATTTGTGCACTATCGAGCGATACATTCGTGAGTACAGCCAATGTATCGGCCGTCCCAGCAGGAGAGGTGATTGCACGTGAGGATGATTTAGGAATGAATAATCCAAATTGCGCCACAATGGGAACAACAATCGGTGTCGTGCGATTTCCTGGTAACCCTCCTACACAATGTTTATCGACAATGATGGGCGCATCCCAATGTAACACTTCACCCGCACCGATCATGCTTTTTGTTAATGACACAATTTCATCTTCGCTCAATCTGCCGCCGGCACAGGCCACCAAAAAAGCAGAAATATGCACATCGGATAATCGGCCGGCAACAACATCGTCGATAATGGTGGTGAGCTCTTCAGCTTCTAAGCTTTCCCCATAGATTTTTTTTCGAACGTAACTTAACGAGACTAATGGTTTCAAATGGCTTAAGGTGACGTGGTCGCCTTCTTTAATGTCGAGTAATGTCCAAGCAGATTCAGAAAATCCGATGTCATGTGGGTCTAATTGCGTGTCATTTAATATCATGTGTAATGTAGCAACGATAGAGTGAGTCCCTGATGTTACCATCATTCGTGTCGGTGCGCGGAAGCCTTCCGAGTGGCAAATACTACAATCAGGATGCAAATAGACCACGGTTTCTTGGTAGGTATAAATGCCAAGTCGTTTTGCTTTAAATTCATGTTCCATTTTAATTCCTGAGGTTATTTGCGTTGCGTTGGTGCTGCGCTGCTGCCTGCTAAGATTCCCCCGTCGAGCGTAAACTCTGCTCCAGTGATATATTTTGATTCATCTGATCCCAAATACAATACGGCATAAGCCACATCCAACGCTTCGCCCATATGGCCTAATGGGATACCGGCACCAATTTCTGCAATGGCTTCATCTCGTGAAATAGAAGGGTTGAACATCGGCTCCCACATAGGTGTTAAAATAGCGCCGGGATGTAGCGAGTTGCAGCGGATGCCATATTGTTGGCTGGCGCAATAGAGTGCTACAGACTTTGTGTGGTTGCGAACGGCCGCCTTACTCGACGCGTAGGCGCATGCTGCAGGGATGCCAACAACCCCTGAACGTGACGACATATTAATAATGGAGCCACCCGTTTTTTTCATCAGTCCAATTCCATAACGGCAGCCTAAAAAGATGCCATCTAAATTGATCTGATGCACATGGTGCCATGTATCTAGGGAGCAGTTTTCGGGGTCTTGGGGCCCATGGTGGGATTCAAGGCCAATGATCCCGGCATTATTAAATAGAATATCCAATCGGCCCTGTTTTTGTTTGATAGCCTCGAAAACTTGCTTCCAATCGGCTTCCCGGCTGACATCCAAATGATAATAGGCTGCTTTGGATGTCCCTAATTTATCGGCAAGGGCCTGACCTTCCTTGTCCAAAATATCTGTTAAAATGACGAAGGCGCCTTCATCGGCCAGCAATTGTGCCGTAGCCGCGCCGATGCCGCGAGCTGCACCGGTGATCATGGCTATTTTGTTCGCAATGCGTGGCATAGTGATGTTCCTTGCTAATCAACTAATGGATATTCTTTATCATGATAGACCAAAAGCAACCTTTTAAAAACATATCCTTTTTAGCCACAGGCAATGAAATCATTGAGGGCGAAGTACAGGATACAAATGGTCAATATTTTGCTGCTACCTTGCATGATAAAGGTGCGAAGCTGTATCAGCATGTGCATGTTTCTGATGATAGAGATGACATTTGTACTGCCCTAAGATATTTGTTGGAGCACAGTGATGTTGTGATTACCACCGGTGGATTGGGCCCGACATCGGACGACAATACACGTTTTGCTGTCGCTGAAGAAACAGGTTGCGAATTGAAGTTTGATGAGCCATCATGGGAAACGATTCGGGCGCGTATGGCAACATTTAATTTGAAAGCAGTGGATTCGAATCGACAACAAGCACTATTTCCCGAAGGGGCGGATATTTATCCGAATGCCAATGGATCGGCGCCCGCGTGTCACCTTGCCTGGAAGGGGAAACATATTTTTATGTTGCCAGGGCCGCCGAGAGAATGTCGCCCGATATTTGATTCAAGAATAATGCCCATGTTGGAGAGTTTATCTTTTTTTGATAAACGCGAGCGTTTTCAATGGATCACCATGGGTTTATCGGAAAGTGAAATTGCAGAAACCATTGATGCGATGGCAAATCCTCATGGTTTTGAAACAGGATATCGCTGGTCTTATCCTTATCTAACGATTAAAGTGATGGCGAAAGATAAGCATCCTGATACGGAAGTGCTGTCAGCAATTGACGCACTGTTGGAACCGTATTGTGTATCACGTGATCGCAAAAATGCATTGGAAGTATTAGATGATATATTGATGGATTCTTCAGAAACTATTTTTTTAGTAGATGAGATAAATGCGGAGTTGGCCTCTCCTTTGGTGACGCATCCGAATATTATTCCAATAGACAGGAATGGGATCTCTAAAAAAGGATTAATATTTGTAGTGGCATCTTTGCCGAAGATTTCAAAAGACTTGAATAAGCCTGGAAGCATTGCATTTTCATGTGAGGGATTCTTGAATGGAGAACGGGTTTATCAACATCAATTTTCCGTGCCAATGCGCGGCGCTGAAATCATTCATTCTGCGAGAGCGTATACTGCGTGGCAGTTGGGGCGTTACTTGAGCCTAAATCGATTCTGATCCCGAGTCACACCAAATCTTTTAATTTCCTCGATGTCTTCAGCACGATCTTGTGGGATTTTATGAGCACCTTTGATTTTGATTTCATCAGGCGTCATCGGCGAGAGAAAGCTTTTAGCTGCCATCAAAAACAATGAGCCAGGTTCGCGTGAAATTTCTTTATTCGGTAAATTTATATTCGCTTGTGTTCTGGTTCCAAGCTTCAATTTGCTCAACGGGCCGAATTCGATACGATTTTTATAAACATATAGATCATAACGAAACGCCGGATATAGTGTTCCTAATTCACCCTGAAAGCCTTGATGCCCAACAATTATCCAGGCATATTCATCTGTATCTGATGAATGTTCCATTAAATATTGCACTGCGTTGCAATAGGCTTCGATATTTTCTGTGTTACTAATGAATGGTATTTTAAACTTCGCATCCTTTATTTCCCAATTCAGTCTGGCTGCATAATGTGCTAAAGCCACTGCATAGCGCTCCATGGAATATCTAGATGCTAAGGAAAGGTGGCCAGGCGTGACAGCATTTTTGGTGATAACAAGGTCATACGGAGGACAAACTGAATCTGCTGAATCGGTGAACTGATAATAAAGTTGATCCCCATCATTTATTAATGCTTCTGTATATTGATTAAGTCTGATCGTGTCATATACATATTTTTCAGCATGAAACCGTAAATGTCTAATGCCATGCTGTAGTGATTTTAAGATGTACGTTCCGTTATTGCTAAAATATGAATCATCCCTGGTATTTATTCTAAACTGCGGTTCTCGAGGGGAGAACACCTGGTAATAATCACGGTCGCTGATAATTGCACTAGCATGGAAGGCATAGTTCAAACAGCCCAGAATTAATTTATGAGACCCCATGAGCGAGAGCATGCATCTTCTGTCATTGGATTCCAGATGGTTTGAGATGATAGTCATTGCGTGAACAGTGGGGATGTCGCCATGCGCAAGGACATAAGCAAGCCACATAGAACCTCGCATTAACCTAGCATTCAAGTAAGTAGAGAAAGCATCTTCATAATCAAATTTTATATAAATCTCATCATTCGACTCGCGAATGGCTTGCGACTTATTCAAAAATTGTATCTTATCTTCTTGTTTGGTTAACAATGAGGGTATCGCGTCAAGTAATAGCATGACGGTATGGGTGCCGAGCCTGGATAAAAGTTCTGGGCCATTTGCGCGGAACCTAGGAAGCGCTCGTCCTAAAGGCGGCGGGGCTAACGTGATCAATAAAATTCGTTGCAAAAGCAAGTCTTGCGAATCGTTTTGAATAAGTGCATCGATATGAGAAGCGATATCTGCCTGTAATGCATCAGATCCTTCCATGTACAAGATGCTCAATAGTTCAATACTGCTGAGTTTATCGTGATCGCTCAATCCTGCATAACTTTTTCGATTCACTGTTGCAAGCACATTTGCATAGCTTGAAAGCTGATAACTAGTATGCGTTTGTGTTAACGGTAACGTGTAGCCGATGAGGTTGCTGATTCTCTGATTAACATCAGTAATGATTGAGTTAATCCAAGCTGGATTTTGTGGCGTGGCATAAAGAGGATGATTAGCCATGGTCGTGAGTTTAATGTTAACCATGTCATCATCAATGATGGATTCAAGTGTTTCATTGTTTTCAATCGTTTTGCCAATCTCTTTGCAAATGCATAGGTATCGGAGTCTATGTAATAGCGGTGTTTCGGCACAGTACGGGAATACTGGATGGGTTTCTTTGAGAAACTCAAAATAATCGGGTAGCTCTGCTATGATTTGATTTTTTATATGAGCATTAAACCATCTATCATACAATGTTGGGAGTGTTTCATTAAAATAGGTGGCTTTATCGTCTTGATCAATGGCTGCCATTTTTCCACAAAAGAAAAAAAAGTATTGATGGAGAATTTCTCTGTGGGAGATGTAAATAGTTGTAAGTTCTCTGGAGAGCGTTTCATATCTGCAAAGGGTTTCATACAGTAGGCTGGGATCATCATGCCGATCGGCAATATGTTCTAGGAGCGTTCGGCCTTGATATAATTGAAGAAAGACGAACCGATCGTCGATCCTGTCTGGGGAGAATGTACCCGCGTCAAGGGCTGAAATGAGTTCTTGGATGTTCATGGGGGGATTTTAACCTATTGTCCGTGTCCCTGTCTATTCATCATGAAGCTTGTCGTTGTTAATCGGTGGAATGGGTTTATGTTTTTGATATCCCATCCATAAGTCGTGCTGTAACTGCAAGTTCAACCAGAATTCGGGTGTTGTCCCTAATGCATCGGCAAACGCTAATGCAGAGGATGCAGTGACTCCACGACGACCGTTAATAATTTCATTCAAGCGTGCATAGGTCCAGCCCAGATGCTTCGCAAATGTCTTTTGCGTTAAGCCCATCGGTTCTAAAAATTCTTTTAGTAACATTTCGCCTGGGCTCGTTGGTTGCCTGTGTTTGGGTAACATGTTAATAACCTCCTAATGATAATCCGTGATATCAACATCATGAGCAGCATTATTGTGCCACCTAAAAATGATTCGCCACTGGACATTGACCCTTATACTCCAATATCCTTGAAGAATACCCTGCAACTTTTCAAGTCTATTGCTCGGCGGGATCCGAAGTTCTTGAATATCTTCAATGATATTTAACCGGTCAAATAGACGGCATATTTTCGGGTGCAAAGGTAAGGGAACCCGTCTTGCACTTTTGGAGTCTATGCCATCATAAATATCTTGGGCAGTTTTACTGCTGAAATGTTCAATCATAATTATTATATACCGATATTCGATATTTTTCAATAAATAAAGAGTCTTATTTATCAGAGTGTTAGGGGTTTTGCTTAGAGATTTTTAAAGTAAGGGATCATTGGTTTTCCTTATTGTTATATAGTTTCGAAGCATTATAAGGAAAAAAATAGAATACGCAAGAATTTTTTGTATTACCCGCTGACCCAATGAATTCCTAGATACCCCACAGTACGCGTTTGTCCTTGGATGGAACTGCCGGCTGAAAACAAGAAGCCCAGGTGATTATCGATATGATAGTAGCAGCCAATATCCATGACAGTCGATGATGTGCCTTCGTCACTGACGGCACCCTCATAATGCAGTTCTGCACCGAGCGTAAATTTATCTGATAAATCACGTTGCACGACCCAACCTGCAAAGGGATAGTTACGCATACCCTTTTGCGAATTTAATGCATACCCGCCACCACCGTAGGTCGTCCAAGGTCCAAAACCTTTCTGTAAATAAAAAGGGATGAGCGTCCATATACGCCCATTACCAAGGTTTTCACTTGCATTGCCTGTGGGTAATTCAACGCGAGGCGCAAAACTGAATTGAGGCACATGATCAGTTTCATGAATAATGCGATATTTTGCACCGACCTCAACATCACCTAATCCATGAGGCGAAGTAAAACTCGTTGTCTGCCAGGCATAGGGGAGGGTGGCATGCACTTGTAGATCATCAAAGATGCCGAGATCCATTTCTAGCGCAGGCGCATTTAAATAAGGTTCTTCCATTTCAATGTTTGTGTGATTGAGATTGGAGTAGAAATAAATTTCCTGTGAGTGCGGTATGCCAGAATCTGGATCGTCGGTGATGAAGGGCGCCGCTGCCTGCAGGGTAGATATTCCCAGCAGGTTGAGAGTGAGAAATGCCTGAGCTCGAAACATGCGATATCATCCTGATAGTCGATTTTTCCTATAGTAAGCAAATGCAAGTATAGCTGCTATTAAGAAACCAAGAGGGTAAGCCAACATTTCAATGGCTTGTACACCCGAATGTGACTGGTAATACATCCCTAAAATCCGCGATCCTATGGCACCGCCCATTGCATAGAATATGATACTCCAACCCGTCATTGGGCTATGCTGGGATTTTTTAAGAGCGCCTAACATTGACGCAGAAAGGGTCGGATAAACTGCGCCAATAAATAATCCCATCCATGGCAAGAGAAGCGCGCCCAGCGGAATGCCTATTACCGTGACGGAGATAGGCATCATCATCGAAATGCTGATGAGCATTGCAAGTGCAATAAATAATCCAATGATAAGAATTTTCATCCAGTCGATATAGCGCATGACGATACCCCAGCCTAAGCGCCCAATAGCGATGCTTAACGGCCAACTGCCGGCGAGAAATACCGCCGTGCTTTCGGATAACGCAAACACGTCGTTATACAATTTTGGTAACCATGTCGTGATCGCTTGCTCTAAAAAACCGTATGCGATGACGCACAATGCAAAAGCGATGACAGAAGGTTTAGTGAGCAAAACCCACATGCCTTGTACATCGCTGAGTGGTTTTATATCCTTGCTGGGTTTGATCGTCGATTCATCGATCGTGCAACTTGTCACCAGTGCAAATGAAATAACGCACAAACATGTTAGCAGCCAGTAAGCATTTGTCCAGCCTTGAGATAAAAAGCCACCGTATCCGAGTTCTTTTAACAAAATAAACATGCCGAATAATGACGTGCCGATGAGCATGCTGAAGCTGAAAAAACCTTCGAGAATGCCAACAGAGCTCGTGTATTCTTTGTCATTGGTTGCATGTAAACCGATGAGCGAGTAAATAACGACTTTGAGCAACATGAAACTCAAACCTGTCATCACAAACATGATTTTCGCAGCCCAAAAACCATTAAGGGTTGGCATGATAAAACAACCCAGGCCCATGACTGAAAGGGCGACCAATAGCGTTTTTTTGTATCCAAGCCTTGGAATAAATGAAGAGACTAAAAATGCAGAGAGAATGATCGTGATATCTTTAAAAGACTCGAGAATGCTCGCGTCTGTTTTGGTGATACCAACATCATTCACCATGCCCATGACGACAACACCCATGCTGCTGAGTAATACCGCAACAATGAAAAAGGCGAGGTAGAGCGCAATGTGGAGTCGGGTGTTAATTTGATGCACTGAAAAAATCCTTTATAAATTTCTATAAAATACCATGCGGGGTAAATGGTTGTCTGTTAATAGTCTGTATCTTTAAACTCCAATATATCGCCAGGCTGGCACTGCAAATGTTTACAAATGCTGTCGAGTGTCGAGAAACGAATGGCTTTCACCTTACCCGTTTTGAGTAGTGAAAGATTTTGAATTGTAATGCCCACCAATTCAGATAAATCTTGAAGCTTCATTTTTCGTTTCGCGAGCATGACATCGAGGTTCACAATAATACTCATGTTAATCTCCTTGTTTAGACGATGTATTTTTGTTCTTCATCTGATTTTGCTGCTTCAAGCATGACCCATGATATAACGTCAGTACCGCACCACAAAAGATGGCTTGAATACGGTTCATCTTGGCACTCCTCCTAACGTATGTGTGCATGGGAAGGATTATAGGAGCGCCCTTTTCGAATGTCAATCAATATTTAATGATAATCGATAAATAATCATTGTAGCAATTCCTCATAGTACAACAGTGCCTATTAATTATATAGAAATCAATGCATTGAAAAAAATAAAAAGATAGCGCTACTTATAGCTTGCCTATATGCAGCGCTATCTTTTAATTTATTGATTTATAGCGCTACTTATAATACACTTATCCGCAGCGCTATCTCTGGCGCGTAGGGGGGTATATGTCTGATTTGGTAGCAAGACTTGAGGAATGTGAACTGCTGAAGGCGATGCTTCACAGCGATCAGGCTGAGTTTTTGGCCCTGTATGGGCGCAGACGGATTGGTAAGACTTTCCTTATTTCAAATTTTTTTGCAAAGCAAAAGTGTTCTTTTTTTCGGGTGACTGGCCAGAAAAATGGATCAATAAAAGAGCAGATTCGAGGTTTTACGTTATCAATCAGTCAAACTTTTTACCAGGGTGCAGAATTAAATGTAAAGGATAATTGGTTTGATGCCTTTGAGTCTTTGCGCCTAGCTATTTTAACGAACAGCAAGCCAGATCAAAAAGTGGTTTTGTTTTTTGATGAGTTTCCTTGGATGGTGGGACGAAAATCGCGTCTTCTCGAAACCTTGGAATACTTCTGGAATCATTATTGGTCTAACGAGCCCCGCATTAAGCTTATTATCTGTGGCTCCTCTGCAGCCTGGATTATTCGAAAAATTATCAACCAAAAAGGTGGATTACATAATCGAATTACTCGAAAAATACAGCTCAAACCTTTTAAGCTCAAAGAGATGAAAGCCTTTCTTACCAGTAAAGGAGTGAAACTTAATCACAAACAGATCGCGGAAATATACATGACGACAGGTGGCGTTCCCTACTACCTGACCTCCGTGATGAAAGGCCAAACAGCCACACAGATAATTGAATTGCTTTCTTTTCGCCAAAATGGCTTATTATTCAATGAATTTGACAATTTATTCAGTTCCCTTTTTGAGGACTCGCAGGCTTATATTGATTTACTGCGCCTAGTCTCAAAAAACAGATATGGACTTGAGCAATCTGAGCTTATCAAAAATGCTCAAATCAGCAGCGGTGGGACGGCTGTTAAAATGCTCAATGATCTGATTGAAACGGGTTTTCTCATGAAATTTAAGCCCCATTTCAATAAAAAAAGGGGAACATATTATCGATTGATCGATGAATACACCCATTTTTATCTATCTTGGATCGAACCTATCAAGAATACTCTGCTCAATGAATCGATGGACCCAGGTTATTGGGAACATTTACGCGGAACTCCTGCGTGGAATGCGTGGGCTGGATATTCTTTTGAGTCGATCTGTTATCAGCATCTGTCTGAAATCAGAAAAGCTCTTGGATTAAACCCAACCGCTATTCCTGATACCTGGCGTTACTTCCCCAAAAAAGATGAATCATCAATGACTGGGGCCCAAATAGATCTTCTTTTTGACAGAAGGGATAGTGCAATTAATCTTTGTGAAATTAAATTTACTGATATACCTTTTGTCCTCGATAAGGCTGAGGCTGCTAATTTAAGAAATAAAATGCAGGTCTTTGTCAAAAAAACGGGTACTCTCAAACAAATATTTCTTACGCTGATTTCAGCTCAAGGGATTAAACCCAGCCTCTACTCCGAAGAGATGATTGCACAGGTGGTGACTTTGGATGATTTGTTCCTATGAACCCTTACGCGTCTTCAGCGCTCATCATTGTACCTCATATCATCCAGGGCGATTTTCGCCCCTACAAGAGAATTCAAACTCACCCGCTGCTTCCCCTCTTCATCAAAATTATCTGGATGAAGCCACGAAACAAATTTCTCTTTCAACGCAGGCCATTCGCTATCAAGAATAGAAAACCATGCTGTATCACGATTACGATCTTTGCGAACCATATGTTGTCTGAAAATACCTTCGAATGTGAACCCAAGACGCAACGCCGCATTGCGCGAGGGTTGATTCAAAGAATCGCATTTCCATTCATAGCGTCTGTATTTTAAATCGTCAAATGCATGTTGCATCATTAAGAACATGGCCTCAGTGGCTGCGGGTGTTTTTTGTAATAATTTAGAAAAATGTAGATGGCCTACTTCGATGAGGCCATCATTCGGCGTGATTCTTAAATAGCCAGAAACACCTACGGGCACTTGTGTTCGAGCATCGATAATCGCATACAGCAATACATCTTTTTCTGCCAAGACAATTTCCAGCCAATCTTGAAGTGATGCTAATGTAAGACAGGGCCCATACGGCAAATATGTCCATGACGAACCATCATTATCCGTGATCAGGGATTGAAATAAACCTGGGCCATGCTTTTCAATATTCATTGGCGCTAAAATACAATATTGGCCGCGTAGAACGACATGAGGGGAGGGCCTATCTCGAGGCGACCAGTTTTCGACTGAGTGTCCAATAGGCTGGTTGAATTCGTTCGTTCTTTGCATTTTATACTCCCATACATAGAAGCGCTCATTGTACTGTTTATCCAAATAAAATGCATGATTTGAAAAAACAAACATAGATCAATAAGATATCGTATCGGGAAAAAGAGAGACGGTAAGTTATGATGAAACTAGGAGCCTAGCTTTCAACGCTCATTCATGATAATATGCCGCATCGTAGTGTTATTGTGGGTTCACAAATGTTTGACAAGTTAGTCCTTCCCGAAAAAGATTCGATTGAACGTCAGTATCTTATCACCAGTACCAACCAGATTAAGGCTGAGACTGACGCAAACATTAGGCTAGTGCAAGCGGGGAGTTCTATTTGGCAGCTGGTGCATTCAAAATTGCACAAAACGCTAACCCAGCCAGGGACAGATCGTGACTATTATGTAGTCCTTTTCGATCAGCATGATCCCGGCGAGATTGGAGAAAAGCTTATTGAAAAATACCCGAAGCACACAAATAAACATAAAGTGAACGGGGTATTTTGTTCATATAATGATGCGGGAAATGATTATGGGGTAATGAACGAATACCCCCGAGCATATTCAAGTTTTCAGGTGCCTGGAGTGGATCTTCTCACGGGAGAGATTATCTATGATCCAACCTTCCCAGGGCATCCAGAGCTTTTCAAAGACTTCTTTGTAAAACACATCATTGTTACCCGAGATATTCCTGAGTTGATTCAACAGGCCGAGTATTGCATCGCGTGTCAGGCGGTTCCTGAAGCCGAGCGCGTCATCAGTCGATTGGCTCATATCATTAAATCCTACTATAAACCTTTGCAAATCCTGCCGAGGAAAAAATTTGCATACGAAACAGCGCATAAAATTAACGATTTGGTGAATAATCATCAGGATATATGGGGAAGAATCAAGTCGAGACTTGCTACACATTATAAAGATGATATTCCCGATCAAGAAAAACACCTTCATGATCTGATGGCAAGAGTGACAGAAAGCTTGGATGAGTCTCAGTCTAAAGAAGCTGTTCTGTCCGCTGAAAATGAGGCGCTTAAGAAAAATCAAGAAGCATTAATTCGGAAAAACCAAGAACTGCTCGATAAATTGGAGCGTCTCCAAGCCCTCCAGCAAGAGAATGAGAAAAAATCTGCGGCTATGAAAAACGCCATGATTGAAAAAGATGTCGATCTCGTGAATCTCACCCACGATCGCAATGCCTTCATGAATGAAAATACCAGCCTCAAGCATGAAAACACTAAACTCAAGGAAGATAATAGATTTCATAAAGAAACTGTGGAAAAGAAGACACAAGAGAGCAGGGTGATCGCCAATCAACTGGAGCTTAAATCAGAAAAGTTAAAATCAACAGAATTAGAGCTTAAAACCAATAGAGAAGAATACGCAAAAACCCATGCCGATCTCCATAAAAAAATATCTGAGATTCAATCCAAGCATGATGTTTTGCAGGAAAAAAGTGATAAAGCGTTGGCTTTGACCACCATACGAGTCAGGCTCGCACGGGATCTCATTCATTATCTGATAAACATTTCCCAAGATTTAGATATGGCGTCACTTCAAGCTCACGAATACCTAGAACCTAAAGATGAAAGGACCAAACTTTCTTTGAATCAACTTATCGCGGCCTTGCCTCCCCTGGAAAGCGCACGTGATGTGGAGGGCTATTTTTATTCATTTAAGTACTATGTGAAGGTCCTGCGCTTTAGTTGGGACACCGATAAACTTGATTCTATGCTGAGCTGTTTTGGTAGTCTTGATAATGTACGTTTCAAGCAGCGTTTTCTTGCTGGCTACAAAGAGGAAAGTGCAGAAGATCGTCTTCAATTTATGTTGAATGAGCTTGATCGATTCGACATCATTTTTTCACTTCCATTATTGTGCTCATTAAAAGATATCGATGATATAACAATCAGCAAGAATGCTGTTGATCTGCGTGCTAAGGTTTCTAACGATGAGGGCCTGAAGCAGGAAATCATCACTGCCTTCAAGGATACTGATAAGGTTCATCATTTCTTGCTCTCACATAGAGCAACGGTCTTGGCTTCAATCAAGAAAATGGATGAAAATGAAAAACAAAAAATTGTTTATGATGATTCCTTGAAGACCATGCACCGCGGATATAAGAAATTTGTTGATGCACAGGTGGTTGGCGTCATTCAATCTGCAAAATCACGGTTTATAGACTCAGACAAGCGGTTAACAGATGAAAAGATAAACGCTCTATTTAAGTACTGCGAACGATTGGATACCTCTGATGAGCTGTATTCAAGATGGTACGCTCAGGCTAAACCGTTTTTGGAGAAATACAACAAGAACAAAAAGGCCGATGCTGTCAAAACACTCAGGTCAATATTTTCCGCATTGTTCGAGTACTCGAATCATGATACACTTGATCTTTATGATTTTCATCTCATTTGTTGCTTAGAATATTCAATGGTGCATAAAAATCCTTCGCTTCCTTGGGATCATCCATTCTTCAGGCATATCTCTCCTTTATTCCGGGCAGACTTTCTTACAAGCATAGGTAATGTTTATAGTAAAAACTTTATTAAGAAAGTTGATGCTCAAATAAATTTTGCCATTGAGGAATTGAACAAGGAAAACATTTTTTTACTCCCTCCTGAGACATTGAAGGATACGGCTACATTACTTCGGTTGCTCACGATCATGATTGGTAAGTTCAATAAGGATGTGAACATTTCCAGCCAGATCATGGAGACCATTAAGCTTGTCGCTTCACATGTTAGACGACGCCATCATGATTTGCTCATTTCGAAAATTCCAAAGAATAAGAAACTGGATGAGGCATCCTCTGGGACTACGCCTCTTATTGAAATCGAATATGGCTTCGTATTGATCTTGAAGGACATGCTGACACGTCCGGAAAAAACGCGTGTTTTTTCAGCGAAGGGATCCGAGGATCAGTTTGTGACCCATATTGATGCAATGGATAAGGAAACTCAGGATGCTTTGGCGAAAGCCGTTATGCACGTAAAACTTGATGCTAGCCAATCTGCGTGGGTTCATGCAGAGTATTTTGGTGGACTTTTGCTCGCACTAAAAAATTCAGATTTTTCTGTTGATAATAAAGTCTCCATTCAAGAGATTTCACTCTTCATGCTGATGTGGATGGATGCCTATGCTCAAAAAATTTACCATTTTACCAAACCCTATGATCAGCTTTGTTGGTTTCATGAAAAATTAGTGATGCTGAACGTGTTAGTCAACACTTCCTTTATGTCTGATTGCTTCTCCTCAACAGAGGATAAAGCGCGTCTTCTTGATATAATGAAACTTACCTCTCTTTTGGCTCCTCTCGAAAAATATTTTTACCTGGCTATTCATAGCTATGAACGAACTCAGGGTGTCATCAAGGTGTTTTTGAAGCATCAAAGCCTGTTGAGCTTAAAGGAGCTCACTGAAGAGCAAATTAAAACATTTTTCCAAGATTTCCGAGATGCATCGATTTTTAATCAAAAAGAGTGTGACTTTGAGATCGTCGGTCTGCCTGTTTATGTTTCCTCAAAAATTAATGTTGAGATCGGGGCCGATCAAATTAGTGAATTTCTTGAAAAGGCTATTGATGGGAAGTTTACTGAGGAATACGCTCAGATTAAAGAAAAGGCCATGAAAACCTGGGTTATCCATTTCAAAGAATATCATGAGGCACGACTTAATCAACCGCGTAATGCCTCGCAACTAGCACTTACGAAATTTCAACACATTATTAATTATTTCCGAGTGTTAACTCCAGGTAAACGCACCATGGAATACCTGATGTTACACGCAAATTACATGAAAGGCTTGGCTGCTCAGGACGTTGATCTGGGTGAGAGTGTCCGTGAAATGCAATACCATTTTATCGTTGAACATTTAATTTCGGCGGCTTATTTTTCTCCCGACGATCGCAATGATATCGATTTTATTGCCCAAGTGGCTATTTCCAATTTTAGAAAAAAAACAAATCCTTTAGGGATGAGTGAATCGGAGCTGAAAGACGATCGTGAGATTAAAAAAATAATATGGACTGTGCTGACCCTCTATTTGCACTCACTTGATCATCAGGACAAGCGGTATGCGAGAATTAATAAAATCAGAGATTCAAAACAGTTTGATCCTGACATTGCGCCGACAGCCTCGAGTTCAATGACCATGGTGCCTGTGCTGAGAGCATCTCTCTACGACAATGCCCGTCAGATTGAACTCCTCCGTGGATATTTTGATTCAATCTATGATCGCAAGGACAAAGAAACAATTTTTGCTAAGACATATTTTACGTTGGGTGTTCGTTGTATCAATGCCCCACTAGATGATGGAAAACTTGTTTGGAAAAGGGATGTTGATGATACTGTCGCTACTTTGATCAACGAATATTATGCATCCTTTTACTTAAAATCTGGCACAGTCAGAGACAATGACAAAGTTCGACAGATCACACCTTTTTTATCTAAAACCCTGATGGCTGAATTGAAAGACGCTGACAATGACAAGATCATTAAAGCCATCGAGGCTGAGGTTGTTCAGATGATGTCAAATAATCTCTTTTCATTGCCAGAGAGCAAACGAACTGATCTGATAGTTCATGAAAATCATTTGTATCTCATGCTGAATGAATATCTAAACCATGCCCGTAAGGATGGGCAAAATGATAAGGAAGATAAGGTCATTGAGGCAGTCCTGGATCAACTCGCGCGGAGATTGAACAAAACGGCGTCCAAACCCCTAGACAACCCCTTACAAGTTAAACGCCCAGACTTCTAAAACTTTGGTATAATCCGCGGGACCTATAAAGAGTGGGTGAGGCGCAAAATGTTAGAAAACTATCTTCCTGTCATTGTATTCATCGCGATTGCCGCAGTAGTGGGTGTTGCGCCGGTCCTCATGGGGATGATATTAGCCCCCTCGCGTCCAGGCGTTGAAAAGGACGCTCCTTACGAATGTGGTTTCGAACCCTTCGAAGATGCGCGCA
This sequence comes from Gammaproteobacteria bacterium, assembly GCA_044445605.1. Taxonomy (GTDB): domain Bacteria; phylum Pseudomonadota; class Gammaproteobacteria; order JABCZS01; family JABCZS01; genus CAWKDC01. The sequence goes on along the minus strand of JBIOEA010000002.1, from coordinate 51,856 downwards.
TGCAATTTGATGTCCGTTATTACCTCGTTGCCATTCTTTTCATCATTTTCGATCTTGAAATTGCCTTTTTATTCCCCTGGGCGGTCGTTTTCCCTAAGCTGGGTTGGCCACCTCTCATCGCAATGGGCATATTTTTAGGTTTACTGACCATTGGCTTTATATATGAGTGGAAAAAGGGAGCCTTAGAATGGGAATAGAAGGTATTTTAGAAAAAGGCTTTGTCACGACCTCTGCTGATGCGCTGATCAACTGGGCTCGGACCGGCTCCATGTGGCCGATGACCTTCGGGTTGGCCTGCTGCGCCGTTGAGATGATGCATGCCGGTGCTTCCCGCTACGATCTCGATCGTTTCGGCGTGGTGTTCCGCCCCAGCCCTCGTCAATCTGACGTGATGATTGTCGCCGGGACGCTGTGCAACAAGATGGCGCCTGCGCTTCGCAAGGTGTACGACCAGATGGCCGAACCTCGCTGGGTGATTTCCATGGGTTCCTGTGCCAATGGCGGCGGGTACTATCATTATTCCTATTCTGTGGTCCGTGGATGTGACCGCATCGTGCCCGTAGACATTTATGTCCCTGGCTGTCCTCCTACCGCTGAAGCCCTTATTTGGGGTATCATTCAGCTGCAAAATAAAATAAAACGTACAGAAACCATTGCACGGTAAAGGGAGCTCACGCATGAACATCGAGACATTAAAAGAACGAGTGATTAAAGTACTGGGCGATGCCGTCGTGAGTACGACGGTTCACGTCGGTGAGCTGACCGTTGAAGTCAAGGCCACTGATTGCCATGCGGCTTGTTTGAAACTGCGCGATACCGCTGATTTAGCCTTTGAACAGCTTATCGACGTCTGTGGCGTGGATTACCTCACCTACGGCCAAGATGAGTGGAAAACAGACACCGCGCCCAATACGGGTTTTAGCCGTGGCGTAATGGTTGTCAAACGCGATAACGGCCCGCGCTTTGCCGCTGTCTATCATTTATTGTCCTTAGTCCACAACCATCGCATTCGTGTCAAAGCGTTTGTCGACGATAACGACCTGACCATCAAAAGCGTGAACGATATTTGGCCCTCTGCGAATTGGTTTGAACGTGAAGCGTATGATTTGTTCGGCATTATGTTCGAAGGGCATCCAGATTTGCGTCGTATTCTCACGGATTATGGCTTTATTGGCCATCCATTCCGCAAAGATTTCCCCATCTCTGGTTATGTCGAAGTACGTTACGATGAAGTACAACAACGTGTGGTGTATCAGCCCGTGAGCATTGAGCCGCGTGTACTCGTACCAAAAGTGATCCGCGATGATAATCGTTACTTGCTAGAAGAGGGTAAATAATGGCAGATATTAAGAATTACACCCTCAATTTTGGTCCTCAACATCCTGCGGCACACGGTGTGTTGCGCTTGATCCTTGAATTGGATGGTGAAACAGTCGTGCATGCCGATCCACATGTCGGGTTATTGCACCGCGCCACTGAAAAATTGGCTGAAACCAAACCTTACAATCAAAGCATTGGCTACATGGACCGTTTAGATTACGTGTCCATGATGTGTAACGAACACGGTTACGTATTAGCGATGGAAAAATTATTGGGCATCACAGCGCCGATCCGCGCTCAGTACATTCGTGTGATGTTTGATGAAATCACCCGTATCTTGAATCACCTCCTATGGATTGGTGCGCATGCGCTCGACGTGGGCGCAATGACCATGTTCTTGTATGCATTCCGTGAGCGTGAAGATTTAATGGATTGCTATGAAGCTGTATCCGGCGCACGTTTACATGCCACGTATTACCGTCCTGGTGGTGTTTACCGTGATTTGCCCGATCGCATGGCACCTTACAATCCCACGGAATTCAAAGCAAAAGAGTTGAAATGGCGCAATGCCAATCGTCAAGGTTCATTTTTAGATTTCATTGAAGATTTTGTGAATCGTTTTCCTAAATGTGTCGATGAATATGAAACATTGCTCACCGACAATCGTATTTGGAAGCAGCGTACCGTCAACATTGGTGTTGTTTCGGCAGAACGTGCGATTGCATTAGGGTTTACAGGCCCGATGTTGCGTGGTTCTGGTGTTGCATGGGATTTACGTAAAAAACAACCTTACGCGGTATACGACAAACTTGATTTTGATATTCCTGTCGGCAAAACCGGTGACAGTTACGATCGTTATTTGGTCCGCATGGCCGAAATGCGTCAATCCAATCACATTATTCGTCAATGCATTGATTGGTTACGCATCAATCCTGGCCCTGTGATGGCAGATGATGTCAAAGTGGTGCCACCGAAGCGTGAAGTCATGAAAAATGACATGGAAGCGATGATTCACCACTTTAAATTATTCTCGGAAGGGTTCTGCATTCCAGCGGGCGAAGCGTACGCAGCAGTCGAGCATCCGAAAGGCGAATTTGGCGTGTATTTAATCTCTGACGGCGCGAACAAACCGTACCGTTTGAAAGTACGCGCAGCAGGGTTCTCGCATTTAGCGGCATTGGATGAAATGGTGAAAGGCCACATGTTATCTGACGTGGTCACTATTATCGGAACGCAAGACATAGTATTTGGGGAGATAGATCGCTGATGAGTGACGTATATCTGTTAAGTGATGCTCTCAAAAACGAGATTGATGTGTGGGTAGCAAAGTTTCCTGCTGATCAAAAAAGATCCGCGGTGATTCCTGCGTTGACATGGGTGCAAGATAAAGAAGGGTATTTATCCACGCCAATGATGGATGCTGTGGCTGATTATTTAGGCATGCCTCCTATTGGCGTGTACGAAGTCGCGACATTCTATTCCATGTACGATTTGAAACCCCGTGGTCAGCATAAAATTTGTGTCTGCACGAACATTTCTTGCATGTTGCGTGGTTCTGAGAAAGTGGTTGATCATCTAAAGAAAACATTGAAGATCGATTTCAATGAAACGACCGAAGACAAGCAATTCACATTACGTCACGTGGAATGTTTAGGTGCTTGCGGTGGCGCACCGGCGATGCAAGTTGACAAGACTTATTATGAGAATTTAACGCCAGAGCGTATTGATGAGATTTTGGCGAAAACACGGGAGGGGTCATGCTGATCAACCAAGTTTGTTTCCGCACCCTGGATAAACAAGATCCGGCTTCATTGGCAACGTACGAAGCACTCGGCGGCTATTCCGTTTGGCGTCGCATATTAAAAGACAAACCTTCTGCAGATGAATTGATTGAAGAAATCAAAAAGTCTGGATTGCGTGGCCGCGGTGGCGCGGGCTTTCCGACAGGATTGAAGTGGAGTTTTATGCCACGTCATCGCGAAGGGCAAAAATTTGTGGTGTGCAATTCAGACGAAGGCGAACCAGGCACATTTAAGGATCGGGATATTCTTCGTTATAATCCACATCAATTGATTGAAGGGATGGCCATCGCCGGGTACATCTTGAACGCAACGCTGGGCTACAACTATATTCGTGGTGAATATGTTGAACCATTTGAAGCATGCGAGAAAGCGCTGGCTGAAGCGCGCAACGCTGGATTGATTGGCAAAAATATTTTGGGTAGTGGCGTTGATTTCGAATTGCACAATACGATTGGTGCTGGCGCTTACATTTGTGGAGAAGAAACCGCCTTGCTCGAATCCCTCGAAGGGAAGAAGGGCTTACCTCGTTTCAAACCACCTTTTCCTGCAAACTTTGGTTTGTATGGGCGTCCTACGATCATCAATAACACGGAAAGCTATGCATCTGTGCCGGTGATTTTGGAAAAGGGCGCAGAGTGGTTTGCCAAGATGGGCACTGAAAAAAGCGGTGGTACAAAGATATTTTCTGTATCGGGTCACGTGAAACGTCCTGGTAATTATGAAGTCCCGATGGGAACACCGTTTAAAACATTGCTAGAAATGGCAGGCGGCATGTTAACTGATCGTCCGTTGAAGGCGGTGATTCCAGGTGGTTCATCTGTGCCTGTTTTGCCGGCACACATCATGATGGACGTGAACATGGATTATGAATCCTTGTCGAAAGCGGGCAGCATGTTAGGCGCGGGCTCCGTTATTGTGATGGACGATACGACAGACATGGTGAAAGTGTTGGCACGCATCTCTGAATTTTATTTTGAAGAATCCTGCGGACAATGCACGCCTTGCCGTGAAGGCACGGGTTGGTTGTCACGTATGTTGCATCGTGTGCTGCAGGGTGAAGGAACATCAGAAGATTTGGACAAGCTTCAAGCGGTGTCCAATAAAATGATGGGCCGCACTATTTGTGCATTGGCGGATGCGGCAGCGATGCCGGTGTTGAGTTTTATCAAGCATTTTAGATCGGAATTTGATGCGCTGGTGCAAAAGTAGGACGCGTCATGGCGGCCGAGTATTCCGAGGCGGGGGAGCCTCTTGCCCCCTTTGAAAAGGGGGCGGCCGAGTATTTCGAGGCGGGGGATTTGTATGTAGCGGCGAAACATGTTTCGCCCTCTAGGGGTTTATAGATGAGCAAAGTAACATTTGAAATCAACGGCAAGCCTGTCGAAGCCGAACAAGGCCAGATGATCATTGAAGTCGCGGACGAAAATAATATTCGTATTCCACGGTTTTGCTATCACAAAAAATTATCGATTGCGGCTAACTGCCGGATGTGTTTGGTGCAAGTTGAAAAGGCGCCAAAGCCTCTGCCCGCATGCGCAACGCCGATCACAGAAGGCATGAAAGTTTTCACACGTTCTTCGATGGCACTCGAAGCACAGCGCATTGTCATGGAATTTTTATTGATTAACCACCCGCTGGATTGTCCGGTGTGCGATCAGGGCGGCGAGTGTGAATTGCAAGACGTATCGATGGGGTACGGTGAAGGCATTTCTGAATACAGCGAAGGCAAACGTAGCGTTGAAGATCCTGATCTCGGCCCATTAGTGGCAACCTACATGACCCGTTGCATTCATTGCACGCGTTGTGTTCGCTTTGGTGATGAAATCTCTGGCATCCGCGAATTAGGTGCTGTGGGCCGCGGTGAGTTCACGAAGATCACAACGTTCGTTAAAAAGAACGTGGATTCCGAATTATCCGGTAACGTGATTGATATCTGTCCTGTGGGCGCGCTCACGAACAAGCCATTCCAATTCAAAGCACGTCCTTGGGAATTAAACCAACGAGCCATGATCAGCGCGCATGATTGCGTGGGTTCACATCTGTTTTTACACGAACGTCGTAACGAAGTCATGCGTGCCGTGCCACGCGAATGCGAATCGATCAACGAAGTTTGGTTGTCGGACCGTGATCGTTATGCCATTCATGGTATTGCGTCGTCTGATCGTCTCACCAAGCCTGAGATTAAAATCGATGGCAAATGGCGCGTGACGGACTGGGCAACTGCATTGGAACACACGGTTAATGCATTACAAAAAGTATTACATGAAGACGGCGCTGACGCAGTGGGTGCTTTAGTCTCTCCGAGTGAAACGACTGAAAACATGCACATGATGCAATCCTTCCTACGTGGTTTGGGTGTGGCAAACATTGACCACCGTTTGAAAGTCCAAGATTTTTCTGATGAAGATGCGTTCCCGCTGTATCCGAATTTAGGCATGACGATTGCTGAGCTCGAAAAAGCGGATGTGATCGTGCTGATAGGTTCGCATTTACGTAAAGAACAACCTTTATTGTGGCATCGTGCTTATAAAGCAGCACATCATGGCGCGAAAGTGATTGTCGTCGACATGATGCATCATGATATGAACTTGCCGGGAGCCGTATCATTCGTGGCGGATCGCGGTGATTTATTATCTGCTTTGTCACAAGCAAGCCGTGAAGCCGCAGACGTATTGAAGTCTGGCGAAAAGATGGCGATTTTGTTGGGTGCGCAAGCATTGCATCACCCACATGCGGCCCATATTCGCCATGCAGCACAAGCATTGGCAAAACAATACAACGCGCATCTCGGTTTATTGACCGAAGGGGCGAACAGTGCGGGTGCTTGGATTTCGGGATGTGTGCCACATCGCGGTCCGGGTGCACAATCCGTGACCGTTGGCAAAAATGCGATGCAAATGTTCGAACAACCTTGCAAAGCCTATGTACTATTGAATGTTGAGCCGCCATTGGATTGCGCTTACGGTGCTCCTGTGAAGAAAGCATTGCGTTCTGCAGAAGCAGTCGTGTGCATCACAAGTCATGCAAGTGCTTCGATGCGCGAGTGGGCTGATGTATTATTGCCAGCCACACCGTTCTCTGAAATGAGTGGATCGTTTGTGAACGTTCAAGGCGATTCTCAATCCTTCAAGGCGGCCGTCTTGCCTAAAAATGAGGCACGTCCTGCATGGAAGATTTTCCGTGCATTGGCCGATTTGAATCGTTTGGAAAACATGGCCTATGATACGCTAGAGGATGTTCAGGACAATTTAAATAAGGTGGTAGGGGCGAAGAATATTTGTCCTTCGCGCGGCGAGTGGACCGCTCCTGCACATTCGCCTAAATCCATGAACAGCGGCGGCTATATACGTCTCGCCGAAACGCCGATCTACGCTGTCGACATGTTGACGCGTCGTTCTGAGCCCTTGCAAGCGACAAATGACATGAAGTGGGTACAAGGTGTTCATGTGCCTCAATCCTTATTTGATTCATTGGGATTGAAAGAAGGCGAGTTAGTGCGTGTTTCACAAGGCGATAACCAAGCGCATTTGCCGTTGGTATTGAACAAACGCTTACCTGAGCACAGTGTTTTTGTTGCATACGGGCTGAAAGACCAAACGACATTAGGCGCTGGGTTTGCCCAAATCCAAGTAGGAGGTGAGCAATGAGCATGGAATTATTGATAACACTTTTCTGGATCGTGGTGAAATCAGCATGTATCGTACTGCCTGTTATTTTGGGCGTGGCATATTTAATGTATGCGGAGCGTAAGATCATTGGTTACATGCAAGATCGTGTCGGTCCTAATCGTGTCGGTCCTTTGGGATTATTGCAACCGATTGCTGACGGTATCAAGTTATTTCTGAAGGAAGTCATTCTTCCTACGAAAGCAAACTGGTTTTTATTCTTGATCGCCCCGATGATCACGATGGCTTCGTCACTGGCTGCTTGGGCGGTGGTGCCGTTTCAAGGCAATGCCGTGTTGGCGAACGTCAACGCAGGCGTACTCTATATATTAGCCATGACGTCTCTGGGCGTGTATGGCATTGTGATCGCCGGTTGGGCATCCAATTCCAAATATGCGTTATTAGGCGCATTGCGTTCTGCGGCACAAATCATTTCATATGAAATTGCGATGGGGTTTGCCTTGGTCGGTGTTTTGATGGCCGCAGGCTCATTGAATCTCACTGAGATTGTGAATGCGCAATCGGGTGGATTATGGCATTGGTTCTTTATTCCCTTGTTCCCATTGTTTGTAGTCCATTGGATTGCAGCGGTGGCAGAAACCAACCGCGCGCCCTTTGACTTAGCGGAAGGTGAATCAGAAATTGTGGCGGGGTTCCATGTTGAATACTCGGGGATGGCGTTTGCGGTATTCTTCTTAGCAGAATACGCGAACATGATTTTGATGGCTGTGTTGGCCGCGATATTCTATTTGGGTGGTTGGCATTCACCGTTTGACGGTATTCCTGTATTATCCACGGCAACGGCATGGATACCGGGTATTTTCTGGTTGTTAGCCAAAACAAGTATTTTCTTATTCTTGTATTTGTGGTTCCGCGCGACATTCCCACGGTTTAGATACGATCAACTCATGCGTTTGGGCTGGAAGATATTCATTCCTGTTACACTCGTTTGGATTGTTGTCTTGGCCGTGATGATCACGATGAAACTGCCGCCATGGTTTGCTTGAGGGTGATATGGAACACATAAAACATTTTTTCAAAACGTTTTTACTTTGGGAGCTGCTGCAAGGCTTGCGTGTGACTGGTCGGCATTTATTCAGCCGTAAGCTCACGTTGATGTATCCCGAGCAAAAAACACCGAAGTCGCCGCGCTTTCGTGGTTTGCACGCATTGCGTCGTTATCCTAATGGTGAAGAACGTTGTATCGCCTGCAAATTGTGCGAAGCTGTTTGCCCCGCATTGGCGATCACGATTGATTCGGCGCCTCGCGAAGATGGTACACGCCGTACGACACGTTATGACATTGATTTATTCAAATGCATTTACTGCGGGTTCTGCGAAGAATCGTGCCCCGTAGATTCGATTGTTGAAACAAATATTTCTGAATATGCATTTGAGAGCCGTGCAGAGTCAATCATGACCAAGCCACAATTGTTGGCTATGGGTGATAAATACGAAAAGCAATTGGCTGCCGACAGGGCACAAGATGCGCCGTACCGCTAATCGAGGTGAGTGATGGATATTAAGATAGATTTTATCAAGCTAATGTTTTACGCATTCTCTGCGGTGGCATTATTTGGTGCGGGGATGGTTGTGTTCTCACGTAACCCTGTTCGCGCTGTATTATCGCTTGTACTGACCTTCGTTTCGATGGCAGGTTTGTGGATGTTATTGCAATCCGAATTCTTAGCCTTGACACTGATTTTGGTGTATGTTGGAGCGGTAATGGTCTTGTTCTTGTTCGTCGTGATGATGTTGAACATGAACGTTGCGCCTTTTACAGAAGGTTTTGCACGTTACTTGCCGATCGGTATTTTATTGGCTGTATGTTTGATGGGGCAGATCATTTGGTTGTTTGGTAAAGATGCGTTGATGGCAAAGCTCGACATTCTGCCCATCATGCCCATCAATTACAGTAATATTGCGGCGCTGGGTACGTCATTGTACACAGACTATCTGTTTCCCTTTGAAGTGGCTGGTCTGATTTTGACCGTCGCGATCATTGCAGCGATTGGTTTAACGGCACGCGGCCCACGTCAGCGTAAGAGCCAAAACATTGAGGAACAAATCAAGACGAAGGGTTCCGACAGATTGACGCTATTAAAAGACATCACGCCTGATTCGGCGTTGACTGAGGTGAAATAATGCTGAGCATTCATGACTATCTAATCATCTCCAGCCTCTTATTCGGCATTGCAGCCTTTGGGATTGCGATTAACCGTAAGAGCTTGATCCATTTATTGATGTGCATTGAGCTGATGTTATTGGCAGTGAACACCAATTTTGTGGCTTTCTCGCGGTTTTTGAATCAAACCACGGGCGAAGTATTTGTATTTTTCATTCTCACTGTGGCTGCTGCTGAAGCCGCCATTGGGTTAGCGATATTGGTTGTGCTCTTCAGACAAAGACGCACCATCGATGTTGAAGCCTTAAATCAGTTAAAGGGGTAGGGCATGCTAAAGCTTTTATGTCTTTGTGTGGTGTTGTTTCCCTTAGCGGGCGCCATGATAACGGGGCTGGGTGTTCGTAAGATCAGCCGTGATGCAGCACATTGGGTGACAACCCTGGGCGTTGGGATATCCTTCGTATGCAGTCTTGCCGCATTGTTCATGTATTTAAGCGAGCCCACGCCGACCGTGTTCATTTATCACCTCTATGAGTGGGGTAACGTCGCGGGTGTATCGATACACATCGGTTTCCAAATTGATGGGTTAAGTTTGATGATGATGAACGTCGTGACGTTCGTGTCGTTAATGGTTCATATCTACACGATTGGGTACATGCACGATGACCCAGGCTACCAGCGGTTTTTCTCTTATATTTCCCTATTTACGTTCGCCATGTTGACATTGGTGATGTCCGATAATTTATTGCAATTATTTTTCGGATGGGAAGCGGTAGGTCTAGTGTCTTATTTATTGATCGGGTTCTGGTTCAAGAAACCGACAGCCGTCTATGCGAACATGAAAGCATTTCTCGTGAACCGCGTGGGCGATTTAGGGTTTCTACTCGGTATAGCAGGCCTTTTCGCTGTGTTTGGCACGCTTAACTACATGGAAATATTCGGCAAGTTGCACTTGCTGGAAGGTAAAATGATGCATCTTGGGTCTTATAGCGTCCCTCTCGTTACCTTTATTGGCATCATGCTATTTATTGGTGCGATGGGTAAGTCTGCGCAAGTGCCATTGCATGTTTGGCTGCCTGATTCGATGGAAGGCCCGACACCTATTTCCGCATTGATCCATGCTGCCACCATGGTGACCGCGGGTATTTTCATGGTATCGCGTTTGGCACCGATATTTGAAATGAGCGACGTCGCACGGTCTTTTATATTGGTGATTGGCGCAACCACGGCATTGTTCATGGGTTTCTTGGGTCTCGTGCAAAACGATATCAAACGGATCATTGCTTACTCAACGCTTTCTCAATTGGGTTACATGGTCGTGGCACTGGGCGCCTCTGCCTACGCAGCCGGCGTATTCCATTTAATGACGCACGCGTTCTTCAAAGCCTTATTGTTCTTGGGAGCTGGTTCGGTGATTATTGCCATGCACCATGAACAAGACATTCGCAAGATGGGCGGATTATGGCGCAAGATGCCGATCACCTATGTGACGATGGTCTTGGGTTCGTTGGCATTGGCAGGGATTCCACCGTTTTCCGGTTTCTATTCTAAAGACGTGATCATTGAAGCGGTGTCATTGGCAACGATTCCTGGCGCGACGTATGCCAAATGGGCTGTTTTGATGGGCGTATTCGTGACAGCGTTATACTCATTTCGTTTACTGTTCTTGGTATTCCATACGAAACCGAGAATGGACCATCACACAGCAGAACATGTACATGAATCGCCCAAGGTGGTGACAGTTCCGTTGATTTTGTTAGCCATTCCATCCGTATTGATTGGCGGTATTTTTGCTGAGAACCTGTTGTTCAATAGCAACGGATTTTTTGAGAACAGCATCCACGTGATGCCTGCGCATGATGTCTTGGCGGAACTCGCGCACCATTTTCATGGCGCCTGGTCATTCGCATTCCATGCCCCGATGACATTGCCGTTTTGGATTGCAATCTCAGGTATTGCTGTAGCGTATCTACTGTATGAAAAGCTTCCCGCCGTTCCTGCGTGGTTCGCACATCGCTTCTCCTGGATTTACGCAATACTGGTGAATAAGTATGGATTCGATGCGTTTAATGATTGGTTCTTTGCCAAGGGTTCACGTGAAGTGGGTGAAGCCTTCTGGAAATATGGTGACGTAAAAGTTATCGATGAAGGCATGGTGAATGGCAGTGCGCATTTAGTGATGCGTATTGGCAGCCGTTTACGGTACTTGCAATCGGGGTTATTGAATCAGTACGCGTTTATTTTACTCATTGGTGTTCTCGTGTTGATCACCTGGGTGTCTTACCGTTTCTTTTGATGAGGTATATACATGTCTTTGTTGCCATGGTTGAGTCTGTCAATTTGGGTCCCTATTGTGGGTGGGCTGTTTCTATTAGCGTTCGGGCGCGATAAATGTGCGACCCCCGTGAAATGGGCTGCGTTGGTGATGAGCGTCATCACGTTCGGCATCACGTGTGTGATTGGATGCTTATATGATGCATCAAGTGCGGCATTGCAATTGCAAGAATTTGAGCCGTGGGTCAGATCATTTCACATGATGTATGCCTTGGGCGTGGATGGGATTGCATTGCCTTTGGTGATCTTATCTGCGTTTTGTACGGTGATTGTGGTTGTGGCTGCTTGGAAGGTCATCGAGACACGCGTTGCACACTATTACAGTGCCTTTTTAATCTTACAAGGCTTGATGACCGGTGCATTTTTAGCAACGGACGCGATGTTGTTTTACGTATTTTGGGAAGCGTTGTTGATTCCGATGTTCTTGATCATCGGTATTTGGGGTGGCCCACGCCGTGTGTATGCAACGATTAAATTTTTCTTGTATACCTTCTTGGGCTCGATTTTCATGTTGGTCGCGTTGATTTTCTTATATAACGAGGCCGGTGGCAGCTTCACGATCATGGATTTCTACACGTTGAATCTGTCTGACCGTGCGCAGTTCTGGGTCTTTTTGGCATTCTTGGCAGCGTTTGCGGTGAAGATCCCGATGTTCCCTGTGCATACCTGGTTGCCCGATGCGCACGTTGAAGCTCCGACAGGGGGTTCCGTGATCTTGGCGGCGATCATGTTGAAGCTAGGCGGATACGGGTTTTTGCGTTTCAGCTTGCCGATCGCACCGGAAGCCACGCTCGTGTTTTCACAACCGATGATCGTGTTGTCCTTGATTGCCGTCGTGTACGTTGGTTTTGTGGCACTGGTACAAAGCGACATGAAAAAGCTGATTGCTTACTCATCGATTGCTCATATGGGTTTTGCAACCTTGGGGATATTCATGGCAGCGCCATTGATTATTGCCGGTGATCTGGTTCACGCGAACATGGGCTTGGAAGGTGCGATGGTACAAATGGTATCGCACGGGTTGATTTCCAGCGCACTCTTCTTATGTGTGGGCGTGTTGTACGATCGATTACATAGTCGCAACATTAAAGATTATGGTGGTGTGGCGAACGTCATGCCGGTCTTCACTGGTCTGACGGTGGCTTTTGCGATGGCAAACGTAGGCTTGCCAGGCACTTCCGGTTTCATTGGTGAATTCCTGGTCATTCTTGCCAGCTTTAAATTAAGCATTCTCGTGGCATTCTTAGCCGGGCTGACATTATTGCTGTCGCCAGCCTACACGTTATGGATGATACGTCGCGTATTTTATGGCGAAGTTGTCCATCAAGGTGTCCGCGAATTAAAAGACATTTGTCCGCGTGAAACAGCGTATTTAGCGGTGCTCGCCATCGGCGTGATTATTCTGGGTATCTGGCCAGCGCCTTTATTGAACATGATGAATGCATCATTGGCACAATTAGCGCACATCCTATCTTTAGGGTTAACGCCAACGGGAGGTTTTTAAATGAACACGAATATGTGGGCGATCATGCCTGAGTTGATCCTATTGACGATGTCATGCGTGGTGATGTTTGCGCATTTATTTTGGCCAAAGCATCAAGAAGCGCAAGTAACGTATATGCTGTCACAAGCGACCTTGGTGGCGGCCGCCGCCGTGGCGTTGAAAACCTGGGGTATCAGTGGATTGTTTTGGAGTGGGCACGTGGTGGCCAGCACCTTCACGACGTTGTTGAAGCTCGGTATCTTTGTCACTGTCATCTTTGTTTTTGCCTATGCCAAGAGTTATTTTAACAGTGACAAGCGTCGCGCGTCTGAGTACTATTTATTGGGGCTGTTTTCGGTGATGGGGATGTGCGTGATGGTATCTTCCAGCACGATGTTGTCCTTATATTTGGGATTGGAATTATTATCGTTACCGCTTTATGCCATGGTTGCGATTGTGCCCTCGCGCGAATTTGGTTCTGAAGCGGCGATGAAATACTTTGTGATGGGCGCGTTGGCCTCTGGCATGTTGTTATTCGGGATGTCGTTGGTTTACGGCAGCACCGGGTCCATTGATTTGGTGGCCATGACGGTGGACCCCGCCGGGACGTCGCAAACATTGCTCTTGATTGGATTGGTATTCATTGTGGTCGGGATCGCATTCAAGTTTGGCGCAGTACCTTTCCATTTATGGTTGCCAGACGTTTATCAAGGTGCCGCTCAGCCGGTGGTGTTGTTTATTGCATGTGCGCCGAAGATTGCAGCTTTTGGCATGTTGGTCCGGTTGTTGTCTGATTTGTTTGGCCATGTTGCATTTGAGTGGGAAGGGTTCATGTTTGTGATGGCGGTGTTGTCGCTGATCATAGGTAACGTGACAGCGCTGGTGCAAAAGAACATCAAGCGGTTGTTAGGTTATTCGGCGATTGCGCACGTAGGCTTTATTTTCTTAGCTGTGTATGCCGGGGCGTTTGCATCTGCGCTGTATTATGTGTTCGCTTATGTTTTAATGACGGCCGCAGCGTTTGGTGTTCTCGTGATATTGTCGAATGCAGGCGTTGAAATTGAAACGATCGATTCATTGAAAGGCTTGAACAAGCGCAATCCTTGGATTGCTTTTCTTTTATTGCTGATTTTCTTTTCCCTGGCAGGGGTACCCCCAACGATTGGCTTCTATGCCAAGCTTTCGGTGCTGATGGCCCTGGTCAATGAGGGGGCGGTGTTAGTTGCCGTACTTGGTTTATTAATGTCTGTTGTGGGTGCATACTATTATTTAAAGATTATTAAAGTGGTATACTTTGAGGATGCAGTAGAAGGGCCCTTTACGATATCCCGGCCCGCAAGTGTCTTGTTGAGTATAAACGCCATGGCAACGTGGTTATTAGGATTAACGCCGGGGTTACTAATGGGATTATGTGTATCCGTGATGTGAGGTCATCATGCTAAAAATGGGTATCTTGTTATTAAATATGACGTTGGCCATGGCTCCAGTGGTCGGGATCAGTATGCCTGAAGAGAACCAAGAGCACATTATCCAGGCGGTCATGCGGCAGGCGGAGACGCTTGATAAGTCCGTCTTAAAGAAGGCCTTAGCGGCCTATGAAGACGCCCACGAGGACGGGTTAGCGCGCAGCAACCTATTAACGATTGTGGACTACGGTAAGCCGTCATACGAGCCTCGATTATGGGTTGTGGACATTAAGCATAAGAAGGTCCTGTACGAAGAATACGTATCTCATGGCAGCGGCAGCGGGGACATTTACGCGAATAATTTCTCTAATAAGCCTGAGAGCCATCAGTCTAGCGTGGGTGTATTTGTGACGCAGAAGCCTTATTACGGCAAGAATGGGTATTCCTTACGGGTGGAAGGCCTGGAAGAGGACGTGAACGATTTGGCTAAAGAGCGCGGCATTGTGGTCCATGGCGGTGATTATGTCCGTGAAGAGTATATTGAGCGCAATGGTAAGGCTGGCCGCAGTCATGGATGCTTTGTGGTGAGCGACCGGGTGAACCGCCAACTTATCAATACGATCCAAGACGGCAGCGTGATATACGTATATTCGCCCAAGAGAAGCTGGTTCAGCCGGTTGTTTGGGTAGCTCCTATTCTTCCTCCCCCTTTTAAAGGGGGAAGCCGAGTATTCCGAGGCGGGGGTTTTTCTTCGCGATCGTAATGAGATTGCCCTGCGCTGCACTCTATTTAACGCTCGTGTCTGGTTTGCCAACACGGTGTCATTCTTATCGATGCCATTAGGTAGCTGGCATTGGGGTTGGGCTCACGCGGAATTCAGAGGCAAGCTCCAGCATCGGAGGCTCGCCAGACAAGATTTGTCCCGGCACAAAAAGAACAACCCCGCATTGGCACCGACACTCGCTTTATTGTCGTTTGAAGGTGCCAGCTGGGGAAGCGAAGGTTCGACGCGTGATGCGATGGAAGAGGGCAGGAAGTAATAGACAAAAAATTAAATCATGCGGCTAAAGATTTGGGGTTGAGTTTGATATAAAGAGGAGATCTATGAATCCAGATCGCATTGAACTAGTCGCTTACAATCTCGACTGGCCGAAAATGGCAGCAGATGAAATGGCACATCTCAAACAACTACTGCCACCGGAGCATCTCATCGATATTCAGCATGTGGGAAGTACAGCAATCCCCGGCATGCTTGCCAAGCCTATCATTGATATTCAGATTGCTGTTGATTCATTAACGACCGTAAAACAACTGGCTATTAGTGTCCTCGAAGCCGATGGCTATCAATACTGGTATGACAATCCAAATCAGGAACGTATGTTTTTCGTCAAAGGCATGCCGCCGTTTGGTGAAAAGCGAACGCATCACGTTCATATCTGTGAGCCTACATACCGAGAATGGCCTGCAAAGATTTTATTTCGAGATTATTTGATTGCTCATTCTGAGAAAGCCAAAGAATATGCTGCATTAAAGATAATGCTTTCAAAGCAACATACTGAGGATAGAGAAAAATATACAGAAGCGAAAACGCAGTTTATTGAATCTGTATTGAAAATGGCAGCTTCTCAACGTAGTGGCGCCTCATGATCCATCCCTGCGCGAGCCTGTAAAATAAATTGTGTAAATGCTTATTCTTTCGAGTTTGGACTAAATAGCACCCAATATATGAGTTCTTTCGCCAATTTTTAAAAAGCACTGTTGCATAAATCGGACCACTCTAGGGGATCAGATTAAAGATATAGAGTCATGCAGGCTGAAAGCCGGCAAGTTGCTAGCCCAGGGCAAGTGAGCGCAGCGAACGTCGCCCTGGGTTAAGCAAGGAGATCCAGGAGCGCTGCAGGCGCGTAAGAAGTCCATAAGGTGATTGTTCTTCGCTGCACTACGTAACCACGCGAAGAGATGTGCGCGACGGCACATGATCCGCCTTAAATATGATGTTATTTAAATTCTCGAATGCTTCTTTATCGATCGTTGATGGAAGTGCATTGATAAGAGAATCCCACGGTTGCGGATCTTGGCCTTCTTGGCCATAGCGACGTATTGCGCCTTCACCCAATCCTTCACGCACCATATGATATGCCATGTTTTCCAAGAACAATGCTGCGTATTTATCTATATAATTTTCGCTGAATGCTTTTTTGATATTTTTCTGGCAGTTGATCAGTGCTAATGATGCTTTTAATTCTTTTTCGCTATTTTTAACGTATATATTCATCAACTCTAGTGCGTCTTTTATATTAAAAAAACTGATATTAACAGCGATTTCGTCATAGTACTGATCCCCCATTTTGCAGCCACCTTTTTTTGTTCCACAATAGTGGCCGCCAAGATTTTTTAACACATCCGAGAGATCTTGGTCTGCTGAAAATATTTCAATTTTTTTACAATGTATGGATGCATCGAAAGCGAGTTTGCGGAAACAAGCTTCCAACACAAGCTTATCGCACATTGGTTCTTTCTGTACTTCCCAGTATTGGATGTGTGAAAAACGTCTAGCCCACCGTGCAAATGTAAACGTGGCTATTTTCTCATCATGGTAATAACACACGGCTTTTTTGCCGTCAGTCGTCATTTCAATGCTTATATTTTCAAGTATAGTCTTGTTTGGATTCAGATCGGGAATGGCCAAACTAAATTTATCCGCGTTTTTGATAGAGCAATCGACAATTGTTTTGTCAATGACATAAGTCATGTAGCGTGATCCCATATGCCACTTGTTGATGTATGCCTGTGGGCCTGTTTTTCTTCGTGGTCTATCGGGGAATATGAAATCAGGTGTAAACCCCATTTTCTCTGACAATACAAGTGCAGGAAAGTTATCAGTTGTTTGTCCTAGCTGGATGCGTTTTATGTTAGGTTTATTTGTTTTTATTTCCTCCATGAGAAGCTTATAAAAAAGTTCGCCATACCCTTTGCGACGATGATCCTGATGAACAGCAAATGCGCCGAGCTCAGCTGTATGCGAATGTTGCCCGTCATAAAGCACTATTCTTCTGACCGCAACGACCTCATCTCCTAATCTCAGTACATAAAGCTCGCTAGCGTTCCTTATTTCATCAAATATGGGTCTGAAATCTTCCCTTGACGTCTTCTCCCATCCTAAAAAAGGAAGTACGTCTTCTTGCATCCATATCGCATGAATAGCGTCAAAATCAGCTAAATGCGCTAGAGACAAAATGGGTTTGATGGGTTCACCCTTGCTAAACCGTATCATGGGATAACTCCAGGTTTAATATAGCATGATAACATTTGTTAGATTTCAATGTCCACACCGGTTTAACCCATTGATATCTATGTATTTAAAATAGTAACTTTTTTTACCTTATATTTCACACTATTTTCATTATGCCTATTGAGATTTAACCCCTTGTTATGTATACTGTGTCCACGATTGCGGGGTGGAGCAGTCTGGCAGCTCGTCGGGCTCATAACCCGAAGGTCGTAGGTTCAAATCCTGCCCCCGCTACCAGCTTATGAAAGGTCAAGGCCTCTTTATTGGGGCTTTTTCTTAAAGGAAAAGATGCAGCAGGGCCAATAGGCCCTTTTTTATTGAGGTGTTATGCTATGCAGCGCTCTGAAGTTGAGGCACTGTTGGTACCGGTTGTTCAGGGCCTAGGCTTTGAATTTGTGGGTGCGCAATGGGGCCAAAGTGGGCATAGTCAAAGCCTCTGTTTGTATATAGATAAAGAGGGTGGCATCACCCTGGATGATATTGTTAAAGCGTCTCGGCAGGTTCAGGCGGAACTTGCAGTCGCAGGGGTTGATATGGGAAACTGTCAGCTTGAAGTGTCTTCGCCGGGGGTGAATCGCCCTCTGTTTAAGACGGAAGACTTCGAGCGTTTTACAGGAAGCCGTGTCAAAGTGGACCTGCGGATGCCACAGGATGGCCGCCGTCATGTGACGGGCGTGATTAAGTCGGTGTTAGGCGATGTAATCACGGTGGATATTGATGGGCAAGATTTTGCATTTGAACACAAACAAGTGTCCAAGGCAAAACTGGCACCGGTTTTACTTGATCGATAGTAATGGGGCTTCGCGATGGAAAAAGAAATTTTACTCGTAGCAGATGCAGTTTCGAATGAACTGGATGTGGACAAAGAGATTATTTTTGAAGCTATCGAGGCTGCGTTGGCGATGGCCACACGTAAGCGTTGTGGTGCGGATGCCGATGTGGTGGTAACCATCGATCGTCGTACGGGCAAAATTAATACTGTGCGTCGCTGGGAAGTTGTCTCTGATGAGCGCAGTACGGAAGTATCGGACAATGAAGAATTTGAAGGTTTCAATCCGGACCGTGAAATCACACTGACAGAAGCACAAGAAAAGAAATCAGATGCAAAACCGGGTGATTTTGTCGAAGTTGCGATGGAGTCTGTTGAATTCGGACGTATCGCGGCACAAACCGCCAAACAAGTGATTATTCAAAAAGTACGTGAAGCAGAGCGTGCCAAAGTGGCTGCTGCCTTTGAAAGCCGTATCGATAGCCTTGTCACCGGCGTGGTGAAAAAATCCAATCGTGATTTCATTATCGTTGATTTAGGCAGCAATGTTGAAGGTATTATTCACCGTGAAGAAATGATCCCACGGGAAAATTTCCGCACGAACGATCGTCTGCGTGCCTATTTGGTGGGAGTGAACCCAGAGCCACGTGGTCCGCAATTGGTTCTCAGCCGTGCACGTCCTGAAATGGTCCGTGAGCTGTTTAAAATAGAAGTGCCAGAAATTGGCGAAGAATTGATCGAAATCAAGAGCGTTGCGCGTGATCCTGGTTCACGTGCGAAGATCGCTGTTAAAACCAACGATGGTCGTATTGATCCTGTTGGCGCCTGTGTGGGTATGCGTGGTTCACGTGTACAAGCTGTATCGACAGAATTAGGCGGCGAGCGTATTGATATTGTTGTGTATGATGATGATCCTGTGCAATTCGTGATCAATGCCATGGCGCCTGCGGAAGTGGTGTCGATTGTGGTGGACGAAGACGTGCATTCGATGGACGTTGCTGTGAAAGAAGAACAATATGCACAAGCGATTGGGCGTAATGGTCAAAACGTACGCTTAGCTTCTGATTTAACGGGCTGGCGCATTAACGTGATGACAGAATCACAAGCACAAGACAAAACGCAACTAGAAGCAACCAATTTGATCCAAACATTTGTGGCCAAATTGGATGTGGATGAAAGCTTGGCACAAGCACTGGTTGACGAAGGGTTCTCTTCGATTGAAGAGATTGCTTATGTCCCACGCCATGAAATGCTGGCGATCGAAGGTTTTGATGAAGATATCGTTGAATTGCTGCGTAACCGCGCAAAAGACGTATTGCTGACCGAAGCCATTGCGAATGAAAGCACAGTGAGCGGCGATATCGCCGGTGATTTAAAGAGTGTAGAGGGCATGACCGCTGAACTGGCAGAATTGTTAGGGCAGAACGGTGTTCATACTCAAGAAGATTTAGCAGAGCTATCCGTAGGTGATTTACTAGATATTGATAAAAACCTAGACGAAGCGACTGCTGGACGTCTCATCATGGCTGCGCGCAAGCCATGGTTTGAGTAACGGCGTACGCGTGTTTTAAGGAGAGACAATGGCTGAAACCATAGACCAACTGGCTAAGAAGCTTGATAGACCTGTAAACGAGCTTAAGAAGTTGCTTCAGGAGGCTTTGGGGAAAGACGCTACGATTGATACGACGCTGCCACTGAGCACTGAGCATCGCCAGAAATTATTAAATTATTTGGCGAATAAAGGCCGTGAACCTTCCGATGCGGGTCGTATTACATTGAAGCGTCGTGAAGTCGTGAGCCTCAAAACTGAAGGCCAAGCCGGAAATCGTTCGGTTAAAGTCGACTATCGTCGCAAAAAAACCTATGTTCAAGCAGGTGCTGCCGTAGTGCCGCCTGTAGTAGCGCCTCAAGAGGCGCCCGCTCCTGTAGAAGCGGTCGAGCCATTATTGCCCGTTATCGCATCCGAACCTTCTGCTGTAGCGACACCCGAACCGATTCAAAGCGCAGCACCTGCACCGGTTGTTGAACCGATCACGGTGCCAGAGGTTGTATTTGATCCGAATAAAGCGATAACACCGAAGAAGAAGCCAAAAGCGCCTGAGCCAAGATCCTCATCGAGTAGTGATCGTGATTCGAGCCGTGGTCCCGATAAAAAAGGCGGAGCCGGCAAGGGCCGTCAATCCACGCCTCAAGTTGGGCGTGGCGGTGGTCGTATTGATTTTGCGATGGGTGATGATGAAGAAAGCGATGGTTTCGGTGGTGCACAAAGACGTCGTCGTCGTAAATCGAAGAATCATCGTTCACAAGAGCAGCATGGTTTTGCGGTACCTACAGGGCCGATTGTTCGTGAAGTACATATTCCTCAAACCATTACGGTGGGCGATTTAGCACAACGTATGGCGGTGAAAGCCTCTGAAGTGATCAAATGTATGATGGGCATGGGCGTGATTGCCACCATTAACCAAGTATTGGATCAAGAAATTGCAGCGATCGTGGTTGAAGAAATGGGCCACAAAGCCGTATTGATTCAAGAAAACGCACTTGAAAGCGCATTGACAGACAGTTTATTCACACGCACACAAGGCGAGATGAAAACGCGCGCCCCTGTGGTCACAATCATGGGTCACGTTGACCATGGTAAGACATCGTTATTGGATTACATTCGTCGCACACGTGTGACGGCGGGTGAAGCAGGCGGTATTACGCAGCACATTGGTGCATACCAAGTGCACACGGAGAAGGGTGAAATCACATTCCTCGATACACCTGGTCACGCGGCATTCACATCGATGCGTGCGCGCGGTGCATTATGCACAGACGTGGTTGTACTGGTTGTTGCTGCCGATGACGGCGTGATGCCACAAACGATTGAAGCGATTCAGCATGCGAAAGCAGCGAATGTGCCTGTGATCGTGGCTGTGAACAAAATGGATAAGCCAGGTGCTGATCCTGAAGCGATTAAAACGGCGCTGACGGCGTACGAATTGGTGGCAGAAGAGTGGGGCGGCGAAACGATGTTCGTACCTGTCTCTGCCAAAACCGGTATGGGCATTGATGCATTGCTCGATTCTATTTTGGTTCAAGCTGAAATATTGGAATTGAAAGCAGCGCCAGATGGTCCCGCGAAAGGCGTTGTCATCGAATCACGATTGGATAAAGGACGTGGTGTGGTTGCGTCAGTCTTGGTACAACAAGGCACCTTGCATCCTGGCGATATCGTATTGGTCGGATTGCAGCATGGTCGTGTACGTGCGATGCACAATGAAATTGGCCAGTTGCAAACCTCGGCTGGGCCATCGACACCGGTTGAAATTTTAGGCTTATCGGGTCTGCCTAATGCAGGCGATGATATTCTGGTGGTGGATGATGAACGTAAAGCACGTGAAGTGGCGTTGTATCGTCAAGCCAAGCATCGTGAATTAAAGTTTGCGAAGCAGCATAAACAGAAAATGGAAGGCTTGCTCACACAAATGGGCAAAGACAATGTACGCACACTCAATGTGGTATTGAAAGCGGACGTACAAGGTTCTGTGGAAGCGATTTGCGATTCCTTGACGAAATTGTCGAATGCAGAAGTACGCGTTAAGATCCTCGGCAGTGGTGTAGGTGGTATTAATGAATCTGACGTCACGTTGGCATTGGCTTCGAATGCGTTATTGATTGGTTTCAATGTCCGTGCAGACGCGAGCTCGAAGAGGATTGCGCAGAACGAAGGCGTGGAAATTCATTATTACAGCATTATTTACGACATCATTAACCAGGTGAAAGCCGTCTTGACGGGCATGTTGATGCCGGTCTTCAAGGAAGAGATGTTGGGCTTGGCTGAAGTACGTGATGTATTCCGATCTTCGAAGTTGGGTGCCATTGCTGGTTGTATGGTTGTTGATGGTGTGATTAAGCGTCATCAATCGATCCGCGTGTTACGTAATAACGTGGTGGTATTTGAAGGGCAGCTGGAATCCTTACGTCGCTTCAAAGACGACGTACAGGAAGTGCGTCAGGGCATGGAATGTGGTATTGGTGTTAAGAATTATAATGACATCAAGCCTGGCGACCAAATCGAAGTATTCGAGAAGGTGCAGGTAGTGAGAACGTTGTAGAATATCTCTCCCCCTCCCTTTTAAAGGGAGGTGCCCTGAAGGGGCGGAGGGTTTTGGTGGAGCAGTAATGGCCGACAGTTTTAAAAGAACGGATCGCGTGAATAAGCAGTTAGCGCGGTTATTAGCAGAGACATTGCTTCAGGTTGAAGACAAGCGTCTTCGTCAAGTGAACGTCACGCGGATCAAAGCCGCGCCGGATTTACGTTCAGCCAAAGTATTTTACACAGTGATGACACCTATTGAAGGCATTGAAAAAGTATTAAAAAGTGCTCAGGGGTTTTTACGTGCAGAGTTGGCGCGTCGGTCAAAGATGCGATTGGTTCCCGAATTACATTTTCATTATGATGATACTTCGGAGCAAATCAGGATGATTGAATCGTTGTTGAAGCCACAGGATAAACCTGAGGAATGATGTTTATTATCGAGCAGTTATAAGAGGTAACACATGTCTTCACTTCAAAACGTCACAGGCTTCCTATTATTAGACAAAGCATTAGAAAGCACATCGAACCGTGCGCTACAGCAGGTGAAGCATTTATATCATGCGAAGAAGGCGGGGCACACGGGGAGTCTCGATCCCTTAGCGACGGGGATGTTACCTATCTGTTTTGGTGCTGCCACACGTTTTTCGCAATACTTATTAGATGCAGACAAAACCTACGAATTTACAGCGGCATTAGGTGAGCAAACGGCAACGGCGGATCGAGAAGGCGAGGTGATTGCAACGGCTCCTTTGCCTGAAGATTGGGTAGCGAAACTCCCTGCCGTCCTAGAAAGTTTCTTAGGCACGACGCAACAAATCCCATCGATGTACGCCGCGATCAAGCATCAAGGACGTCCGTTATATGAATATGCACGTGCTGGCGTTGAAATCGAAAGAACTTCTCGCAGTATTACGCTGCATGAATTAACATTATTGAATGCGGATCAGCATTTTTTCCATGCGCGCGTGCGTTGTTCTAAAGGAACGTATGTTCGAACACTGGTAGAAGACATTGCTAAAGCATTAGGCACGGTCGGGCACGTACACGCATTGCATCGCACGCAAGTGGGTCCGTTTTTGGGTGACAAGATGTACACGTATGATGCATTGAAAGAGATGTTGGAAGCGCAAGGAATGGAATCTTTATTATCAACAGTTCTGCCATTGTCGAGCGCGTTGATGCATTTTCCCTCTATTCAATTACCCAGTGTTGCCGTGCACTATATTACTCAAGGTCAAGCAGTGACATTACCACAAGCGCCTGAATCGGGTTTTGTCCGTTTATTGGATCAAAATGCGCGATTCTTAGGTATTGGTGAAATGGTGGACGGGAAAGTAAACCCTAGGACACTCATCTAACAATGGATAAACTGTTTGAGCTTCTTGAAGAGCGAGAGGCGGATCCAGAAACTCTCCGCAGAATTCAAAGACATTTGGATGGAAATACATCCATTACTTTGTGTTCGAAACACACAAAGCGTAGCGTTGCATATAGCTATGGCCAAGTCCAAACCAAAACCACAGATACCGTTGCTATGACTGCCTTCCAATATGCGCTTGTCAAAGGGAAATGGCAATGTGCAAAGTATTTGCTTGAAAAGGATATGCGAGCATTGTCTGTTTTTCCAGAAGACTTTAGCACACCGCTTCATGAGGTTGCGCGATGCGATAACCAGGAGTTCTTATTATGGTTCTGGAATAATCAAGCTGTTCTAGCTCATCTTCAAGCAATGCCTGCTGAAAAAATAAATCAACGCAGTGAGGAAAAATTTACGCCATTCATGGTTGCGATTAAATCGCAAAAAAATATTGATCATATTACGATTTGGTCAAGGCTTTTAAATGATTATGCTGCAACAGATGAAAAAGGGCGGAATATACTTCATTTGGCCATTGAAGCTAAACATACAACATTAGTACCCATGTTACTACAGACATTCCCTGGATTCGCTACGATGTCTACAACAGCCGGTGCTTATCCTGTACACATCGCAGCAATGCATAATAATGATGTTGCGATGGTAGCTTTATCCCAGGCTGGTGCAAATCTTCATGCAGAGGACGATGATTTCAGCACGCCTTTGCATTGGGCTGCTAAGTGGGGTCACATAGAGATAATGCAATTTCTATTGCAAAATGGTGCCGCTGTTAATGGTGTAAATTGGGAAAAAGATACTGCTATGCATGTGGTTATCAAAAACCATCATGTTTATGTAAGTACAAATGAGGACAAAAAACTGCAGAATGCGCTGTCTTTGTTGCTTTCCTATGGCGCTGATTTTTATATTAAAAACAACAAGAACAAAGATGCCTGGGAACTGGCTGTGGAGCATTTTCCCAGTGATAAAGCGAGGCGCAAAGAAGTTCATGAAGCTATCAACGAACACGTTCAGCGAATACCCTCTGATAAAATGGTGGCATCCGTTGTTAACCATTTGAAGACTCAGGCTTCAGTCAGGTTTGATCCGAATACCCTAAATGTATTTTGTGCCAGCCTTGATAACCTAGCGCCCGTGCAAGCACAGCCATCACAACTAACACGTTTATGGCGATCAAATACTACTCTGTCTAGTAATAACTTCTCTTCTAGCAATTATCCGAAGCAATGGTAATACCCTGCTTGACATTATTATTTCCTTCTTTATAATCTTGCTCACATCACTCTAAAAACAAGAATATATGATGAGCAAAAATCAACATGGTTACCTCCTGCTGCAATGTGCTATCGCACTTTTCTGTGCGGGTATTGGATTATCATTGTTGTTAAAATTGCACGTTAAATCACTTCAGGCACAAAAAATATTACAAGCGCAGGCGTGGGTGGTCATGCATGCAGCGAGTGCGCGTCATATTCAGCATTTTTATTCGAGTCACGCACAACAGGGCTGGCAACAAAGCTTAGAAAGGGCATTGCCCGCGCCGGTTTCACAGATTGCCTGGCAACGTGAAGGCGCCATTCATGTGTGTTGGGAGGGCGATGGATGTTGGCTTTTAGAATGAGCAAAGGATTTTCTCTGCTCGAATGTTTGATGGCAATGGGTTTATTCGCCTGGATTTTAATAATATGTGAGGGCATGTTTGTGATTCAACAAAAAGCAATAATAACGGTGACGGATGATATTCAACGGCTTGACACGGTGCGGCAACTTTTGTTGCGGTTGGATCCGTTGATACGTCGAGCGGGATTTTTAGGGATGCAATCGGTATCAAGTGGTTTGCCCATCACGGTCCATGGGCAAATACCGAATTCTCGAATGCCAGATCAATCCATTACCCTACACCGCGCCAATGGCAAGAACTGGAACCCGCCTTTGCCAGCTGTACTCAGTCACAAAGTGGCCTCGGGGACTGACGTAGTGATCATTGAATATGCAAACACCTCGTTTATACCCAAATCAGGATGGTTTGTGATGGCCGACGGATTGAAAGCGGATATTGTTTATCGCGATGTTTATCCCACACTGCTTCCCGGATATGACCACTATGCTGTCATCGCTTCGTGGCAGATTATTGCAGTGTATATGCAGAAAGGGGATGATGGTTTAGAACTGATGCAAAAAACGTTATTGCCGATGGCGGATGCGGTAAATATCTTGACGGGATTGGCATCATTTCAGTGTGAACCTGAAGGGGGGTTATTGAAAGTGACGGTGACGTATGCAGGAGAGCCTATCAGTATTTGGTTTGGGCAAGATAACCATCACTCGTAGGCGGGATATCTCATGACGTTACATCGAAATACAAAAGGAGAAATCCTCTGGATGGTCATGTTACTCCTTGTGATATTAGCGATGGGGATGCTCTCCCTATCGAATCACCAGGTTCAGGCAATCCGGGTCAACCAATGGCATGATACCGCTATTCGAATGGATCATGCGGTTGATATGGCGTTGTTACGTTTCATGGAGTCACCTGCTCAACTCCCGCAAGCGATGGCGCCCATGGGTAATATCAACCAATGGCCGAACGAACCGTTATCTTCATGGCAAATGTATCCGGGGGCCTATCATGAGATGACGGAATGGGGAGGCGAAGTGCATATTATTACAGAAGGGCTACCTAACAAACAAACAATTTACCGGTTAAATGCCCTGGGGTATCACCCATTGGGAGGGGTATTGAAAAAACAATGCGTGATTAGCTGCGAAGAAACTATGTGTCGTCGACTGTCGTGTATAATATCGGAGGGGGGAACCGATGGACGAAACTCAGAATACACAGATTAAAGAAATTCATTCCTATAAAGATTTATTATCACAGAAAGGCTTTGTCGCTTTTTTGGTGACACAGTTTCTCGGCGCACTCAATGATAACTTATATCGCTTACTTGTTTCTCTCCTATTAGTTGAAACTGCCGTTCATGGCGAAACGATCACGTTGACGGGTTTGATTTTTTTAGTCCCGGGTATTTTATTTTCGGGATACGCCGGTTTTTTGGCGGATAAATTCAGTAAACGCAAAGTGATCATCATGACCAAATGTGCTGAATTAGTGTGCATGGTCCTGGCTGTGGGCGCGTTAGAGCATGAAGGTCACGCTCTATTATTAGGTGTTGTTTTTGCGATGGCAACACAAACCGCGTTTTTCAGTCCTTCTAAATATGGGATTGTGCCCGAGCTTGTTCCCAGGGAAGCGTTATCTCGTGCGAATGGCCTCATGGAAATGACCACGTACATCGCTATTATATTGGGCGGTGCTTTTTCAGGCATTTTATTAGATATCTTTCGTCATGAGATGTGGGTCATTGCAAGCGTATTAATCATGATTTCCATACTCGGGATTTTTTCGAGTGTATTTATCCCCAAGGTCTTGGCAAAAGCCAAGCGTCGTTCATTTCGATTGGATCCTTTTTCAGAGGTGTACGCGGGGATCAGTGTATTACGCGGTCATCGCTTTTTAACGTTGGTGGTTGCGGGGATCAGTTTTTTCTGGTGTTTGGCAATGGTGTTCCAAACCAACTTATTGCTTTACGCTGAAAAAGTATTACACACAACGCATGCTGGCACGGGCTTTTTGATGGTGATGACGGCCGTGGGTATCAGTATAGGGAGTTTATTAGCGGGAAGGATCTCAGGGGAGCGGATCGAGTATGGGTTGATTCCACTGGGGTTGATGGGGACAGCGATTGGTATTACCTGTGTAGGATATTTTGAGCCAAAGATCGTAGGTACTTATGTATTGCTGGGCATGGCGAGTATTTTCACAGGCTTATATATAGTACCTTTAAAAGCATTGCTGCAAGATTTGCCGCAGCCTCGTCAAAAGGGACGGTTGATTGCGACCAATAACTTTTTTGCGGATTTGTCGATGGCAGGAGGGTTGCTCCTGACACTCGCGCTGCAGTACCTATTTTCTTTCACTCCATCTGAGATGTTTTTATTCTGGGGTGTAGTAGCATTGTGTGCCACCGGTTTTGCGGTGTATTTATTGCCTGCTTTTTTTATCCGCTTCATGCTGTTCATTATCATGCACACGATTTACCGCGTGCGTGTGTACAATGCCGATAATTTGCCTGCGACCGGTCCTGCGCTCATTGTATGTAACCATGTCTCATTCATTGATGCGTTGTTGTTGACGGCTGTGGTACCCCGCTTCATTCGTTATCTTGTCCACCGTGATTATTATGAAATGAAGGCCTTCAAGTGGGTGCTCGACATGGCACATGCGATACCGATTCAAGCGGGATCGGATGGGGTGGAAGCAGCGTTAATGGCGGCGCGCGAAGCATTGGTGTCTGGCCACGTCGTATGCATTTTTGCGGAAGGCCGTATCACGCGCACCGGGAACATGTTGCCATTCAAGCGAGGGTTTGAACGTATCATGGAAGGCGTAGATGCGCCGATCATTCCTGTGCATTTAGACAAGTTATGGGACAGTATTTTTTCATATGCGAAAGGGCGTTTTTTCTGGAAGTTACCACGGCGTATCCCGATTGAAGTGGGTGTTTCTTTTGGTAAGGCCATGCCTGGAAACAGTAAAGCCTGGGAAGTGCGCAAGGAAGTCCAAGAGTTAGGTGTGTTGGCACAAGCACGGTCTCAATCCAGTCACGATATTTTACCGATTCGTTTATTGCAAGCGATTCGCTGGCGTTCATGGCAACTCGGTGCGGGTGATCACACAGGGGTAACATTAAGTTACAGCACGTTGTTGGCAAAGAGTGTTAGCCTTGCCAAACGGTTACAGGCGCAATACGCAGACATTGATCGGGTAGGGTTGTGGTTACCGCCTAGCGTTGATGCCATGGTATTAAATTTAGCGATCATTTTTTCTGGAAAGATGGTGGTTAATTTGCCATTATCACAAGACCCAGCCAAATTAGTGGCACACATGCAGCGAGCACAGTTAAAACATGTGTTCACCACATCGGAACGTATTGCGGCATTGGGCGATGCAGCGCCAGCAGGGCTTGAAGATCTGCGCGCGTGGGAAGCGTCGATAAGCGCCATTTACCCTTATTATATTCGTGCGTTGTTATTTATTCCTGCTGGCTGGTGCATGCGAGTATTGGGTTTGCCGATGAAGAATCCGCATGATCCTGCCGTGGTGGTTTGGACGCATACCGAAGAGAAGCATCCGGTCGCGTTATCGCATAAAGCGGTGATTGCGCCGGTGCTAAGTTTCTCTCAAGTATTTGATGATACGAGTAGCCGTGATCGTGTGATTGGCGTTGTCCCTTTTTACACGACGATGGGTATTCTAGGATCATTCTGGTTCCCGTTATTATCAGGCATGGGTGTATTTTATTATGGTGATGCCAAGCGCGAGCCTAAAGAGATTGGTGCCTACATTCGCCGGACACGTGCGACCATCTTATTTGATGTTGCAAAAACGTATCAGCGGTATTATGGAGAAGTGCGTCCGGAAGATTTCAGTTATATTCGATTTGCTATTTCGTATGGTGAGCCGATGGATACGGCTTTTCTTGCACGTTTTGAAGATCGTTTTGGATTATTATTGCTGGAGGGATACGGCACACCGGAGCTCGGGCCGATTTCAATGAACGTGCCGAATGTGAGAGCACCGGGGCATTTGCAGCGGGGTTCGAAGCCGGGGTCAGCAGGGCAGCCATTGCCCTATGTATCGGTTAAGATTGTATCTCCTGAGACGGAGAAGGAATTGCCACACGGTGAGCGTGGTGAGTTGTGGGTGAAAACACCTTTTAAGATGTTGGGCTATTTGGATGACATGGAAGTATCCCCATGGGATTACATGTCTGGTTGGACATCTACGGGCACCATGGCACTGATTGATGATGAAGGATTTTTATTTTTTGATGAGATGAGCGACGTCATGTCTTAGGCCCTCTTTGGAAAAGGGGCAGCCTGTAGGGGCGAAACATCTTTCGCCTATCCGAGGCGGGGGATTTTTTTTTGCAATACACAAAGGGAGCTATTGATGAATTCTTTAAAAAACAAAACGATCTTGATCACGGGCGCGAGCCGTGGAATAGGGCGTGAGATTGCATTACGTGCGGCGAAAGACGGCGCAAATGTGGTGATTGCAGCAAAGAGCGATGCACCTAATCCGAAATTACCGGGCACGATACAATCCGTTGCAGCGGAAGTGGAGGATTTAGGTGGACGCGCATTAGCATTGAAATTAGACGTTCGTGATGAAGAAAACATTGCAGCGGTTGTGCGTGAAATTCAAGAGACGTTTGGTGGATTAGATATTCTGGTGAACAATGCCAGCGCGATCTCGATGACGAACACAGAAAACACTTCGATGAAACGGTTTGATTTAATGTTTTCGGTCAATGTGCGCGGCACATTTGCGTGTTCGCAAGCCTGTTTACCGTTATTGAAAAAATCCGAGAATGGTCATATTTTAAATTTATCGCCTCCATTATCGATGGAACAGCGCTGGTTTAAACATCATGTGGCCTATACGATGTCCAAGTATGGGATGAGCATGTGCACATTGGGGATGTCGGGCGAGTTCAAACCCTTTGGTGTTGCTGTCAACTCTCTGTGGCCCAGAACGACGATTGCGACAGCAGCGATTGAGGTGAATTTCCCCAAAGAAATCATGCAAGCCAGCCGTATTCCTGCCATTGTGGCCGATGCTGCACACGTCATTTTGACGCGCAATGCGAAGGAATTCACAGGAAATTTCTGTGTGGACGAGGCGATCCTCAGGGAAACGGGTGTTAAAGATTTCAGTCATTACGCCGTTAATAAAGAGGTAAGCCTATTCCCGGATCTCTTTTTAGCGGAGTGAGAATGAACACCATGAAACGCATTCTGTTAACCGGCGGA
Organism: Gammaproteobacteria bacterium; assembly: GCA_044445605.1. Lineage (GTDB taxonomy): Bacteria > Pseudomonadota > Gammaproteobacteria > JABCZS01 > JABCZS01 > CAWKDC01. The sequence goes on along the minus strand of JBIOEA010000002.1, from coordinate 21,319 downwards.
CGTGGTCCTGCCACGCTAGATTTAGCAAGACATTTCAGTCGGTTAGGGCATGAGGTTTATGTAGCAGAAGCACAACGCATTCATTTTTGTACCTTTTCGAATGCGGTGAAAAAGTCATTTGTTGTCCCAAGCCCGCTTGTTGATGAGGCGGGCTTTGTGAGAACACTCAACAATATTATTACCGCCCATAAAATTGATTATTTAATTCCCACGTACGATGAGGTGTATTTCATCGCGAAGTACAAAGCCGAATTAAGCAAGTGTACGACGGTGTTTTGTGATGACATTGAAACCATCGATAAACTCAATAACAAGCAAAAATTCATTGCCTGGATGGAAAGCCTTGGGCTCAATGTGCCACAGACATGTGTCATACAGACCAGGGAAGAATATCTCGATAGGTTGCAACAAGGTAATATTCCTTATCCACATATCTTAAAGCCCATTTACACAGGTGGTGGTGTTGAAGTATTGAAGATTGAAACGATTGCGGACGCGATACAAGCAGACGCATCATTTCCTTCGTTGGTTCAAGAATTTATTGAAGGTGAAGGTTTTTGCACTTTTGGCATTGCGCATAAAGGGCAATTAAGCTGCCATGCGATTTACAAACCACTTTACATTTTCCGTCAAAATGGTGCAGCCGTGTGTTTCAAGGCAATTGAGGATACTGCTATTTTAGCATTCGCCTCGACGATAGTTGCTGCAGCGCAATTTTCTGGCATGTTAGGTTTTGATTTGATTCGCAAAAAAGATGGCACCTTATGGGCCATTGAATGCAATCCTCGGATTACGAATGGGATCCATTTAGTAGAAGCATGTGATCATATTGACGATCATTTTTTTGGATTACAATCTTTTAAAACAATTTGTCCTGAGCAAGCCAGGCAAGTCAGTCGTGTGGCGATGCTGCGCATTTTAGGATTGACGGTAAAAGGTGATTACGCGACATGGTTCCATTATTTTGTGAACAGTAAAGAAGTGATATTTGAAAGGGATGACCCGATACCGACATTAGCGTTACCTTTGATAGGGGTTCATTTTTTCTTGCAATATTATCGATACCATAAAACGCCTGAACAAGCGATATTTTATAATGTAGATTGGTCGATTGAGGGAGACGCTAAATCAGCTTCTCAAGCCCATATACCAACTCATCCAATGTCATCACTTTTTTGCAAGCCATCCGCACGCCAGGCATAAATGCTTTGCGATGCGTGCTGTTGTGATGGATCGTGAGAGTTTCTTCATCGCCACCAAAAATGACTGTTTGTGACGCCACATAGCCGGGCAAACGCACGGAATGAATGGGCATATCTGGGTTACCCATCAGTTGAGCTGTTTTAATCGATGTGCCTGATGGCGCATCTTTTTTAGCGGGATGATGATACTCAATGATTTCAGCATTGGGGAAATAGGGGGCTGCCATTTGTGCCATGCGCATCATGAGGACTGCGCCGAGGGAAAAGTTTGGTGCGATGATCCCGCCGAGTTTTTTAGCGTGGCACATTTTTTGGAGTTCTTCGATTTGTCCGAGAGTGAGTCCTGTGGTGCCGACCACGGGGCGAGCGCCACATTCAATAATCGTTTTGGTATTTTCAAATACACTGTCAGGAACGGTGAAGTCGATCACAACATCAGGTTTGAGTGCCTTGATATTATCCGCAAGATTATCGCCGCGATTAAGCGCGCCCATCAAATGCAATTGGGGGTCAGCTTTGATGGCTGCAACTGTTTCTTGACCCATCCGGCCGCGTGCGCCGTTGACGATGATGCTGATCATAAATTTTCTTTCCTTACATTTTTTTGCCCCCTTTTAAGGGGGCAGCCGAGTATTTCGAGGCGGTGGTTTTTCTTCACTACCTTAATAAGAACCCCCCAACACTGGGATCGTCTCGGAGGTATCCTGACAATTTACCCACTGGCCCGTTTTCCCCATACTCTCTGGTCCGATCCAATATACGTAAGCATACATCAAGGATTCAGGTTTCGCCAAAAGGGAGGCATCCTCGAAGGGATAGGCATGTTTCCGAAGGTGTGTGGCGACGGGGCCTGGATTGATGGCATTGACACGCACGGATGTGTTGGATTCCAGTTCATCGGCCCAAATTTTCATCAACGCGGTGAGGCCGGCTTTCGCGACACCGTAGGCGCCCCAATAGGCGCGCGGTTCTTGTGCGACGCTGTCGACGGTGAACAGAACAGCCGCATCGGGAGATTCTTTTAATAAGGGCAACAACGCTTGCGTGAGCAAAAATGGTGCGTTCAAATTAATTTGCATCGCATCGAACCATTGTTGCAAAGGATATTGAGACAATGGGGTGAGGGATCCTAGCCATCCTGCGTTATGCAAAATGCCATCGAGGCGGCCCAATTCTTTTTCGATGGTCGTCGTGACGAGCTGATAATCTTCGAGTCTTGCGCCTTTGAGGTCGAGGGGCAGAATGGCGGGTTCGGGTGCATTCATGGCCATGATTTCATCGTACACATTTTCTAATGTTTGCGGTGTACGCCCGAGCAAAATAACGGTGGCACCTTCTTTGGCGTACGTAAGTGCTGCGACGCGGCCGATGCCGCTACCTGCGCCAGTGACGAGAATGACACGATCTTTCAAACGTTGTTCTTTCATTTAACATCCTTTGAGTCGGTAATAAAGACTGAGTGCTAATAATTTCATTGGATTGAGTGGCAATGATTTTTCGAAATGATTTAATTGCGCTTCGTAGAGTCGTGCTAATAAAAAAATGGGTTTTAATGCGGGAGTCGCATTGTTTCTATTAAAAAACGTGCGTGTTTGTGCAATGTAATCTGCTTGTGAAAAGTCTTTGAGTGAGAACAAATGGATTTTTTCAGGATGAGTGTCTCTGTTTTGCAGAAGGCTTATGCGCTCGATGAAAATGCCGATATTGTTGAGGTTGGTTTTTTCAATATCGGTCAGCGGTGCATTTTTAAGTAATTGACCGCAGAGCAGAAGCACTGAGCCGCGTTTACGTTTGCAGTAACGATTAAGATCGTTATCATCGATTGATTGGACGCGATCGATTTCTGTTTCGAGGGCGATGCAGAGGTCGTTGAACGGGGATAAATCAAGTTGTTCGGTTTTAAGGATGGCACTGAGCGCTTGTATGTCGGGATGCTGCGCATTGCCGCTGGCGGCACGTGCGATGTCTGATTGAAAGAAGGCGAGCTTCATGCGAGCGACATGGGGTTCGGTCACGTCGGTTGGAATACGGTTGAGGGTATCGACGACGGCGAGGAGGGTATTGAGTGATTGGAATGTTGCAAAGGGCAGATGCCGCCAAGCGTAGTATTCGACCTTATAAATTCCCTCCCTTTTAAGAGCTTGCCCCGGACTTGATCCGGGGGAGGTGGCCCGAAGGGCCGGAGGGTTTTTCTTCACGATCATCATAGGATATTCATTTAAGTTTCAACTGGCTCGATTTTATTGCTCAGATAGTGTATACAAAGAGGGAGTCTTTTGGAAGGAAAACGTGGATGAGTTATGTTGATAGTACCCTATTACCGGGTGAAAAAGTGATTTTAAAGGCCCAGATTCATTGGATTGTATTTGCGCCAGCGGTGGTCTTATGGGCTGCTTTCCTTATGTTATACACTTATTCTGGGCAAGGCTTGGTGGGTGTGGTGTTGGTGGTGACGGCGCTTGCGAGCACGGCAAAAGCCCTGATGTACTATTACGCGACTGAATTAGCGGTTACGGACCGTCGGGTCATTGCCAAATTTGGCTTTATCAAGCGGGACACGTATGAATTGAACGTGAACCGGGTGACGAGCTTGAACGTGGACCAATCCGTGTTAGGGCGGATATTGAATTATGGTGATGTAACGGTGGTAGGCATGGGCGGATCTGCGGCGCCGATCCTTGCGATTGTCGATCCTTTAAAGTTCCGTCGTTATATGCTGACTGAGGTTGAAGGGACGAAGCTACTATGAGTTATGTTAACAGCACGCTACTTCCTGGCGAAAAGATTATTCTCAAAGCGCACATTCATTGGATTGTATTGATCAATGCGTTTATTGCATGGCTTATTGCGGCGGCTGTTTTTGTTGGACACGACTATGGCATCGTGGAGCGTTTTGCGGAATCGGTTTCCTTTGTGTTGTCTATGCCGCTGACGGTGGAGCGATTGAGGATGTACGAAGCAGGAGCGGCGATGCTGGTGGGTATATATGCTGTTGGCCAGACAGTGGAAGGGTTGATTCGTTATGTTTGTACTGAATTTGCGGTGACGAATGAGCGGGTGATTGTGAAGGTAGGTTTTATCAGGCTTGACACGCATGAATTGAACGTCAACCGGGTGACAAGTCTTAATGTTGATCAATCGATTTTAGGGCGAATCCTTAATTATGGAGACATTACGGTGGAGGGGATGGGGGGAACATTAACGCCGATCCGTGCAGTCGTTGACCCATTACGTTTCCGTCGTTACATGCTGACGGAAGTGGAAGGAACTAAGATCGAATGAAGATATTGATCCGAGTATTTCAAGGCACACATCAAATAATTCACACTCACATCCGTCTTCAAATAGAACTGCTCGGTCAACGGGTTATACCCCATTCCCTGAATATGTTTTGTTTTCAACCCAGCGGCCTGCAATTCGGCATCCAATTCACTCGGTTTGATAAAGTGGCGATAGCTATGGGTACCTTTGGGCAATAGTTTCAAAACATATTCCGCGCCGACGATAGCCTGAATAAAGGCCATGGGGTGGCGATTAAGGGTGGAGAAGAAGGCGATACCATCGGGCTTGAGCAGCGTGTGAATGGCCCTAATGACAGAGGCGGGCTCTGGGACGTGTTCGAGCATTTCGAGGCACGTAACGACGTCGTACTGGCCTGGATGGGTAGCCGCATGTGCCTCTACGGGTTCCATTTGGTAATCAATTTTCAACCCTTGGCTTTGGGCATGAGCGCGGGCCACGGCAATGACCTCATTGGCCAATTCAAGGGCGGTAACTTCGGCGCCAGCTTTGGCCATGGCCTCGGAGAGGATGCCGCCGCCGCAGCCAACATCGAGGACCTTCTGCCCGCGCAAAGGCGCGTGCTGTTGAATATACGCCAGGCGAACGGGGTTCATTTGATGCAGGGCTTTACACGGGCCATGGAGGTCCCACCAATCGTGGGCCATGTTGTTGAATTGTTCGAGTTCCATCGGGGTGCTGTTGGTGGTCATGGGGTGCCTCGTTGCTGGAATGTAAAGAAGGGATTATAACCTACTGTAGGGGCGAAACATCTTTCGCCTTCTTCACTACTGCTACTTGCTGCCGGATGTCAATTAGCTATATTAATTTCTGCATTTGGCGGTCAACAAAATATCTCATGGGTTGCATCGAATATTATTCAACATTAAGTTACATTAAGTGTAACCTAGTGTTGAGTCAAATGCAGGCTTTCGCCCCTACAAGAAAGATGATTTAAGGTCGGGACTATTGCTACGTGCTGCCTGATCATTGTTTGAATCGGTAGATGCCCTGGTCGGCAGAAAAGTCATTGATGTTCCCTGGCGCTCGGCATTCGGTTTATTTTTTTCATGCAATTGTTCCAAATGCAGTGATGCCTGATCATCTTGCTCATTAGCAGTGCTTCCCAGCAACAAGTACGCAGCGCGGCCTGCATTGAGAATATCTTTTGGGAGTTCGCAAACCTGGCTCATGTACGCTGTCAGTTGCGTCAGGGAGATATCTTTCAATGCCCTTGTTTTTTGATCATCAATTGGATTCCAGTCAAAGCTCGATTTCATCTCAGGATAAATACTATATAATCTTAAGCGTAAATATTGAGAAAGCTCAGTCAGCGTGACATGATAGTCTGCGTGATCGCTCGTTAAGAGTCCTAGGATTTGATTGGAAAAATCGCAGTATCTGTTTGGAGATAAATTCATCGAAAATTCCTGCAATGTTACCATATTGAAACTAGGTAAAGTGGGATCGGTAAGATTCCAAATGAATTGCAGTGGGCTGTCTGCAGGCCTTGTTGTTTTTCCTTTTAACACTTTTTCTTTGATTTCATATAACCTTGGCCATAATAATTGCTCATTGGGCAGGTCATGTAAATGCGATAGCCCTCTGATATCCTCACGGTTACAGGTGCTTAAATTATCAATGCAACGGGAAAAATAATGAGAGATTTCTGGATTTGATTCTGTGCACCGTATGTCTGCTTCCAGCAAGTAGCGGATTGCGATGAAATTGTTTCCCTTATCAAGGTGGGCTACTGCGGTAGATAAACATGCTTCTGCGGTTATTTCTTGAGGAAGCTCAAATAAACACTGAGTTTTAACATGAACAATTTGTGCTGCCCGCTCAACCCCATACGTGTATAGGTAATTTACTGGATCGCCCGCGATTAAGTTGACCCATGCTCCTGGTATTATGATTGGAAGCGCAAGTATTGCCGTGGTTATGAGACCTGCCATCCTACTGTTATCTTCGGTGGCGGTTTTAGGAAGCAAATTGTCCAGCATAAGACCACTTCCAGTGTTCTTTTCGGCTAACTTCGGCTTAAGAAAAGGATTGTATTTGACGACTTTCCTTAAATCCTTGCCGCGTGCTTCAAGATCGGGTATTTCGGCTACATCGAGATATAGCTTTCCCAACTCGGCTTTGAGCTTGAAGAGGGTCATTCTTTCATCGAATGATAATTGATCAAATTTTTTGTTTTGTAATGCAGTATGTTGTAGTTCTTTTGTCACGATTTGAGTCGCGAGTTGCTGAAGTTGAATGGTATGCGCTGGTGTCATGATGCCCCCAAAGGTATTGGTGAGGCCAGTATGTCATTTGAGCCACCGGGTGTCAATTAACTATATTTATTGGACGCGGGTTGAAACCTGTCCTGTCACTTGAAACTCTTTGATGCACGGGCACTCGGCCCACTTGCTTGGTTTGCGCCATAACGGCTCTCGTTTTTCACCTCAACGCATTCACTGAGTGGGCTGCGATATGTTTCGGTGCGATACATACTTTGAGCTCCCCAGTTGCGCGTCATACTGATATCAACACAAAGCAGCTTAAAGGGTGGAATGTCCATTGACTGATATCGTTCATTTTTATTGAAAGCATCCAGCATCGACACAAAACTCGGTTCAAGCCTTTCACCTGTCACTAAACCGAGCATAAAAGGACCTGAAATAGTACCCACGAAGTCTCGAAATTGCCCAACGTCGACATCAACGCCTTTTACAGGCATTTTCATCAGTGATGTCCATCCTTGGGATACCAATTGGATGTAAGTATTTAATACATCACTGTCTTTCGCGGCGGATATAATACAATTGCTGGCGATGTAGGTGCTGCTCGGATTCATGGGGCTATATATTCCAAATCCTTCTGGCAATACTACATCCAGCGGCAACGGTTTTTTAGGAACAAGATCATCGTCCAAATAATGTCCTCCTTCTTTTTTTAATATAAAGAGTCTCAGTTGGTCACTCAGAGGGACATGATAATTCATGCTGATAGGGCTGATTTCCTCCCCTTTAAATCGCGATGCTTCATAGTTCCTAAGCATGTTTGCTGCGGGAAATAGTTGCTGAAATTCTTTATCGGCATACAGTGTTTTTGCGTCTGCAATCTCCACGTTGCGGGGCTGAGCCCATAGTTTTAATCGTTGATTTTCCTGTTTCGTTAAGAATCTAGGATCAACCCATAGCTTGACCGTATATTGAGGGTTATCCCTCGCTAGTGCAGCAACATTATCAAGCGTGTTTTGTTTAGGATACCCGCCCAACCAAATAACGTGAGCAACATTGGGCACTTTTGTCATGGGGGAGGAAGAAATGGGAGGTGTTGCAAACAAACGTTGAAATGCCTCGATGCTGATGGGCTTATCTCCCGCATCTGCCGCCATGGCTTGATAAGCTTTTTCGAGCGGTTGAAATGCTTCGCGCCTACAAGGCATTTCATAATAAATATCGGCAACGCTATTTTTATCCAATTTGAGCGCTGCCAGGTCAAAAGCATTGAGCTCTTTTTTGACAAGCGCAGGGTACGCTTGGTGAATATATTGATTGATTTCTTCGATTTCCTGGGGCGTTTTGCCCGCTACATCGATGAATACCTTGATAACCCTGTTGCCAGTGAACTGCTGTGCCATCTTGAAGGCAGCCAGGCATTCATCATGGATAAGTTGTTTAGTGACGTCATTAGGCATTGGTATCTCCAAATTCACTAAAAGTATAACAAACCTTGGCGCGATATGCCAGTGAGTTGCCTTACCTTATATAGCTGTAGGTCAAGCTAAAAGCCCCTCATTTCCCACCAAATATGGTAAAATCACTGAGGGTATTTTCTTGCCAGGACACATAAAGACATGAGTAAAGACAATTCGGTTAACATGGAAGAAATTCACTTAGTTAACATTGAAGATGAGCTCAAGCAGTGTTACCTTGATTACGCGATGAGCGTGATTGTCGGCCGTGCATTGCCGGACGTTCGTGACGGTTTAAAGCCTGTTCATCGACGCACCTTATACGCGATGCAGCAGCTGGGCAACGAATGGAATAAACCCTATAAGAAATCTGCCCGCGTCGTCGGTGACGTGATCGGTAAGTACCATCCTCACGGTGAGTCTGCCGTGTATGACACCATCGTTCGGATGGCTCAACCTTTTTCCCTGCGTTACCTATTGGTCGATGGCCAAGGTAACTTCGGTTCGGTTGACGGGGATTCCGCGGCGGCCATGCGTTATACCGAAGTCCGGATGACCAAACTGGCCAAATTGCTACTGGACGATTTAGACAAAGATACCGTCTCGTTTGTTCCTAACTATGATGAATCCGAAACCATTCCTTCCGTTTTGCCTGCGCGTTTACCCAATTTGTTGGTGAATGGTTCTTCGGGTATTGCCGTCGGTATGGCGACGAACATTCCGCCGCACAATTTAGGCGAAGTGTTAAACGCGTGTATTGCGTTTATCGATGATGAAAATATTTCGTTCGAAGCATTGCTTGCGATTGTTCCCGGCCCCGATTTCCCGACCGCAGGGATTATCAATGGTCGCGGCGGCATTGTCGAAGCGTATCGTACGGGCCGTGGTCGTATTTTGGTGCGTGCACGTGCCACCGTTGAAGATTGGGAAGATTCTAATCGCCAATCGATCATCGTCACCGAATTACCGTATCAAGTGAACAAAGCCCGTTTGATTGAAAAAATTGCAGACCTAGTCCGCGAAGAAAAAATGTCCGGCATTACCGGGTTGCGCGATGAATCCGATAAAGACGGTATGCGCATTGTGATTGAAATCAAACGCAATGAAAACGCTGAAGTCATTTTAAATAATTTATATACACAAACACAAATGCAAGTGGTGTTTGGGATCAACATGGTGGCGCTCGAAGATGGCCAGCCAAAAATAATGAATTTAAAGTCGTTGATCAACGCATTTATTCGCCATCGTCGCGAAGTGGTTACACGTCGGACATTATTTGATTTAGGTAAGGCCAAAGATCGCGCCCACATTTTGGAAGGGTTGGCGGTTGCATTGACGAACATCGATGCCGTGATCGCGCTGATCAAAGCAGCTCCTGGTCCGAAAGAGGCCAAAGAATCATTATTGGCAACCCTTTGGAAGGGCGGCGAAGTCATTGCGTATTTGAGTAAAGTCGGTTTGGATAAAACCCGCCCAGATAATATTCCGGCAGAATTTGGTGCGCACGAAGATTCCTACCGTTTGACAGACATTCAAGCGCAAGCCATCTTGGATTTAAGATTGCATCGTTTAACAGGGCTTGAACAAGACAAGATCACAGAAGAATATCGCGAGCTCATTAAGACCATTGAATATTTATTGCATATCCTCGAAAGCGATACACGCTTGATGGAAGTGATTCGTGAAGAACTGGTTGAAGTGAAACGTGATTTCAGTGACGAACGTCGCACTGAAATTATTGCTAATCAGCAAGATTTAGAAACGGCAGATTTAATCACCCCTGAAGAAGTGGTGGTGACATTATCGCGCGAAGGTTACGTGAAGTATCAACCGTTATCCACCTACGCAGCGCAGCGTCGCGGTGGCCGTGGTAAAGCGGCAGCGGACGTGAAATCGGAAGACATCATTGAACGTCTCATCGTCTGCAACACACACGATACGTTATTGTGCTTCTCGAGTTTGGGCCGTGTCTACTGGTTGAAAGTGTATCAATTGCCACAAGCGTCGCGTTTATCACGTGGCAAGCCGATTGTGAACATTCTGCCATTGGATGCTGACGAACGTATTAACACGATTCTGCCGATCAAGATTTTCGATCATTCACATTACATTGTGATGGCAACGACGCAAGGCGTGATTAAGAAATCGTCGCTGGAAGAATTCTCGCGTCCAAGACCCAGCGGCCTGATTGCGTGCGATTTATTAGAAGGCGATCATTTGGTTGCTGCTGCCGTGACGGATGGTACAAACGACATTATGCTGTTTACGTCTGAAGGCAAATCGATTCGCTTCAAAGAAGATGATGTACGCGAAATGGGCCGTACGGCACGCGGTGTTCGTGGTGTTCGTATGCCTGAAGGCGTGAACGTGATCAGCATGATCGTGCCGAAGCCTGAGGGTGCCGTATTAACGGCCACTGAAAATGGCTATGGTAAACGTACATTGATGGAAGATTTCCCTGTTCAAGGGCGTGGCGGTCAAGGTGTGATTGCGATCCAAACGAGCGGACGCAATGGTAAATTGGTGTCTGCGGTACTGGTGACAGAACAAGATGAAGTGATGTTGATCAGCGATAAAGGCACATTGGTTCGTACGCGTGTCACTGAAATTTCAGTGATTGGGCGTAATACACAAGGCGTACGCTTGATGAACTTATCTGAAGGTGAATCGATGGCAGCAGTACAGCGCATTGAAGATCTGGGTGGTGATGTCGTTGTTGTTGAGGATGCTGCTTCTAGTGAAGAATAATGCATGCAAAATAGTAGCAGCGATCTTATCGCAACATGCTGATGTGACACTCAATGATGTGAATATGAACCCAGCGCATTCTGGGTTCTTACGTTACGCGATTTTAATGGGTGCGCGCATCCACATATTAGATCAGCGTTGGATCGACGATGAACCCGTATCAAATTTACGGGTTCAACATGCCAAACAGTTACAGGCGATAGAAATCCGCGATGAGCATCTCAGCACGCTTGAAGCTGAGCTCCCACTACTCTATTTAATGGCCACCTGTGCAAAGGGGACGTCGACGTTTCCTGATCATCCTTCTTGCAGGGGTGAAGCATTTACCGCCCTCTTTGGCGACGAAGAAGAGGGTGAAAAAGGTCAGGTATCGCCTTATTCTAAATATGCTAAACGTATTGTCATCGGTGACCCCGCTTTACTCCCCCTGCTTCGTTCTCATCTCAAGGAGATATTAAATGTATAACGGCACCCCTGTTATTACGATTGATGGTCCTGGGGGTGCGGGTAAAGGCACGATAGGGCGGTTATTGGCAAAGCGTTTGGGCTTTCATTTCCTGGACAGTGGGGCGTTATACCGTTTATTGGCGTTGGCGGCGGTTCGCCATGAGGTCGATGGGCAGGATGAGGCTCAATTGGTGCAGATGGCCCGTCATTTGGATGTTTCCTTCAAGGACGAATGCCACACAGGGCGCCCGATGGTGTTCTTTGAGGGGCATGAGGTCAGCGAGGCCATGCGCAGTGAGGCGGTTGGGAATGGGGCTTCACGGATTGCGGCGATTCCAGCGATTCGGACTGCATTATTACAGCGTCAGCGTGATTTTGTCGCGGCCCCGGGATTAGTGGCGGATGGGCGCGATATGGGGACGGTAGTCTTCCCTGAGGCGGATTTAAAGATATTCTTGACGGCCAGTAGCTCGGAAAGGGCGGCCCGCCGGTATGGGGAGTTGCAACAGCGTGGTGTTAATGTTACCCTAGCGGCCTTGCTGCTTGAGATACAAGAGCGGGACATGCGGGACCAAAATCGCGCGGTGGCCCCTCTGAAGCCAGCACCTGATGGGGTCATCATGGATTCCACCGGTCGTACCATTTTAGAGGTTCTCGAGATGGTGATGATTGAGGTGCAGGCGAGAGGTCTTGGGGGCTATGGGCTGTTATGAGAAACAAAAACTCATAACGTAAATAAACTTAACCATCATATCGTCATACGTTATGATGAGGGAAATATCTTAATATGTCTGAATCGTTTCAAGCGTTGCTGGAACAGCAATTAATTTCTATGCCGATGTTACCTGGCGTTATTCTCCGTGGTACCGTTTTAAAAATCACCCGTGATGTTGTCATCATTGACGTAGGTTTGAAATCCGAAGGGGTTGTACCTGTCGAACAATTTTACAATGACAGTGGCGAACTCGAAATTGCCGTGGGCGACACAGTAGAAGTCGCACTGGATGCTTTTGAAGATGGTTTCGGTGAAACCCGTCTTTCCCGTGAGAAAGCCAAACGCGCTGAAGCATGGTTGGAATTAGCACGCGCATTTGAAAACAATACACCGGTACGTGGTGTTATCAATGGTAAGGTCAAAGGTGGCTTCACGGTTGATATCGCAACGATCCGCGCATTCTTGCCTGGTTCATTAGTAGATGTTCGTCCAGTACGTGACACATCGCACATCGAAGGCAAAGAACTCGAATTCAAAGTGATCAAGCTCGATCCTAAGCGTAACAACGTTGTTGTTTCACGTCGTGCTGTGATTGAAACCGAAAGCAATGCTGATCGTGCAAGCGCACTGTCGACATTGGAAGAAGGTCATGTTGTGAAGGGTGTGGTGAAGAACCTCACCGATTACGGTGCATTCGTTGATTTAGGTGGTGTAGATGGATTGCTACACATTACCGACATGTCGTGGGAACGCGTCAAGCATCCTAGCGAAGTGGTCAATGTTGGCGACGAATTAGAAGTGAAGGTATTGAAGTTTGATCGTGAGCGTTCACGTGTTTCCTTGGGCTTGAAGCAATTAGGCAGCGATCCATGGAAAGAAGTCGTGAAGAGCTACCCAGTCGGCACACGCTTGACAGGTAAAGTCACGAACATCACCGATTACGGTTGCTTTGTTGCGATTGATAAGGGTGTAGAAGGTTTGGTACACGTTTCTGAAATGGACTGGACGAACAAGAACATTCATCCGAGCAAGGTTGTACAACTCGATCAAGAAATTGAAGTGATTGTATTGGACATCGACGAAGAACGTCGTCGTATTTCTTTGGGTATCAAGCAATGCGCGATGAACCCATGGGAATTGTTTGCTACGAAGCACAACAAGAACGAGCGTGTTGTTGGTAAGATCAAGTCGATCACTGATTTCGGTATCTTCATCGGATTAGATGGTGGTATTGATGGTCTTGTTCACTTATCTGATATTTCCTGGAATGAAACAGGCGAAGAAGCTATTCGTCGTTTCAAGAAAGGCGATGAATTAGAAGCGGTTATTTTGGCAGTTGATGCAGAGCGCGAACGTATTTCGTTGGGCTTGAAGCAATTGGCTGATGATCCTTACTCTAACTTTGTATCTGCGCACGAAAAGGGCAGCATTGTGACAGGTAAAGTGATCGAAATCGATGCGAAAGGTGCATTGGTTGACCTAGGTGATGGCGTTGAAGGCTACTTACGTGCATCTGAAATGGCACGTGAGCGCGTAGAAGACGCACGCAGCTTGTACAAAATGGGTGATGATGTCGAAGCCAAGTTAACGGGCTACGATCGTAAGAACCGTCAAGCGACCTTGTCGATCAAAGCGAAAGACTCTGATGAAGAAGCTCATGCGATGCAGAAATTGCAACGTAGCAACGCGGAAGTATCCGTGAGTGCGACCTTGGGCGACTTGCTGAAAGAAAAGATGGGTAAGAAAGACGAGTAATAGTGATACCTCTCTCTGCCCCCTTTTTAAAGGGGGCAGCCTCGGTTGGGCGAAACATCTTTCGCCCATCCGAGGCGGGGGATTTTCATCATGAAAAACATGCATGGCTAACCCCATGCATGTTTTTTTTTGCAATTTTATATCTTATGCCCCCTTTTAAGGGGGCAGACACTGGCATCGGCGAGCTTGCGAGACGATGCTAGTGTCGGGGGTTTTTTCTTGCTTCTATAGTTAGTTTATTGGTATAATATCCGCACATCATCCGAGGGCAGTCACATGATAAACGATCCATCAGTATTACTATCAACCAGATTGCTCACTGCGCTCACCTACGGTGCTTTTAAAACTGCAGGTAACTTATTGGATCAGGGTGCCTATCTCGGGCCGCCTGACATTACTGTGTTAACTAAAAAACTTCGCAACCTTATTGAAAATAAAGCGTTTCTCTATTCTGATTATTTTGAATTTCTTCGTGCCCACATAAAATCTCCAATGATTCAAAAAGATCTCGTATTGGCGATAATGGCGGAGCATCATTATATAGAAGCGGCAGATCTATTATTGAAGGAGGGTGCGCAAGCACATCTTGTTGATTTGTCTAACGTGTTAAAAGGCTTGAATAAAAGTTCAGAAGAATGCTGCAGATTTTTAGATGCGTTATTAAAGGCAAACGCTACCGATGGACTGATAGCTGCCATACAATGTGCCCATGATCGTATGGATCAAAACATGGTGAAGCTACTGCTTGACGCCTGCCAAGATAAAAACGCTGCATTATCCTCATCATTTCATACTGGCTGCCCTGCGGTACCGGGTCTCCTGGTTCAGGCGGGTGCCAAAGTAGAGTCACTGAAGCTGGTATCGGTATTGCAGAAAGTAAATTATCAGTCGATGTTGACGATACCGTCGGATATCCTGACATCATTGATCACTGCAGCTAGCCCTGAGGATAAACAAGAAGCCATGCTGAAAGCGATTGAGCTTGGCTACATGGATGCTATTGTTATGCTCTTAAAATCGGGTGTTGATTTGTATGAAAGAACAACAGGTGGGCAATCGTTACTGCTGCATGCCTGTTATTCCCGTGCTTCGTACAGGGTTCTTTCTATTGGCACTGTAGAGTCCATGGCAGAGCATTTAATTAACGCAGGCGCAGATTTAAATGCCTGTTCTCCTTACAGGGGCTTTAGTCGTGCTAATCCGTTGTTTGCTGCCTGTCATAGTGTTGATAATTCGCTTGCCTACTTATTGTTTGCAAAAGGGGCGGATATAAATATGCTTATGCTGGTCAAAACTGATGACTCACATTGGGAAGGCACCTCTTTGCAGTATTTTTCATCAGTTTCACTCGATCCTAAACATAAGCCAATCGTCTCATTGCTCACACTCTGGACTGAAATGGATAAGGTTATCAAAGACGATTCGTTGACCCCAAAAAAACGCATTGAATCTGTATTAAATCAATTCATTAAATTCCATACACCGTCATCGTCATATTTTTCATTCAGTTTATCCAGCACGCCCACATTGCCGCCTGCCGTCCAAAAAGCTACAAAGATTAAAAAAGACGTATTGGGTATTGCGGATGGGGGAAAATTTTTGGATGAGTTCGTTGCTCTTGTCAAAAAATACGAGACGAAAGAGTTGAAACCAAAAACGATGGATGAGGAAGAGAAGCACCTGGCGGCTATTTGCCAGCGCCTGGTCCGCCCTGAGGTAGGGGTTAAGAAAATGGCTGAACTAGCGGTGACAGATGACTACGATGGCAGCCATTCTATGAAGAAAGATGGCATTGAATTGAGTGCAATAGGTTCAAAAATGAACCTAAATTAGCATGGGAATCCATCTGTGTAGGGGCGAAATATCTTTCGCCCTCTTAGGGATCGGCATGTTTTTCATCAACCCCGTGAAAACTCTGCTAAACTAAGCAAGTAACGCTGGCCGGAACCACAGGAAGGAAGCCAAATGACAAAGTCAGAATTAATTCAGAAGATAGCCGCGAAGCAGCCTCAATTGGCCTACAAGGACATTGAGCTAGCTGTGAAGGCGATGCTTGATTTTCAGTCGGAAGCATTAGCGTCTGGCAAGCGGATTGAGATTCGCGGATTTGGAAGTTTCTCATTGCACTATCGTGAAGCACGGATTGCACGGAACCCCAAAACGGGTGGTGCTGTCAATCTTGCGGGCAAATATGTTCCTCATTTCAAACCCGGGAAAGAGCTACGTGACCGTGTGAATGAATCACGCTCAAGAGTGCCGATCCAAGAGGAAACCAACCAGGACGAATAATGCGAGTAGTTTACGTCACTGTTTTTATAATCTTAGCGGCCTTGTTGGTCGTGTTTGCCTTGCTGAATGCGGGCAGCGTTGAGATCAATTATTTCTTAGGTAAACGTACGATGCCATTATCGCTGTTATTACTAGCAGCGTTAATGACAGGTTTTTTCATTGGCATACTCGGGACGCTTAAATCCGTGATACACGCCCGTGCGAGAGCCTTTCGTTTAAAGCGAAAAGCAAACGTGCTTCAGAAAGAACTCGACAATCTACGGGCGATGCCTGTGAAGGATGATTGACGGTGGAGTGGATGCTTTGGTTATTGCCGATAGCGGCTTTCACAGGATGGTGGATAGGGCGCGCGGGACATGAAGGGGATGATCGTTCGAACAAGCTGACGCACGATTATCTTACCGGATTAAATTTTCTTCTCAATGAGCAGCCCGATAAAGCGGTTGATCTTTTCATTAAAATGTTACAAGTCGACAGTGAGACGGTCGAAACCCATTTGGCATTAGGCAGTTTATTTCGTCGTCGAGGCGAAGTTGATAAAGCGATCCGCATTCATCAAAATCTCATCGCGCGCCCGAACTTAAGCCAGCGGCATCGCATGCAATCTTTATTTGAGTTAGGGACGGATTACATGCGTGCGGGCGTGTTGGATCGTGCGGAGTCATTATTTCTCGAATTGGTAAAGTTGAATTATTTTGTACCGGAGAGTTTACGCAATTTAATTCAAATTTATGAAAAAGAGGGCGACTATGAAAAGGCGATCGAGATTGCGCACAAATACCAATTATTTTGCAGCACACCGATGGCATCGACGATCGCGCAATACTATTGCGAATTAGCTGAGCAGGCATTGAAAAACAATCAGGCGGACATTTGCCAGCGGTACATTAAGCAGGCGCTATCGATTGACGCGCGTTGTGTGCGAGCACAAATTTTGCAAGGCCAGCAAATGATGGCACAGCGCGAGTACCAGCAGGCGATCAAGTGCTTTCTAAAGCTAGGGCAAAGGATGCCGGATTACATCAGTGAGATGGTCGCACCCTTGGCGGAATGTTTTGAGGCCACGCAAGACACGGAAGCGTTTAAAACATTCATCAAGAATTGTTTCCGGGAGCAACAGGGGATTGCCTTGTTGCGCGCATTACCGGTCCAGTATTATGGATTACTCGAAAACACCTTAAGTTTTGATGTTATCATGGCGCAGTTGCAAGCAAGGCCTTCGATGCGCGCTTTGCAAGCGGTATTGACGATCCGGTTAAAGCAAACAGAGCAGCCGAGCCGCAGCGATTTAGATCAATTGATGCGTGTGATTGAGCCCTTGTTGAGCAAAGAAACGTCTTACACGTGTGCGCATTGTGGTTATGCGGTCAATAAAATGTATTGGCATTGCCCAAGTTGCCATCATTGGGGGACCATTAAGCCCTCGATGGTAGTGAAAGCGATGGGGACTCTATAACACCGGTTTTTTTGCCCACTTTTAAGCCGAATATTCCGAGGCGGGGGTTTTTCTTTACGATCTCATTGGTAGTTACAACATGTTCAAAAAATTCTTCATTGCATTTCTGATCCTCGGTATTATTATTGCGGGCCGCTGGCATTATCATCATAAAAAAGGCGTTATTGATGAGTCTTCGATCATTGATATTGCGATCATTGGGGGTGGCATTTCTGGATTATACACGGCGTACCGATTATCGGACGAACATCAAAACGTGGCTATTTTTGAAGCTTCTGATCGTTTAGGTGGAAGGATATTGACGGTAGACGTGCCTCACACGGAAGGGCTTGAGGCTGAAATGGGCGCGATGCGTTTTTTAGCGTCGCAAAAAAATGTCTTGGGGCTACTCACAAAAGAGTTCGATTTCAAGATCAAAGAAGCGGATTTAATGTCGACGCAATTATACCATTATCTTAGGGGTCAGAAGATTTTATACACTGACTATCATGAACACCCTGAGAAAATTCCGTATCAATTAGCAGCGAACGAGCGCGGGAAAACGCCCACGGAATTATTTTTTCAAACGATTGAAACGATTGTGCCGGGTGCATCGAGCAAAGACTCGTTGAAAGCATTAGCGGCTTTGTTGCAAGCGCGCGAGATTGTTGATGCCAGTGGCAAGCCCATCCCGTTGTACCAATGGGACTTAAATGTTTTATTGCATCAGCATTTAAGTGGTGATGGTTATCAGTTTCTCGTAGACGCATATGGATTCAGGGGTGTTTTTCAACCTGAAAATGCCTACGATATTATTTTGCCGACATTTCAGGATTACGCACCGCATGCAATGTTCAGACCGGTAGAAGGGATGACAAGTCTTGTGACGAGGCTAGAAGATGAGCTGCGCGAACATAACGTGATGATACACACGCAGCACGCATTAACGGGGATTTATGTGGTTGATCCGAAAGCGCAAGCACCGATATTTGTATTAGCGATTGATGGGCAAAAATATTACGCACGGCATGTCATTTTAACGATTTCGCCCAAGGCGATTGGAGCGCTTGATAAAAGCTCGATATTATTTTCTGATCCTGAGATCGATAATATATTGAGGAGCGCCAAATCGAGCATCCCTGCGCAGAAACTCTTTTTTGTATATGACCATCCTTGGTGGGAAGAGATGGGGTTATCGCAGGGGCGAGTGCAAACGGATTTAACGGCGCAGCAGGTATATTATTGGGGTAGCACACCGGAAGCGGCGATGTTATTGGCGTCGTACAAAGACACGCCTGCCACGTGGCAGGAGCATTGTGATGACCCGAAGGCCATGTTTCATAATCGAGATGAAGTACCTGTTGAGGTGCAAGCGCCACAATGCGTTGTTGATATGATTGAGGCGGAATTAAAACAAATTCACAGCGACCCTCATTTACCGATGCCACATACGGTGTTGTACCGTGACTGGACACCGTTGCCGATAGGTGGGGCCTTTCACCGTTGGAATGTGGGATTCAAGAGCTGGGAGTTGATTCCAAAAATCCGTAAGCCATATGAGCATTTGAACCTGTATATCACGGGTGATAATTATGCACGGGGGACAGGGTGGATTGAGGTTGCCTTGAATAGTTCAGAAAAATTGGTGACGACACATTTTGGATTGGAGCGGGCGCGTTGGATCCCGGCTGACTATGATTTGGGGCCATAACATATAGCTGCAATGATCCAGGTTGCTTTCTTCCCCTCGCCTATGTTAGCCTTGAAAATTGTAGTTAGATTAAGAGGCCAGTAGTACCATGAAGCAGTTTGACCATGTAGATTCAACCCTTGGATTTAAGAAAGATATCTTTGTAAATGCCATCTGTGGGATTAACGATATTGGGATCTTAGATGCCGCCGTCCATCGAGCCGATTTGAATTATATTTTTGCAAAAAACGCCAGTGTGCCTCGTCTGTGTATGAATGCGCTCTTAGTGCCCGGTCTCTTACGTTTTTATCGTTCAAACACGTATTTTGATCATTACGCTGCACAAAAAAAAGTGACCCCAGATCCTAAGAAGCTCCTGTTGGCCTTATTGATAGGCCCGACTGACGCGATTACTCAGGGAGGGACTGGGGTAAACTCATTCAAGTGGTTTGTAGTTCAAGAACTATCTCAATTGATGAATAAATCAAGCGCAAGTATTATCCCTATCACAGGAAAAGCAGATCTTGAAGCTAACGGGATTACTGAAAATGTGGCCTCTGAGATTATCGGTGCCATGATAGACAAATTGTCTGGTGCTGCGAAGCGGGCTCACAAATTAGAGAATTAACAGATAGATGTGATAGACTCTAAGGGTTATTCATTCATCCAAAGGTATCCACAGTGAAAATCGTCGTCGTAGAGTAAAAATTTAAGCCTTTGCACCTTTCTTAACTGAAAGGGGCCTCTTATTGCTTAATTTTTAAACTTTCAAGTCGAGGTTTTTATGTCAAACATCTTATTGCCGGCCATTTGGCTGATAGTGATGATTGTGGGTTTGCCACAACTTTCTGAAACTGTTTATACGCCATCGTTACCAGACATTGCAAAATCGTTGAGCACGTCGGCGTCGATGACGGAATACACGCTGACCATCTACCTATTCGCGTTTGCCTTGGGCACCCTTTTTTGGGGGAAGCTGTCAGATAAATTTGGCCGCAAGCCTTGTGTGATAGCGGGTCTGGTTATCTTCTTGTTAGGCTGCATTGGCTGTTATTTTGCTACCAGTATAGAAATGCTGATGGTCAGCCGTTTTATTCAAGCCTGGGGCGGCAGCATCGGCAGTGTGTTGGGGCAGGCGATTTCGCGTGATGCCTATCATGGTCCGCGACTTGGCAAAGTATACGCCACCATTGGAAGTGCCTTAGCGGTTTTTCCGGCGATTGGGCCTGTGATCGGCGGTGCGATTGCCCAGCAATTCGGATGGCGGAGTATTTTTCTCTTTCTTATTTTGTTTTCGGTGGTGTTAATCGTTTTGATAGCGATGCGATTACCTGAAACACATTTGAAAGAAGATAGACGTTCCATTGCAATTGTTGAAGTCATACGACGATTGCTGCGCGATAAAAAAGTATTGTGCTTTGGTTTTATTGTGGGCGGTTGCAATGGTATTTCGTTCAGCTATTTTGCCGAAGGCGCTTTTTATTTGATTGAGGGATTAGGGCTTTCCCCGAGTCAATATGGATTGAGCTTTATGATGATAGCTGCGGCTTCTATGATGGGTGGGCTCGTATCCAAAAAATGTCATGATCATGTGGCATCTGAAACTATCATGAAGTACGGATTGCTGGTGATTCTATGTTCGGCAGGATTATTCAGTCTAGGTGCATTTTTTTATCCCAGTATTTGGGTGACCATTCTGTGTCAAATGAGCATCATGTTTGGAATCACCATGGCGACCAGTAATGCATTGGCGAGTGCCCTGAAGGAGTATAAGGATTGTATAGGGACAGCGTCGAGCTTGTTTGGGTTTTATTATTATATATTAATATCAGCGTTCACCTTCGGCATGGGTTGGTTGCATAATGGTTCATTGTTGATGATGCCGCTGTATTTCCTGGGCATTGGATTGGCGATGATGCTGGTAGGGAAATGGGGTAATCGTTCACTACCACAAGATCACAAAACGAAGAACTCTTCGCCCACTTTGTAAAGGGGGCAGACACAGGAATCGTCGAGCTTGCGAGACGGTTCTTGTGTCGGGGGATTTTTCTTTGCTTACGCAGCGTATCAATCT
>JBIOEA010000001.1:0-146926 GCA_044445605.1 Gammaproteobacteria bacterium | reverse complement strand
TCCTCACCCGTCCGCCACTCGTCAGCACCTAGCAAGCTAGGCCTGTTACCGTTCGACTTGCATGTGTTAAGCATGCCGCCAGCGTTCAATCTGAGCCAGGATCAAACTCTTCAGTTTGTATCTTGGTTATCATTTTTCGTGTAGTACGGATAAATCCGTCTACACAGGGTGCCCCGTAGGGCACCCCATTTGTACATGTACTTGACAGGTACCTACACAAATCACTTGAAACTTACGTTTTTAAAGAGCGTTTGGGACTGGCCCGATGTGTTGACATTCTACAGGGTTTTTCTTATCTGTCAACACGTTTTGTAACTTTTTTTGCATTAAATGCGAAATTATTCAACGTATAAAGAAAAACCCCCGTGGAATATAGGTTGTACGTAGAAGGCAGATGTATTTGCCCCTACACCCAATCCCTCGCCACTAAATATTTTGCTAATTCAGCTTCGGCACCTTCAGGCTTATATTGGTATTCCCATCTTGCATACGGTGGCATTGAAATCAATATCGATTCCGTCCGCCCACCCGATTGCAAACCAAATAATGTTCCGCGGTCATAGACCAAATTAAACTCAACGTAACGACCACGACGATATAATTGGAAATCACGTTCACGTTCACCATACGCCATGTTTTTGCGCTGAGCCACTATCGCTTGGTATGCAGGCCAAAAGCCGTCGCCCACTGCTTGAATAAACCGAAAACATGTTGCCATGTCCCATTCATTCAGATCATCAAAAAATAGGCCGCCAATCCCGCGCGCTTCTTGACGATGCTTTAGATAGAAGTATTCATCACACTCTTTTTTAAACCGAGGATAGACATCCACCCCAAATGGAATGCAAATCGCCTCTGTCGCTTTGTGCCACGCACGGCAATCTTCTTCAAAAGCATAGTAAGGTGTTAAATCAAAACCACCACCAAACCACCAGACAGGCGGCTCAGTCGGATGTGTCGCAATGAAAAATCGTACGTTTAAATGTACTGTTGGGACATAAGGATTGCGTGGATGCATCACCATAGACACACCCATCGCTTCAAATGAACGTCCCGCCAACTCAGGCCGCGTGGCTGATGCCGACGGAGGTAAGCTGGGCCCAAAGACATGCGAAAAATTTACGCCGCCTTGCTCAATTAATGCGCCTTCGCGAATCACACAGGAACGGCCTGCTCCGCCTTCTGCGCGCTCCCATGTGTCTGTGATAAAACCCGCTCGCCCGTCTTCTTTTGTGAATGACGCGCAAAGATCGTCTTGGAGTTGAAGTAAGTAACGTTTAATATCAGCGGTTTTTAATGACATCTTTGGTACTCCCTAGAACAACACACAACAAAAAGGGGCGAATAATATTCGCCCCACTTATTAAAATGGAATCTCATCATCAAAGCCGCTGTCAGCCATCGCAGGGCTCGATCCAAAATCAGAAGGACCTGCTGCATCAAAGCTGCTGCCTTCTGCAGGTGCGCCACCGAATGAACCACCACCCGCACCACCACGTGAATCTAACATTTGCATATTAGAAGCAATGATCTCGGTCGTGTAACGATCCTGGCCGCTCTTATCTTGCCACTTACGTGTGCGCAAGCTTCCTTCAACGAATACTTTTGAACCTTTACGTAAATACTCACCCACGATTTCTGCGAGGCGATTGTAAAATACAATGCGATGCCATTCTGTGCGCTCTTGTTGCTGGCCATTTTCTTTGTCTTTCCAGCTCTCACTCGTCGCAACACTAATGTTCGCGACGGCACCGCCTGATGGCATATAGCGCACTTCAGGATCCGATCCCAAATTGCCCACGATAATTACTTTGTTCACACCTTTACTTGCCATTATTTTCTCCTCGTTTGTTTATTATGGACTTACGCAAAACGCGCCTCGCTGCGTTAAAATTCGCTTTTTCGTCAAATTTTGCCTTGCGATCCACGTTGTTCGGTTGTCCTGTTAGTCAGTACAGGCAACACCTTCCATAGCATTGCGGCCCATAGCAGTATAACCCAGCTGGCCGCAAAATGAATGTCAATACTGGGTGCATATTTTATTAGCAAACCAGATAACACTCCTCCTAAAAAAATCCCCATGAACTGGCACGTCGTGAAAATCCCCATCGCCGCGCCACGTAGTGTATCAGGTACCTCGCGTGATAACCACGCTGGCAACAATGCCTCCAATACGTTAAAGCCTACAAAAAATATAAACAAGCCCGTCACGAATGTGGCCATCGTCCCCATTGGCAAGTACAACAGCGCTTGCCCCAATAATAATGCAAGCACTGCCCACAACATGCCTTGATAACGGTTAGGCTGACGCTCCAACCAGCGCATATATATAAGTGTCGCCACCAAAATGACCGTCATCGCTACCGCGTAGATACCTGTATAAGCATCGAGTGGCTTCCCCGTCATCACAACGAGTTGTTGAGGAACAACCATGAACACGCTCGCCAAAATGGCATGAAGCAACCCAACTGAACCAGAAAAGATCCACACGATCGGCATGGCTGATAATTTCTTCAAGCCCGCAAGCCATGTCAACTCAGGCAACACGCGAGGAACATTCGGGACGACAAACCATAATAAGGCCAACCCACCTATCGCACTGAAGGTCATTAAATAGAACACACCCGGGACATCAAAACGTGCAGCCAACCACGGCCCCAAGACCAAACTTACCGTGAAGGTTAAACCAATCCCCATCCCAATGAAGGCCATGGCCAGAGAGCGACGCGTCGGAGCCACCGAGTCAGCTAACATGGCCGCACATACGCCTGAAATCGCTCCAGCCCCTTGAAGGAAACGAGCAATCGCAAAGGCGAAAATCGTTTCAGCCTGCGCGGCCATCACGCTGCCCACGGCCAAGCAAATCAACCCTAAGGTCATGATCGGCTTACGACCAAAACGATCCGATAACAGCCCCATGGGGACTTGAAGCGCCGCTTGTGATAATCCATAGATCCCTAAACTGATTCCCACAAGCACCGGTGTATGCCCGGGCAAACCACCTGCGTATGCCGCCAACACGGGATAGAGTAAAAAAAGACCGAGCACGCGCAAGATATACAGGAGCGTTAAGCTGCTGACGGCACGTGTTTCAACTGAGGTAAAAGGCAACATTGGTGCATTCATTATTGGGTTCTGCTATTATAGGGCGTACTTTTACACACCACTGCCACATACTATCATGCATGAAATTACAATTAAAGGGGCCCGGACCCACAATCTCAAAAATATTGATGTCACGCTGCCGCGCGAAAAATTAATTGTCATTACTGGCCCTTCAGGCTCCGGTAAATCTTCACTCGCCTTTGATACGCTCTATGCGGAAGGCCAACGTCGCTACGTCGAATCACTTTCTGCCTATGCACGCCAATTTTTATCATTGATGGAAAAGCCTGACGTTGATCACATCGAAGGTTTATCCCCCGCCATCTCCATTGAACAAAAATCAACATCCCATAATCCACGTTCAACGGTCGGCACCGTCACCGAAATATATGATTACCTGCGATTGCTGTTTGCGCGCGCTGGCACACCCGAATGCCCCGAACACGGCAACACACTGAGCGCACAAAGCATCGCAGAAATGGTGGATACTGTCTTGAACCTGCCCGCCGACACCAAACTCATGCTGCTGGCCCCCGTGGTTCAAAATCGCAAAGGCGAACATACCCAATTATTACAACAATTAAAATCACAAGGCTTTATTCGTGCGCGTATTGATAGCGAGATCTATGAACTCGATACGTTACCCAAAATTGATGCCAAGAAAAATCACACGATCGAAATCATCGTGGATCGTTTCAAAGTGCATGGGGATCTAAAACAACGGCTTGCTGAATCATTTGAAACAGCGTTACGATTAACCGAGGGGATTGCGAGCGTTGCATACATGGATGGGGATAAAAAGGAAATCCTTTTCTCATCCAAGTACGCCTGTCCTCACTGTGGATACAGCTTGACCGAATTAGAGCCTCGTATTTTTTCATTCAACAATCCCATTGGAGCCTGCGAAACGTGTGAAGGCCTTGGGGTTGAAACATTCTTCGATGAAAATAAAGTGGTTTACAATAAAGCACTCAGCTTGAGCCAAGGCGCGGTACGTGGCTGGGACAGACGACACGGCTACTATTATGATTTACTCGTTGGGTTGGCCAAGCATTATGATTTTGACATCGATGAGCCTTTCGAATCATTCTCGAAAAAAATTCAAAAGGTCATATTGCACGGCAGCGGCAAAGAAGAAATCGCTTTCCAGTATTACAATGACGCGGGCAAAGCATTTGTCCGAAAACATCCGTTTGAAGGCATTGTGTCGAACATGCAACGTCGCTACAAAGAAACGGAATCAGAGTTTGTCCGCACCGAATTGTCAAAATACTTAAACAGCCAACCTTGCAGCACCTGCGAAGGCTCACGTTTATGCAAAGCAGCGCGGCACGTATTCATCAGTAAAATGAATTTGCCTCAAGTGGCTGCGTTATCCATTGATAGCTGCCATGCATTTTTTAGCAGCTTAGACCTCCCAGGCAGCAAGGGAGCGATTGCTAAGAAAATTTTGGAAGAAATTATTGCACGGTTAACATTCTTAAAGAATGTAGGGCTCAACTATTTGACGCTCGATCGCAGTGCCGAAACACTTTCAGGTGGCGAAGCACAACGGATTCGATTGGCGAGCCAAATTGGTTCGGGCTTGGTCGGCGTGATGTATGTGTTGGATGAACCGACGATCGGCTTACATCAGCGCGATAACGCACGATTGCTCGAAACACTGATGCATTTGAAATCCCTCGGCAATACATTGATTGTGGTCGAACATGATGAAGACACGATTCGCTCCGCCGATTTTATTTTAGATATCGGCCCTGGCGCAGGCGTCCATGGGGGCAGCATTGTCGCACAGGGGACATTGCAAGATATTCTGGATACCCCCAACTCACTGACAGGCCAATATTTATCTGGCAAAAAATCGATACCGATTCCTAAAAAACGCACACCGGTTGATTTGAAACATGCGATTCAAATTCAAAATGCTCACGGGCATAATCTACAGCATCTGAATATTGCCATTCCACTTGGCGCGATGACCTGCATCACCGGTGTTTCGGGCTCAGGTAAGTCTACATTGATCAATGATACGCTCTATCCCGTCGCTGCAACGTTGCTCAATGGCGCAACGACACTGAATGCGGCGCCACACGAAGCGATCCTCGGGTTGGACAAAGTGGATAAAGTCGTTGATATCGATCAAAGCCCCATTGGCAGAACACCACGTTCAAATCCTGCCACCTATGCAGGTTTATTCACACCTATTCGTGAATTATTTTCCGCAACGCCGGAAGCGCGTGCGCGCGGTTATCAAGCAGGCCGCTTCAGTTTCAATGTCAAAGGAGGACGTTGCGAAACCTGCTTCGGCGATGGCGTCACGCGCGTGGAAATGCACTTTTTGCCAGATATTTATGTGCCATGTGATATATGTAAGGGCAAACGATACAATCGTGAAACATTAGAAGTCATGTATAAAGGCAAGTCGATCCTAGATGTTCTGAATATGACGGTAGAAGAAGCACTCATCTTTTTTGAATCGATTCCCGTGATTCTGCGCAAACTGATAACATTAGATGAAGTCGGTTTGGGTTATATCACGCTCGGGCAAAGTGCGACGACCTTATCCGGCGGTGAAGCCCAACGCGTGAAACTGGCAAAAGAATTATCGAAACGTGATACGGGAAGTACATTGTATATTCTCGATGAGCCAACGACTGGTTTGCATTTTAATGACGTCGCCATGTTATTGCGGGTGTTACAAACACTGCGCGACAAAGGTAATACTGTCGTGATCATCGAACATAACCTCGATATCATTAAAACGGCCGATTGGATCATTGATCTGGGGCCCGAAGGTGGCAGCGGGGGCGGTACCGTCGTTGCACAAGGTACTCCTGAAGCGGTGGCGGAAGTCACCGCATCGTTCACGGGGCAATATTTGAAGGGGATGCTCAAGGATAAATGATTAGTCAACCGATTTGCCCGAGGTAATACTCATAAAGTTTTGTGGCTTGTTGAATTTCGTCGGCGCTCATTTTTTGTGTGATACGTGCAAGATCCGATGTCACCATTGGATTTTCAAAACGATTCGACATTTTCCACCAAGCGTAAGCCAACACCTGATTAGTAGGAACACCATTGCCCATGTAATACATCTTGCCCAATAAATACTGCGCCGCATGAAAACCTTGCCATGCCGACTTTTCCAGCCACTTCATGGCTTGTGCATAATCCAAAGGCACTTCAGGATTTTCTTGCAGGTAAATCACCCCCAAACTGTATTGCGCGTAAGCTGAATTCTGCGCGGCAGCTTTTCCATACCACTTTAAGGCAGTCATGAGGTTGCGCGTGACTTTGTCACCCTCTTCATACCAATCACCTAGCGTAATTTGAGATTCCACATCCCCCGCATAGGCCGCTTGCTCATACCAACGGTACGCTTGCGTTTCGTCATATAAAGGATTGAGATGATCATCAAAAAATTGTGCCACACGACGCATCGCACGGGGTTTGTCTTCTTGATCGCGTGCCATTAAAAACCATTTGGCCGCTTCTTCTGCATCCGGTTTGCCTAAATAACCCAATTGTTGAAAAATGCCCGCCATCAGTTGAGAATAAGTATTGCCGTATTTGGCCGACAACGAATACCAGTAGTACGCGGTTTTCAAATCTTGCGGGGAACTGATCCCTTTGGCATATAAATCAGCTAAGGTGGCTTGTGACTCTAAATCGCCTGCGGCCGCAAACCAACGTAATGAAATGATCGTATTTTTTTCGTCTTCAGGTAGGAAGCGCTCGCCTTCAGGAAAAAGAAATTTTTGACGTTGGGCGCGAGATTCTTTACCTACACGCTCTTGTTCACGCAACATCACTTCGTAAGGATCATCGTAAGGGAGATCGGCGTAGAGCGGCAAGGCCATATTAATTAAGCCAGCAAACATTGTTATTGACAATAGCATCGCACGCATGAGGGTTCTCCGTTACGATGAAGTATAGCGCGTTAGGCGCGTCACGGATTTGTGATTGCGTAACGCACGCATCACCCGCGCCAAATGCTTTCGATCCTTTACTGATAATATCAGCGTAATAACACTGTAGCACCCATCTTTATCTTCGCTACTTACTTTGTCAATATTGGCGCCGGATTGCGCGATTGATGTCGCCAAAACACCTAAAATGCCCAATTGGTTTTCTACCTCAACTTTTAAGCCCGCCTGAAATGGCCCAGTGATGTCATCGGCCCACTCGACATCTACCAATCGTTCAGAAGATGGAGCCACTCGTTTAACACGGCTGCATTGAGCCTGGTGCACGGTCAGCCCTTCCCCTTCCGATAATAATCCAACAATGGGTTCAAACGGCAATGGCCAACAGCATCGCGCGAATTTTACCGCCATGCCTTCCGTGCCTTTGATCACCAGTGGCGCCAATGCTTCATGTGAGCTGCGCGATAAAACTTTTGTCGAACTCAATGCCGCTGCCACAATCGGGGCCGACCGCTCGCCACGGCCAATCGCTTCGCATAAGGCATCGAGCGACTCTAAACCAGAATCATGTAAATAGGTTTGCAGTGCTTGCGGCGATAGGGTCTCTAACGATAAGTGGCTACTGAATAATACGCTGTTAAGTAAACGTTGCCCCAAGGCAATCAAACCTGAACGCTCTTGGTTCTTTAAAAAATGCCGGATACTCGAACGCGCTTTGCCTGTCACGACGAAATTTAACCACGTCGGATTAGGACGCGCACCTGGCGAGACAACAATTTCAACGGTTTGCCCATTGTATAAACGCGAACTTAACGGAGCAACGCGGCGATTGATCTTTGCTGACACGCAACTATTACCCACATCCGTGTGCACTGCATACGCAAAATCTACCGCCGTTGCGTTCGCCGGCAATTCCATGATCTTACCCTTCGGTGTGAAGACATATACTTCGCCCGGAAATAAATCGATTTTCACGTTCTCAATGAATTCTAACGTCGAACCTGAATTCTTTTGCAACGATAACAAATGATTAACCCACGCCTGCGCTTTATCGACGGAGCTCGCATGCGTTTTGTAAATCCAATGCGCCGCAATGCCGTTTTCTGCTAAACGATCCATTTCTTCCGTGCGAATTTGCATTTCAATCGGCACACCAAAGGGCCCGAATAGCACGGTATGTAATGATTGATAACCATTGGCTTTCGGGATCGCAATGTAATCCTTGAAACGGCCCGGCACAGGTTTGTACACACTGTGTGCCAACCCTAAAATACGGTAGCATTCATCGACCGAGGAAACGACAATTCTGAAAGCATATACATCCATGACTTCATGAAATGAAATACGCTTCGTCAACATCTTTTGATAGATACTATATAAATGCTTTTCTCGGCCATGGATCGCGTTATCAGGAATATTAGCTTTTTGGAAACATTTTTTGAGCTCGGTTTCAATTGTTTTGAAAATTTGTTTGCGATTACCGCGCGCTTTCTTAACATTCGCTTTCAGTACTTCATAACGATGCGGATACAAAGCGGCAAAACCTAGGTCTTCAAATTCAACACAGAAATTATGCATGCCTAAACGATTCGCGATCGGCGCGTAAATTTCAAGAGTTTCACGCGCGATGCGACGACGCTTTTCCAGGCTCAATGCATCGATCGTGCGCATGTTGTGTAATCTGTCAGCCAATTTGATGAGAATGACACGAATGTCTTGCGTCATCGCCAACAGCATTTTACGGAAATTTTCTGCTTGTGCTTCTTCGCGTGAATCAAAATGGATTTGCGTGAGTTTGCTCACGCCATCGACCAATTCCGCCACAGCAGGACCAAACTGTTTACTCAACTGTTCTTTATCAATGCCAGTGTCTTCGAGGGTATCGTGCAACAACGCTGCCATGATGGCATCGGCATCCATCCGTAAAGAGGCGAGTATGCGAGCAACGGCAACAGGATGGACGATGTAAGGATCGCCTGTGCTACGTTTCTGTTTTTCGTGAGCTTTGGCAGCGAGCGCGTATGCCTCGGTGATTTTTTCCACCTGGGCTTGTGTTAAATAGTGCGAGAGTTCTTCGCACAGATCAGTGAATTGGAACACACGCCCGCTCCCTGGGAAATGGCCTACAAGTCGTCTTCTGTTTCATCCGGCGTATCAGAAGCTTCTGTCGGTTCAGTGGGTTCAGTCGGCTCAGCGCCAGAAGCCTCTGCTTCCACGTTGTCCTCTTCCACAATGATCGACAATGCCTCTACGCCGAGGTCTAAATCAGTATCGCTCAAATCTTCTTCTTCCGCCATTTCAGCCATGCTTGCAGCCACTTGTGCCAGCATTTCATCGGGGCTCAAGAATGCGCTTTCAACCTTCACGTTTTCTTGTTCTGCAATGGTTTGCGCCGTGACGAGGCCGGAGGCGATTTCACGCAAGGCAACAACGGTGCTCTTGTCGTTTTCCCACGGTACCATGGGCTCTTCGCCACTCAATAAGAGATACCGAGCACGTTTGGCAGCTAACAAGGTTAGTTCAAAGCGATTCGGAATCTGTGCTAAACAATCTTCAACAGTAATTCTGGCCATGGTGCCCTCTTTTGCGTCTGTAGGTTAACAACCGCCCATTGTAGCCTCAAAGTTTGCTTAAGTCTAGATCTAGAAACCTATCGCCTTTTTATCAAAGATAGGCTAGAATGGCCAAATGGGTCGTTAGCTCAGTTGGTAGAGCGTCGGACTCTTAATCCGCTGGTCGTTGGTTCGATCCCAACACGGCCCATGACAGAGAAGGGAACTCTCTTATGTCTGAATTCCAGCGCAGTCTAATTCGAAATTGCGCGATTGGCCTGCTTACTGCTTCTCTGTGCTACGTCTGCTATCAACCAATTCTGTCGGATAGTCCCGGTGGCCATACGGCATTTACCTATGGACTACTGGCTACCTCGTGTACCCTCTGCTTTACACTTGGCTTTGTAAGCTGGCTAAACGATGACGATACCTCTCACTTTAAATACATGCTGGAAGGCGCTCGTATCGCTGCAACGATAGCCGCCCTAACAACCTTTCTGGGTTTATTTTATTTCAGCTGGTTAGGCCTGGGCGGTGGCTTTATCACAGGTCTATGGATCGGTATCATTGGGCTAAAATGGATGGGGCCCAATGCCGTGGCCGATAAGCATCACCCTCATCAAGATTACGCTAACAAATTGACGCACTATTATTGCAAAGTTTTGCGCACCCCCCTTCTCACTATCCCCCCCCTTGCGTTTGGAGGGCTATTGCTTTTTGAGTGGTGGGGATTAGGTGCCGGATTCATCGGGGGAGCGTTAATCAGTACATTGGTACTGACACTTTGGGGGCCAGACAAACCTGTCGAACCTATTTATGAGCCCAGCCAGCCCGCCCTCACAGCGAGCACCCAGGGCAACACCACCTTCTCGCATCATCCAGTAACAAAATCATCCTC
Organism: Gammaproteobacteria bacterium; assembly: GCA_044445605.1. Lineage (GTDB taxonomy): Bacteria > Pseudomonadota > Gammaproteobacteria > JABCZS01 > JABCZS01 > CAWKDC01. The sequence goes on along the minus strand of JBIOEA010000001.1, from coordinate 136,445 downwards.
CCCAGTGATAACCCCTAACGCTTCGCATCATCCTACATCATCAGCCATGATAATCCCAGTGTCAGAAAATTACGGCACTGTGAGGTTCATTAAGTACCCACATGTTGAAAATAAAAAAGAAGACAAAAGCCTGCTCTCTAAATCTATTTGAAGGCATCCAACACCTGATGGTGCGTGCGAACCATGATGTGGGTACGAAGGCGTGCGGCATGAACAATCGTGATTAATGATGCTAACGCTTCTTGAAAATTGTCATTGACAATCAGATAATCAAACTCAGGATAATGCGACATTTCTTCCGTTGCTTCTGCCAGACGTTCTGCAATCACAGCCAAGTCATCCGTTTTGCGACCCATTAAACGTGATTGCAATACCTCTAATGAGGGAGGCAAAATAAAAATGCCTATCGTATCGGCCATCAACTCACGAATCGATTGTGCGCCTTGCCAATCAATTTCTAAAATCACATCAATGCCTCTGCTCAATGTCTCTAAAACCCACTGCTTGCTCGTGCCATAATGATGATGGAATACTTCCGCACTTTCCAGAAATTCACCACGGGCTTTCATGGCTAAAAAATCAGACTCATCAATGAAAAAATAATTCACGCCGTCTTCTTCGGTCGAACGCTTCGGGCGTGTTGTATGAGAAATAGATACCTGAATACCAGGCACCGCATCTAATAATGCCGTCACTAAACTCGTTTTGCCTGCGCCAGACGGTGCGGCAACGATGTAAAGCTGACCTTGCTGAGAAACATGATGAGACATGGCTACTCCATATTTTGTACTTGCTCGCGCATTTGTTCAATCAATACTTTCATTTCGACTGCGGTATTGGTGGATGTCAACGATTGCGCCTTACTGCTGAGTGTATTGGCTTCACGGTTCAATTCTTGCATTAAGAAATCAAGACGACGGCCAATCGCACCACCATCATCTAATGCTTTTTTGACCGCATCCACGTGCGCTAATAATCGATCCATTTCTTCCTCAACGTCGGCACGGCTGGCCCACAATACCAATTCTTGTTCAATGCGATTTTCATCGGCTTGAACCGCCGCCTGATTTAACCGATGGGTTAATTTGTCGCGTGCGGCTGCCAGCATCTCACTTAAATGCGGCTTCAATGCAGCTACCTGGGAGGCAATCGCTTCGCAACGTGATTGCAGAAATGTTTTTAACCCCGCTCCCTCGCGCGCACGCATGGTTTGCAGTGCAGTGAGTGCATCATCCAATCCTTGCATAAAAGGCTTGGTTAACGCTTCAATGTCTGTTTGAGCATGTGCCAATACGCCGGGCATCGTTAACACATCGCATAAATTCACTTGAATATCTTGCGAAAAGAGCGCTTTCACTTCCATCAGTGCATCCGCATACGCTTTGGCAACAGCTTGATCCACTTTCATTTGGGTCGCTTCGCCATGGGGGCGAAAGTGTACATGCAATTCGACTTTGCCACGGGATAATGCTTGACGAAGACGATCACGGGTATCGACTTCTAATGCACGTAATACTTCGGGCAGACGGACCGCCACGTCTAAATAACGATGATTCACGGTGCGAATTTCGTAGGTCAGCGTGCCCCAGCTACCGGCGTGCTCAGTACGCGCAAAGCCCGTCATGCTCGTAATAGGATTGCTCATCATTATTGCTCCAAAAGATCATATGCCAGCGGCACTAGTATATACCATGCGACTTCATGTAGAATAGGCTTCCGTCATTATCAGGTATTTTTAATATGCGTCCCAACGAAAGAGCCCCCCATTCACTCCGCCCCATCAAAATAACACGTGGGTTTACTCAATACGCGGAAGGCTCTGTTTTGATTGAATTTGGGCAAACACGCGTCCTGTGCAACGCCAGTGTGCAACCTGGCCAAGTGCCTCGCTTTCTGAAAGGCACCGGGCAAGGCTGGGTGACAGCAGAATACTCCATGCTTCCACGCGCCACGCATGAACGCAATGAACGTGAATCGATGAAGGGCAAACCCTCCGGCCGCACGCTGGAAATCCAACGCCTGATATCCCGTAGCCTTCGCGCCTGTGTCGACTTGAAAGCCCTTGGCGAAAATACGATTGTCATCGACTGTGACGTGATTCAAGCCGATGGCGGCACACGCACCGCGGCCATCACCGGCGGCGCCATTGCCTTATTTGATGCCATCGCCACCTTGAAGAATCTGGGCGTCCTTACCAAAAATCCTTTTACACAATGGGTGGCCGGTGTATCTGTCGGGATTTGCAATAATGAAGTTGTCCTTGATTTAGAATACAGCGAAGATCGCGATGCTCAAACTGATATGAATATCGTCATGACCGAACACGGGACCTTCATTGAAGTTCAAGGCACTGCCGAATCCAAACCCTTTGATTTAGATCAATTAAATCGCATGGTGTCTGTGGCACAATCAGGTCTCACGGATTTGGTCGCTCTGCAAAAGGCAGCGGTGTTGTGATAATACGGGCGCCTCGTAACGGCGCCCTACACCCCATACGATTCGCGGTATTGCAGCATCGCAGGCATATAGTCAGCAAAATCGATATGATTTTCTATCAACGCTAACACATCCGAAAATGATGCCAATGCGCGCACAGGGACATTCAAACTGCTCGATAACATGTTTAACGTTGATGTCGGGGCGTCACTCATGCGCTCCTCTCGATCGAACAACACCACAATCCCGCTGACCTGCGCACCCGCTGCTTGAATCAAACCTACCGATTCTCGAATCGCTGTACCGGCGGTGATCACATCATCCACCAATAAGACGTTCCCTTGAATGGGGGCACCGACAAACACGCCACCCTCACCGTGATCTTTCGCTTCTTTACGGTTGAATGCATAAGGATAATCTTTGCCCCTCTCCGCCAATGCAACCGCAGCAGCAGACACTAATGGGATACCTTTGTAAGCTGGCCCAAATAGCATGTCCAATGGCAGGTTTTCTTGTTGGATGATATCCGCATAACATTCACCCAATACTTTCAATGCGTTACCTGTATTGAATAACCCCGCATTGAAAAAATAGGGGCTTTGTCGCCCTGACTTTAACGTGAATTCCCCAAAACGTAATACGTGGTAATCAAGGGCTAATTGCAATAATCGTTGTTGAGGGGTAGACATAAAAAATCTCCAGTCATGACATCAGTAGATCATACTCCATTTTTGGCGTATGATCATGAGATGAAAATCACCACTGTAAATGTCAACAGCATTCGTAATGCGGCCAAAAAAGGCTTCTTCGATTGGGTCCGCGTAACCGCGCCTGATGTCATTTGTTTGCAAGAAACCAAAGTGCACATGGATACACTCACTGACCCGATCTTCCACCCCCCAGGCTACCACCTCGCCTTCTCCGATGCTGTAAAGCCCGGCTACAGCGGTGTGGCTATTTATGCGCGCGAAAAACCTAAGCAGGTGCGGACTGTATTTGGACATGACATCATTGATAATGAAGGTCGATTCGTACAAATGGATTTTGAAAAAGTCAGCGTTGTGTCGTTGTATATGCCGTCGGGTACCACAGGCGAAGCCCGCCAAGCCATCAAATATCAGCTCATGGATGTCATCGGCGAATTCATGCAAGAAGTGATACATAAAAAGAAATCCATGATACTGTGCGGCGATTGGAATATCGCCCATAAAGTTATCGATATTAAAAATGCAACGGGTAATAAAAAACATTCTGGCTTCTTACCCCAAGAACGTGCCTGGCTCGATAAAGTATTTGATGAGTGGGGCTTCATCGATGCCTTCCGTGTGCTCAATCACGATAAAGACCAATATACTTGGTGGTCACATCGCGGCCAGGCTTATGCCAAAAATGTGGGCTGGAGAATCGATTATCAGATCATTACGCCCGATTTGAAGGATCGTGTTTCTTCAGTTGAGATCTATAAAGAAACTCGGTTTTCAGACCATGCGCCGTTGACGATTAAATATAAATTGTAGGGGCGCGCTCTTTTAGATCATAAGCCCACACGAATATTTATGACTGAGCCCATGCCTTAAAATCTTCAGGAGAAATCCCGAGCCCCGCAATTCGATAAATATCCAGGAGTGCAATGTCTTCTTGCATGATATTTAAAAAGGCTTCCCGATCTGTTTCGGGAATCAGCATTTGAATCTGCTCTTCCAAAAATTGTTGCATGGCATCGCCTTTTAGATGTTGCATGATAATTTCTTGCGTCAATTTTCGCCGCTGCTCACGATAAATAACACGCAACCTATCAAACCCCATGACTTGAACAGTAGCACCATATGATTTACATGTGCGCGCATATGAAAAACAGTACAGATCAGCTAATGGGTGAATATCGTTTAATTCATAAATTGAAATCATGGCATTAATATAGTCATTCTTTGGAATATCATTAAAGGAGAGAGGAACGAGATTTTTTTGAACAAGAGGAATATTAGCGCTCAATCGCGATGTGCGTTTATTGCAGTCCTCAAAAGCCTGCAGATAGGCGATATGTACCAATAAAAAGAAACTTTGCTCAAAAGGGTCTTGAATAGCCGCAGCTTTCTCGCACACTGCAACTAACTGCAATTCAACGCCACCAGCATGATCAATGGGAAGATAGGTGGAGCCACCAATTTTAACCCCATGATTTCTCGGTTTTCCACAGTGCTCTGGCAAAAGCAAAGTGTCTGATAATAAATAGTGTAAGGTGTAGACGATGCCAGGCGCAATATGAATTTTTCCGGCATTGTTTACTAAATAACGAATCGCTTCCTTATGGTTAAGGATCATGATTTTTTCAGTATCTAATTTTTGATCAGCGCCAATTCCCTCTAATAATAATTTCTCTGTGTCCAACAACGAATAAGTATTCCCCTCTAATCGAGATGAATTATATGACAAATCAATCAATAAACGATTGTAAATATGGCGCGCGTAGGTTCCAGCCATCATCCCAAATTCTGTACGACTACCCATTTTGGCCAAAGCATCTCGCTGAGATGGCGTTAAATAGAAATCAACATTGGGTTTGTATCTAGCGAGCCAATCATACTGATAGGGAACCGGGTCCCTGGCATAAATGGGCTGGGCAACGTAGGCCAATGCCTTATCACTGACAGGCGTAAAAAGAGACAAGCTGTTTATTGACGACGGTACGTGCTCTTCAACCAATATGTAACGTGAGCTCTTTTTTGCCCCTATTTTGAGTACAACACCCGCATCCATCAATTCTTGTAACCAGCGGCGCACCGAGCGTATGGAAACATGCTCATCAAGCTGCTCCAACAATTCAGCGGTAGTAAGCGGCGCAGTCGCCTTTTGCAGGGCGGTGAATACGGCCATTTTGTTCTCGATTTTACTCATGTAACGGTCATTCCCAATTGGATTACGGCCAATATTAGCTCAAATACGGACATTTTTCAAGCTTAACGGACATTTTTCCTTGAATACGGCCATTTTTCACTATAGGATTATTCTTTCCCACACAAAGCGTGAAACATCACCACGGTTTTTTCTGTATATTTTTTACCAATGGAGTCGCCTCATCATCTGAATAATCACCATCTTCAGAACCCGACTCATTTCCATGGCCATATTCCTCGACAAGACGATTTTTGAGAAGGTTACATCCTTCGATTAACACATGGTCCGGTTGATTATCTGAACGGGAAGCGTAAGACTCGTCGAATTTCTCATTGATCCGAATAATTTTATTCGTAACCTCTGCTCCATTATTTTTTATGTCCTTGCCGGTAACTGCCCCATAAGGAGCTTTGTGTCGCTCAACCTCTGTTTCAGTTCCATTATATGTTTGTAACACTTTATTTTTTTTATAAAACTCTTCATCATTATCAAGCCCGTAGGCATGGTGCGGTTGGATTTTCTTATCTATAAGTAGCTGTGAAGTCCTAGCCTGTGCTGTCGCAATAGGTTGCCTATATAAATTAGAGTCTTGATGGGAATATCTGACAACTTCAATAATGGATCTGAGAAAATTTAGTTGATTTAAAAAGTGGGCCGAGGTTTCTTGTATCGGTGTGTTTTTCTCTCGCATAAATTGATGAATGTTTTTGCCTTCATCAATAGAGATGTGCTTTAGTAGGCGCCCATGAATCGACGCATCTGAGTTTCCATTGCCATCACCGTATACTGAGGGTGTAAAAATAATTTTTCCGGATACGTCAATGGTTTGCAGAAACACATTCCCTGGCTGGCCATCGTTAGGACGAGACTCACAACGAATATATGTATTGCCAATCTTGTAGACAATAGTGGGGATATAACGCTTGTCTTTAAGAAACTTTGACAAAGCAATAATCACAGAACGCGGGTATAACCCATCAAGCTCAATGGGTTGCCCCAAGCGTGACATGAGATCGTTAGGCGTCGAATCAATTTGGACTAGTCTTTCATAAAGTTCATGCGACTTCGAATTTGGAAGCATCTGTTTGCTTGTTTTAAAAAATCTATCATTGACATACTGTTGCAGTTCCATTTCCTTTTTTCTTGATTCATCGGATTTTTCGAGTTGATAAAGAAAGTATGTTCTCGGAGCTTTATTTGTATTGCCGTCGTTATCCGATAGGTTGGTTTGGTCAATGCGGTCCGTTATATTAGAAATATCTTTCTCTAAGTGGGCGTTTAATTTGTTTAGAATCTCTTCTTCACTGTTCATTTGTACCTCTTTTGAATGGGAAAACGCCATCCACATGCTAGCTAGCTTCCGCGCTATTTTAACATAGCTGCACCAAATAGCCACCTGGAGAAAAGTCATCGCATCCTGTATAGTTTTACTCAAACCAGGGAGGGTTAACACATGAAACGGATTTTCATCATTCTATTTGCTTTAGTTTCTCAACACAGCATTGCTCAAGCCAATAATTCATTCTTTAATATCACCGCCTCGGGGGCGCCCGCTGAGGTTTCAATCACCTTGTGCCTCGATGGCAAAGGCCCCCTCAGTTGTCAAAACTATACTGTTTCGGCGTTGACTTTATCGATACGCACTAACGTATCGAATCATTTATATCCCAATGCGGGAATTAAAGTGAATACGCCTGGCTACTCCCCTACAGGGTGCACCGACTACAGCAATGGGTATTGCTTGTTTTCAGTCAGTGATACCAATGCCGCCATCATTGCTTTAACCCATTCCCGTATTTCGATCTTTACCGGGACACAATCTGGCAATATTCGTGTCTCCCACGACAGCGGAACCACTTGGTCATCCACCACTCAACCAGGGGGCAGCATGGGAGAAGGACTATATGTGCTGAACAGTGATACTTTATTTATTGGAGGGTTTAACGGCCACGTTGAAGTCTCTAAAGATGGAGGCAACACTTGGGCGTCAACCGGGGCGCTGCTTGATGGCACGCCAGTGAACACTGTTTATGCGGTAGATGATCAAACATTATATGCTGGGACAGCTGGAGCAGGAGTATCCACCAGCGGATACCTGTATCACTCTACTAATGGAGGTCAAACCTGGACTCAACTCCCTGCTCTTCCCAACAGTCCTTCTCCCCTGATCAATGTATACATCTTAGGCTCCACCCTCTATGCAACAAATGGAGCGGGTCTTTATTCATCGCCACTCTCCAGCATCAGCTGGACAGCAGTGACGATGCCAGGGGGTACGACTTCAGTGCAAACTGTTTCGATTCTTGACGCAGATCATTTTTTTGCAGGGGTGAATGCCAATTCGCATATCGATATCACCAGCAATGAAGGCACCTCTTGGACCACCTCATCAACTTACCCCGGCCCTGGAGGAAGCACGAGTGCGATTTTTGCAGTCGATGCAAACACTATCTATAGCGCAACTGAAAACGATGGCCTATTTTATTCTCTTGATGGCGCATCCAGCTGGACAGGGCTCATACCTCCCGATGGTTCCTATATCAACAGTTTATTTTTCAAAGGTTCAAATCTCTATGCCGCCACTGTTGGTGGGAATTTAGGCATCTCTGGTGACAATGGATCAACGTGGACTTTGACGACACAACCCGGCGGTAACGTAAACTTTGGTTTGTATATGACGCCCGAAGGTCAAATGTACGTCGGTGGGTCTAACGGTTCGGTGATGACTTCAACCGATAATGGCGCCAGCTGGACACCGCTGCCTGCCTACCCTGATTTTCAACAGATATTTGGCGTTACCAAAGCAGAGAATACGCTGTATGTGGCCAGTGAAGATTTCGGGGTCCTTTACTCAACCAATAATGGCAACAGTTGGACCAACGCCCCAGCTCTTTTTGCTGTTCCAGCCAGCTCAGTGGCAGTCTATGGCGGGGTCATTTATACCAGCCTTCAAAACAACCCCCACTCTATCCAATATTCCACCGATGGGGGAAACACTTTCACACCTACAGCCTCTCAACCTGATCCCAGCTCTTGGGTGACTTCTTTATTTTTTGAAGGAGCAACCTTGTATGCAGGAACAGAAAGTGGCAAAGTAGCCTACTCCACCAACCAAGGAAATAGCTGGACCCTCTTGCCTTCTTTTACGGATGATAATTCGGCCGTGAACGCTGTCTATGCCCTCAACGGTGTGGTCTATGCAGGAACGCAAGATGGCCATGTAGAGGCTTACTCCGCAGGCGCCAGTGCTTGGTATCCAACCACGACTATGCCGGATGGGTCCCCTGTCTTGAGTCTTTCAGTGCGTTGAGGAATCTCATTACGATCGCGAAGAAAAACCCCCGCCTCGGAATATTCGATTGCCCCCTTAAGAGGGGGCAATAAGATTCTTTGGATATTTTTATAAGCTGTAATACATCTCAAATTCCATCGGATGCGGCACTTGCGCCACACGTTGGATTTCTGCTTTCTTCAATGCAATGAAGCCGTCGATCAAATCGTCCGTCATCACACCACCGCGTGTTAAGAATGCACGATCAGCATCCAACGCAGCCAATGCTTCTTCTAACGATGCGCAGACCACAGGAATCTTGGCAGCATCTGCATCTGCTAATTCATAAAGGTTGTGCTCAATCGCGGGGCCAGGATGAATACGGTTTTGAATACCATCTAAGCCAGCCATCATCATCGCCGTGAACAACAAGTATGGATTGCTCATTGGATCGGGGAAACGGACTTCAATACGACGGCCTTTTTCACACGTGGTGTATGGCACACGGATCGCCGCAGAACGGTTGCATGACGAATACGCCAACATCACGGGGGCTTCGAAACCAGGCACCAAACGTCTGTAGCTGTTAGTCGATGAGTTCGCAAAGGCATTCAATGCGCGTGCGTGATGAATAATCCCACCAATATAATAGAGTGCTTCATCCGATAAATGCGCATAGCTCGAACCCGCAAATACGTTCTTGCCCTTCAATGATAAAGATTGATGGCAATGCATGCCATTACCGTTATCACCCACCAAAGGCTTCGGCATGAACGTGGCTGTTTTGCCCCATGCATGCGCGACGTTGCGAATGACGTATTTCGTCATCATCACTTCGTCTGCCTTCTGTAACAACGTATTGAAACGTGTTGAAATTTCATTTTGGTTTGCCGTCGCCACTTCATGGTGATGCGCTTCGACTTCAATACCAAGACTATCCAAAATCGTACTCATGGCAGAACGGAGGTCTTGTGCTGAATCAACCGGTGGCACAGGGAAATATCCACCCTTGATGCCAGGACGATGCCCCATGTTGCCTTCAGGGTAAATCTTACCCATGTTCCATGCGCCTTCATCAGAATCGATTGCATAGGATGAGCCTTGCATCGTACATTGGTAACGCACATCATCAAAAATGAAAAACTCAGGTTCAGGCCCGACGTAGCATGTGTCAGCAAGACCTGTCGACTTCAAATAGGATTCCGCACGTTTGGCAATACCACGTGGGCAACGACCATAAGATTCCTTGCTGTCTGGTTCGAACACATCACACACCAAAATCAAGGTGGCTTCTTCAGTGAAAGGATCAATGTAATGCAGTGTTGGGTCAGCAATCAAAACCATATCTGATTCGTTGATTTCTTTCCAGCCTACGATCGAAGAACCATCGATCATCTTGCCTTGCTCAAAAAAATCTTTATCGATCACCTTTGCAGGGACGGAGATATGGTGCCATTTGCCCAAAATATCTACAAAACGTAAATCAACGTACTTAATTTCTTCTTCTTTGATTAGATCTAGAATATTTTGAACAGACACTGTCTTATCCTCCCAAAAAATAACCGCACTAAATTAGGCCCGCGTAAGTATACATCCAAAGCGATGTTAACAACAAGGTACCATACACAGGTATTTTGACAATCTTTAAGCCGAATAACTTGTATCCGATATTACAAAAGGCCAATACAATGAGTAGTGGATAACACAAAGCAATAAAGGGGAAAATCAGACGTATGATTTCCATGAATCCTAACAAAGACATGGAAAATGCGATCAGGGCAGTCAAGATGACGAAGGGTTTGTACATCTTGTCGGGATCATTGAAAAAATGTCGGCTCAAGAATTCGGAAAATACTGCCGTGAGCGATACAGCTGTCGTCAAGCATGCAATGGCCACCACACCGTTAGCCATGAGGCCTGTTTCACTGCCTAATAAATGAAGCGCCAATCGGCCCAACAATTCATCCGCAGGAACACCTTCTAAAACCCCGGCATGTTTTGCGGCAATGTAGCAAAAACCGCCGTAGACGGCAAACAATAGCCCCGCAGCGACGGTAGCACCTTTCAATAAATGGCTCAAAATGGTCTTATTTTTTTCCACTACATCGGGCGCATTGGTCATGAATTTGGCATGTAGCCCAGCCAACACGACGGTTGAAAAGAATAACCCAGCCAACATATCCATCGTGTTATAACCCGCGACAAACCCATCGAAAAGATGTTGTGTAGTGGATTTATCGTTAGACAGCACGTGCGCCGCAGGCGTGATAAGCCCATCGATGACTGTCCAGGCCAAAAAGCCCAATAACATTGGCGTGAGGACCTTCCCCAAAATCCCTAAGACAGCATCCCGACGATAGGCCAATAATAAGACAAGTGCGCTGAAACCTAAATTAAACGCCCAGGCCGGGAAGTCTACCCAGTTCAATGCCAGGGTTGAATAGGATAATGTGATCGTCCGAGGAATACCCGCAAACGGCCCAATCAACGCCATGATTAAAAAAATCAGGAATAAACCGGGTAAGCGCCCGATTCGGCTGAAAAAAGCATAGTAATCCCCATTAAAGAGGATCATGGCAATCAAGCCGGCCAATGGGAGGAGAATACCCGTGAAAAACAACCCCGTCACCGCCATCAAAACGCCATCACCGGAGCCCTGCCCCAATGCCAACGGGAATACCACATTGCCTGCGCCGAAAAACATCGAGAAGATCGCAAGCCCCGTGAATATATAAGAATAACGTGACATCTTCATAATGCTTCTCAATGGGCTGGTCTTGGGGATAAGTATTCAGTTTACCAAACTGGGGAGGGAGCGTCAATCGAGGCCAGCCAATACTTTTGGCTCGGTATAGATTCTTATATGCAGCCAAAACTCTCTTGCTAAAAGAGTTATGGCTCGGTATAATCTTTTATATGGAGCCAAAACTATAACTCCTGGGGGTCAATATGCTAGCACTCATCGGTCGGGAATCAGAAATCAAGGACTTATCCCAAATCCTAACATCGCCCAATGCTGAATTAGCTGTATTATACGGTAGACGTCGCGTTGGGAAAACGCACCTCATCAGAAGTTACTTTGCGGAAAAATGTTTATATATTGAGTTCACTGGGATTCAAAAGGGGAAACTCTCCCGGCAATTGCAGGCATTTTCAGAAAAACTTTCTTCGGCATTATTCAACAATATTCCATTGAAAGTGCCGACCAGCTGGCATGAAGCATTCACATTATTAGATAATGAAATCAATAAAATCCCTGCTTCAAAAAAAATAGTTATCTTTTTTGATGAACTCCCCTGGATGGTCACGAAGCGATCGAACTTATTACAAGAATTCGATCATTTTTGGAATACACGGTGGAGTCTACGGGGCAATGTAAAAATAATATTATGTGGTTCAGCAGCCTCCTGGATGATTGACAACATTGTCAATGCTACTGGCGGACTACACAATCGGCTCACCCGTAAAATTTTACTCAACCCATTCGACTTGTCCACAACCAAAAAATACCTCCATGCCATGGGGTTGAAATATACTTCTCAACAGGTTGCTGAGCTCTACATGGTGACGGGTGGGATCCCCTACTACTTGAACAGCATGGCGAAAGAAAAGTCACTTCAGCAAAATATTGAAGCACTCTGTTTTAATAAAAACGGTGCGCTATACGATGAATTCCCTCGACTATTCGAATCCCTCTATGAGCAAGCGGAAACGAATTTACACATCATCCGAACCATCGCCAAACATCGAGAAGGAATTTCCAGGAACGCATTGATCACTGCGGTTAACATTGCCTCGGGCGGAAGCCTGAACAAGCGCATCCAAGAACTTGAGGCGGCTGGATTCATTCGCAGCTTTATCCCCTATGGTCGCGAACATCGTAATATCTTTTATCGAGTGATCGATGAATATTGTTTATTTTATTTAAAGTGGATAGAACCGACACAAGGACATGACATTCTGAAGGGCTATTGGCAAACTAAATACCATACCCCCGCCTGGTATGAATGGGCAGGTTATTCGTTTGAAAACATCTGCATTAAACACGTAGAAAAAATTCGTGAAGCATTGGAATTGCAGCATGTGGGTTGTACTGTCTCTAGTTGGAAATATATTCCCAAACCAGGCGAGAAATCCAATGGCGCTCAAATTGATTTATTGTTTGACCGTGACGATGATGTTATCACTCTCTGTGAAATAAAATTTTCTGACAAACCTTATTCCATCACCAAAGACTATGCTAAATCACTTGCTCAAAAAATGGATGTTTTTCAGACTCGGGTGAAAACACATAAGCAGCTAATGCTAGCCCTGCTCGCTTCCAATGGATTGAAACACAATCTCTGGTCAGAAGATCTTATCCAAACGGTTGTTACACTCGAAGACTTGTTTAAGAGAAGTTAAGCCCCGCGCTATAAAATAACGCGTTACATATTACGTAATATTACATAACGTCAGGCCAATAATGGCTGTTATTTTGATGAAAAATAGGGTCGGATAATATCTATTATCGGAGCCTATGTTGCTTGTGACTGGGTTTTGAAGTGTACTGGGGTACGAAAAAGTAAAATTGACCCTTTTTTGGGTTTTTGACTCAGTACTGATCAAGTGTACTGAATGATACCGGCGGGAGATCTCACAGAGAGGGGGGCGCGAGGAGTGAATTGAGATTCCGAAGATGTCAGAAAAATAGTCATCTAAAACACATCTTTGATTAGGTACAGCCTTATGGTAGTATGTCAGCAAGTTCGATTCTGGGGTGGTTGTATGATTAATGTAAATGATGACAGGCTTGCTGGGTTAGTTTGCAAAATTCAGCTGCTTAACACGTTTTATGCGGAGTTCACTCATAAATGTGGGCCTTCAAGTCCCCGAATCTCAGAAATAATGAAAAAATTGACAGAAAGAATACCAAGCGAAATAACCGCGAAGGATTCAGAAGCTGAGATTTCACATGCTATCGGCTTGATCCTAATTGAATCTGCTAACAAGGGTGTTAAATGGGCCGTCGATAAAATTACTTTAAATTTCAATGCGGATGTAAACGCGTACGATTTTTTGCGTAGGACGCCATTGATGCATGCATGCAGAAGTAATCATGCAATAATCGTCAACACTCTATTAGGACAAGAAAAAATAAAACCAAATGAACCAGATGCAGCTGGACATACACCATTGATGCATGCTTCAAAGAGCGGTTCGTTTGAAGCTATAAAGACTTTATTAAATGACAAAAGAGTAAACGTCAGATTACAGTCTGACAGCGGCACCACCGCAATAATGTATGCTTCTAAACGTGGTCATGTTAATGTTGTTTCAATTTTGTCATCCAAATCAGATTTAACCATTAAAAATAAGAAAGGCGAAACAGCGTTTTCATTAGCAGATAAAGAAAATATAGCGCTTGTCAGTGTGCTGGAGGAAGCGCTTTTGAAGCAGTGTTACGAAGAGGCCCTAAATTCAGATCAATCACAGCTTAATGCATTAATCAATAAATATAAAGGCGCAGGCGTGCTAATTGCTCAAGAAGGTATAGATGCAATTCAAAATATGTCTGAAATTGAAAAATCCATCCGAAAAGAAACGGTAGATCAACATGGGAATGGGGCATCTCCTAGAGAGCGTTTATTATGTCTTATTGCTCCCTCTTACATATCAAATGATGATGAAAAGAGAATACTTCGACTGTTCACGATTTTCTCATGCATCAAAAACATGACGCATAGTTATGCGGAAGCGATGGAGTTCCAGCAAACTGCAGAACAGATCTTTAATTTTATTGAGACATCGAATGATAGAAATCTATTTGTTTCAAACTATTTGCGTGCGCAGCTTACATCTAAAGATGTTGAGCTATTATGCGATCAGCTTGATATCTCAAGTAAGTGTTTTATTGAGTTGTGGAAGAATGCAATTCCAGATTTGTTTATTTTACTCATTCACCGTTATCAGGCAAATGGTCTATTAAAAAATATAGGCATCACGAATGGGAAAGAAAGCGCAAATCTTTGTAAAAAAATAATCAATACGGTTGCTATCGTTGAAGCTCATTTGTCAAATAATTTTTCTTACTCAATTGGTTTTCATGATAATCTACGATTTAAATTAACAAGTGCATTCACGAGAGAACAGGCCGCTGCTAGGAAATATGCTTTTGCTCTGACCTTTAATAATCCACATGCTTTGGAAAAAATTGCTCGCAACAGAGTGGCTCTAGCAGGGGCCTATAATCAATTTATACCCAATCAGAATGTTAGTTATTTAAGACCTACTCACGGCAATGTACAGCGCGTGAATATGTCGGATAATGAAATTGCTCATGAAGATTTTGCTTCGATTGATGGTTCCTGCTCGGCTAGAACAACTGCTCTCGCAGGCCTCGCCTTGGCAAGGAAAAAGCGGATTAGTGAGCAGAAGGAATTTCATTATGAACTAATTTTAGTTCATATTCAAAGAAACAAATCAACAGACGAACTGGCCATACTCAAACGGTTCGAAATAGATATTCGTTCCAAGATCAATCGTGTTTTTACTGGAATCATAGCTGTGGCAAGTCAATACGTCGAAAGAGGAGGCACAAAATCAGCGGATCAAGCCTTTGACATTATCAACATTCTTGCATGCACCATTCCACTACCAATCATTGAGGCTGCTTTCGCTCTGTGTGCTTATGGAGTCAAATCTTTACATGACAAAAATGAAGTGAAACTCTTTGTGAAAATGTCAGAAAAATTATGTGAATTGGAACATAGGGTAATTATCAACAAAGAATTGGCATCCTATGTATTAAAAATGTATGCCGAAGATCTTTTACGCTTAGTTAAATCAGCTCCAGATAAAGAGGCAGCTTATAGATCACGCAGTGAGAAGGTGACCACTCAATTAGAAGAAAGTATTTTATTCCAGCTCGCTAAAAGTGAAATTAAAGTTGACTCGATTCATTTGGGAATTGTATTATTTCAGGGTTTCGAAGAGATGATGAAAGATTTGGATAAGAAAAAGCCAGGATGGCGGTTGTCTTAATAGCGGGTGCATCGTGAATGCCCTGGTCATTTGACAGTAGGTCGAGATCCTGTAGGCAATGGGGTCTCCTCATCGTCTGACTGAGCCCAATCCTAAAGGCAATGGAGTCTCTCCATCATCTGATTGATCTCCATCTTCTAAGTCTGTAACATATCCTTGCGCGCAAACAATAGGAGGGAGCCCAAAAGGGTGTAGTCCTAAAGGATCCAGATTAATTTTTAAAGTGTTAATAAGTCTTTCAACGTCTTTGTTGCTAAATATTATGCCGTGGTGAATTAACTCATTAATTAAGTATCGATTTCCATCGGGATCAATCGATGGATTTTTTTCCATTTCTTTAACAATCAAATTCCCAATATGCTTCAAAAGCATCCACTTAAAAGAGTGTTTATCGCTTCCACCAACTTCATTCATGTGTTCGACTAGCCGTCCATAAAGACTGGTTTCTTTATACGGTGAGAGGCGACATGAAAACTTATAGTGACGATACAATGAACTAAACTTCGATCTTTGCTTGATGTCTTCTTTGTTATCATAACAATCAAGATAACAATCACTTTCGTTTCTGGATGTGTGAGCTGTATAATCATTATGAGCAAAGAATGACGCTGTGATCATTATTTCTGCACTAAGGTGTAATTTAATGCCAGTTAGAAAGGCCTGGCTAGCAATTTCAAACTTTCGATTCAGGCAAATGGATTGGCTTGTTAATGATTGCATAGTACGTGATGAACGTTGCTCATTGGTGCTTTCATTATTTACTTGATCAAGATAAAATTCCGGACGGGCTTGGAGGGCTTCAATAGCTTTTTTCAATCTTAACTGTATAGCTGGGCGCCACATATTGGACATGTACGAAGAAGCATCCTCTATATACTCTATATTCAAAGAGGGGGTAACATTGCTTATACAATAACGATACGCAGTACGAGTAATCATCGAGTCAATGACTCCATTCAAGGCCTCTAAATGTGATTTCTCATTGGCTTTTAATGTTACCGCTTTAACTCCATTTTTTGCATCTCCCGAATTAAGATTAACTCGTTGGAATAAGGCCGGAGGATGCAAATTATTAAAGCAATCAAATAAAAAATGATCTGCACCAGTATAGCTACTATCCCACGTTCTGCCAAAATAAGTCTGGTTAGGCAGAACTGTAATTAATAGTTCGTTAGTTATTCTATTTGGAATTACAGAATAACGATCATCGTATGTTGATAACTCAAAAAACGGGATCAGCATAGCAACCTCACAGAGTGGCTGGATAAAACGTAAAATAAACAGATGCAGACAGAGTAAAGATCAGCGCTTATATTGCAAGTGCGAATAATAACTTACCCTTAATCTAAAGTCAATGGCTCAGCAAAGAATGTATGCGCAAACCAAGAAGGTCAACTTTCTTGCAGGTAGCTGAATTCAGACAAAAAGAAGGGGGTACCTTACGAAACTGAATATATCGTACTTTGAGACAAAATTATAAGGAATCCTGCCATAGAACTCCCGGTAAGGTCTGATAAACCGAGCTATCCGATCCTATATGGTAAACTTCCAAAACGACCAGTCGAAGGGGAAGTGGGTATGTTTGAAAGCAAGGTAATAAAGTTACCTGATGGAAGAGCCCTGTGTTTTGCAGAATTTGGATCAGAAAAGGGGCTGCCTCTTATCTATTTCCATGGTTTTCCAGGTAGTAGACTTGAAGCAAAACGTTTTCATGAGATTGCAGTATCAAATGATTACCGATTAATTTCGGTTGATAGGCCAGGAATGGGGCAATCGACCATGGATTCAAACCGAACCATCCTTTCATGGGTTGATGATGTTATTGATCTTGTCGATCATTTGGAGCTAGAAAAGTTCTCAATTTTAGGTCACTCTGGCGCCTGCCCATACGTTGCAGCATGCGCTCTGAAAATCCCGCACAGATTGAGATCGGCCGTAGTCGTATCAGGTGTAGCACCTTTTGAAGATCCTGACACGCACATTGGAATGATGAAAGAGCAGCTGATTGCGAATAAGCTTGTAAAGAGATTCCCATTCCTGTCATCCATCATGATGCGTATTACGCGATTAATGTTAATGAAATCCGATAAAATCCTCGATAAAATGATCAAAAATTTACCCGAGGTTGATAAAAAGGTTTTTCTTGACCCTGAAAAACGGAGTAAACTTATCGAAAGCACACTTGAGGCCTTTCATAATGGTGTTGCTGGACCTGCTTTTGAAATGAACTTGGTCACTAATCCATGGGGTTTTAATCTTTCAGATATACAATTTCCTGTTAGCATATGGCACGGGGCTGAGGATACTCAAGTACCCATTTCTCACGGAAGACTCTATTCCAGGCAAATGAAAAAATCGACCTTCCATGAGGTTAAAAACGAGGGACATCACTCGTTGATCCTCAATCATTTTGATGAGATCATTAGATCATTGTAGTTGATATATGAGGACGAAAAAGTGAATGTAGAGACGATACTTGGGAACCTATCCGTCAATGGATTTGAAATGTATTATCAAGTAATTGGTGAAGGCGAACCTTTGCTAATATTGCACGGATTTACCGGGTCGGGAGCTGATCTTGTCCGGTTATTTAGCAATATGGGTGATAAATTTAAACTTATCATTCCTGATTTGCGTGGTCATGGGCAATCAACGAATCCATCAAAGCAGTTCACTTTTAAGCAAGCAGCCCTGGATACCATTGCCCTACTTGAGCACTTAAATATCTCTCAATGCAAAGCCATTGGGTTCAGTGGGGGCGGGTGTACCTTGCTGCAAATGGCCTTCATTCGTCCAGATTTGATTCAATCAATGGTTCTTGTGAGCGCGGCACCGTATTTTCCTGAAAACGCGAAACTAATTATGAAGGCGTATGCACAAGGTGAAAAAACACAGGCTCAGTGGGAAGCGCTGCGTAACATTCATACCCATGGCGATGAACAAATTAATTTATTATTTGAGCACGCAGCTTCTTTTGGTGAAGATCCTAATGACATGAAGTTTACCCCTGAAATGCTTTCAAAGATCTCGACCCATACGTTGGTAGTACAAGGCGATAAGGATGCGTTTTACCCGCTTGATCTTACTATTAGCCTATATCAATCACTACCAAACGCAAATTTATGGATCCTGCCAAACAGTGGCCATGTTCCAATCAGTCCTGATAATGTAATATTGTTTCAGGAGTATGCTTTAGGTCATTTTCATTATCTTAAGAAGGACAGTTGATGTCTATTAATTTTGAAAAACTTTCGTCGAAGCATCTTGACATTGTATTGGATTGGCTCGCGCAAGATTTTGTAGCAGAGTTCTGGGATAACACACAGGCACACAAAGATGACATTATGAATTTTGTGAATGGGAGAAAAACTCCATCTGCATATGCAGGCGGGAAATACGTCTATTGGATTGCTCATTCTAATAATGAGTCTTTCGCTATGTTAATGACGATTCAGGAAACAGATCAGGAAGATATCGGTCGCGAAAAGCTAGATAGACTTTCAAAAACAGGTAACACCTACGGCATTGATTACATGATCGGAAACTCCCATTTTTTGGGTAAAGGTTATGGTACAAAAACATTAATTGAATTTGTTGATTACTTCAGGGGAAAGGTTGATCCTGCGGCTGATACATTCTTCATTGACCCTGCTTGCGATAATCCAAGAGCGAAACATGTCTATATGAAAGCGGGTTTTGAGCATGTGTGTGACTTTGTCATGGGAGGAGAAGTGAGCGGCAGAGGGAAAATGCATCATTTGCTTGTTAAAAGATGTTAGCCGAATTTCATTCTGAAAACGGAATCTAATAAGGCGTTTCCCTGAGTGGCTTTCTCAGGCGGTCACCTACGATAACCTTTCCAATCGCTACTTAACGTATGGTCATAATTATTATCAGGCAAGGATTTATCTTCCAGCAACAGCGCAATGATCTCCGATAGAAGAGAATCAATGATTTTGCTGTAACGAGGCATTGATTTTACGCGTTTGTAATCGCGTTTAAAAACAGTTGAGCGATCAATCGTCCACATTCAAATCATCCATGAAAGAATTAATATTTTTGAATTTTTTGCCTTTGCCGGTTTCAAGCTCTTCAATTGCTTTTCGACTCGCAGCATTTGGGACTCGTACCTCAAAAGGAAGACGATGCTCATCAGCAATGCGCAACATAAGCAACCTAATGGCATCTGAAACTGACAGACCCATTGCCTCAAGTGCATCAGTAGCACGTTGCTTAGTGACGCTGTCAATGCGTGCTCTTACGTAGGTATCTGTCGTGTTCATAATGCATGTCCTCAATATGACCTTTTGGCCATATTTATATTGTAGTCCCGTTGTGACTACATGTCAATGCCAGTCTAACTCATTGATTTGTATCGTACAGCTCAATCGTTTGATATCATGAGGTTATATAGGGTCCGATAATCCGAGTTATCCGATCCTATCTGGCAAGCTTTCCAAAATTATGAGTGGGAGGGGGACTTATGGGCAGAGAGATATTTACCTACCATCGCGCGTCAATTTGGCATGTGGCGGAAGAAGTTAAGCTATGCTATACTACAAATGTAACATTTTGACACAAATGTGGGAGGTGAATGGTGAGTGTTTCCATGCGAATTGATGAAACGTTGTATAAGGAGGCTCGTCAAGTGGCCAAGGCTGAATGTCGCTCTATTCCCCATCAGATTGAGTTCTGGGCAAAGATTGGTAAGTGCGCCCTGGATAACCCAGATTTGCCCATTGAGCTTATCCGTGACCTCCTGATTAGTAAGCAGCAGGATAGGGCATTGGCAGAGCCATTTACCTTTGGTTCAGATAGTGAAAAACATTAACCTGAATCAGATGCCCGCTTTTAAGCGGGCATACAAGAAACTGACCTCTACCCAAAAAGAAAAGGTGGATGGAGCCATTCGCGAGATCATGCTTGATCC
The DNA here is from genome assembly GCA_044445605.1 of Gammaproteobacteria bacterium. Classification (GTDB taxonomy): domain Bacteria; phylum Pseudomonadota; class Gammaproteobacteria; order JABCZS01; family JABCZS01; genus CAWKDC01. The sequence continues at coordinate 115,890 of JBIOEA010000001.1, read as the reverse complement.
TGAGATAGGGGAAGAAAAGAAAGGTGATTTAGCCGGAGTATTTGTTTATAAGTTTAAGGTACACCATCAGCTTATGTTATTGGCATATGAGTGGAGCATTCACGAAAGATTACTGTTGATGCTTGGCGTTCATGAGAACTTTTATAGAGATTTAAAAAACAAACGTTAGTGTCAGGCAGATGTGAAAGTTAGAGAATGCCATGGATGATGCACATTGGTATCAATCATGCGACATACGTTAAGGGGGACATTCAGAAAGTTGTAGCTGCCTCAGGGCACGATTAAAAATGGGCAACCCTTCATCAGGAGCTCTGTCCGCATAATCGCCTTCAAGCTTATCTCGTGCCTCTTCATAACTTACCCATGGGATGGTTTCAGTATATGCCTGCGCTTGATCGATGACTTTACAATAAGTTTGAAAATAATGATCTCTGCTGGCCCTTCGGAGACCATTGATATAATTATCTCGGTGAACAGTAGGAATAATGATTTTAAAACAGCCCGCCTGAACCAATTCAGCATTCATCATGATTCTGGCAATTCGACCGTTTCCATCCTCGAAAGGGTGAACCTCACTGACCAAAAAATGCATGAATAAAGCTTTTTCTATGCCTGGTTGAAGATTCGAATATAATTCAAACCCCAATGTTAGTGTGGCGATAACTTCATTTGGCATCACAAAATAAGTGTTACCTGCAATATTGACTTGCTTCTTAAATTCACCTGGGCGTTTATCAGGCCGTTCCTGCATCAAAACCGCATGCCTCGATTGCAAAATATCTAGAAATTCTAAGGGCGTATGAGGAGTCATACTCATTTGTGAATAATCATTCGTTAAATGATAAAGTGCCGACACATCATGACTGTCCGCATGCCGATTTTTAACTTCCTCATTCTTGAAAACGATATCTTCTGCCTCATCAATCGAAAACCGCGTCCCTTCAATATAATTAGAAAAATAAGATTCAAAAAAAGATAAGTGATTAAAAGATGTTTTATTGTATTCATATGCTCTGTTTTTGAAGTGACACCGCTTTATATAAAGCGCCAGCGACTCAAACAACCTTATTCTTTCTTCGTCATAAGGCTCTTTTTTTGCCATTGCTTTAGCATATGGCGTTTTAAGAATGTCATCAGCGTGATGTGTTGATAATAATGCGCTGATGATCTTCTCGAGAGCCTTGTATTCCACATTAAGCATAAAATCAGTAGCGATATTTTTTGCTTCATCTCTAATGCGATTCAATGCTGACTCACCTCTTCCCCTCATCACCCTGGTAAGGTAACGCTCCACGCCCTCCTGCCCCACGGTTTTAATACCGCGGTATGTTTTATTATTGACCGTACTCAAATTTTCCAGCAACATTCGAGCTTCATTGCTTCTCGACAGAGTTAACGAGATTGGCTCCTTGTAATCATGAGAATTCCCCTTAAGCACTTTGATGATCAAACCTGGTAAGTTAATGGTTTTGGTATATGAACTGGTAACGAAAACAATGCTCGTTCCTTTTTCAAAGGCGGTTGGTTTTAAATCGTACGCAGTCCTAAAGCTTAAAATGCCTTGTGAAACGACGTGCGAAACAATAGACATCCATTCTTTTTGAATAATATGCTCAAGCGGTTGCTCCAAATCGTCGGTATAAATACCATGGTAAATGCGACGTAGCTTGCCCAACAAAAACCGCTTGGACAGTAACTTAGCGGCATGGGTAGAATCGGAGAATATCAGCTTGCTCATGATAGCGAACTCCAGAACAATATACCTCAGTATAGGCGAACTTCAGCATAGTTTCAAGCCTAAATAGCGAACTTCAGCACAGTTTTAAGCCTGGAAAGCGAACATTGGCATAGCAACGAGGGCACAACATCTTTCGCCTCTACAATCCTACAATTGATATACTAAGACTTTCATGACAATCTAAAAATAGGAACTTTTTCCCATGCCAATCCTCTGGTTTATACTCGGTGCCCTGTTCGCAAGCTTCATTTGGGGTCTGTGGATCAAATCCCATGGATTCTTTAAAAAAGAATTCACCCTCATGGCACAAGATATTTTTGACGATAAATCGCGCCATTTGCGTGAATCCCATACCCATGAACTCTCCCATTTGCTCAACCCCCTGAAAGACCAAATCAAGCAGTTTGAACAAAAAATCCAGGAATCACATGAAAAAGAATCCCGCGATCGCATGTCCCTCTTCCATGAAATCAAACACCTCAAAGATTTAAACCAAAAAATGTCCTCCGAAGCCATCGCCCTTACGCAAGCCCTCAAAGGCGATAGCAAAAAACAAGGCAATTGGGGGGAAATGGTTCTCGAACGTGTGCTTGAAATGTCTGGCCTACAAAAAGGCCGCGAATATGATGTGCAAATCAGTATTCAAGATGAGAGCGGCAAACGCTTCCAGCCCGATGTGATTATCCATTTGCCCGAACAACGCGATGTCATTGTCGATTCGAAAGTTTCCCTCGTGGCCTATGAGAAGCTCCAACACACCGACGATCCTGCCGAATATGCCCTGCACTTACAGGCACATTTGCAATCTCTGCGTACCCACGTTCGGCAGCTGAGCGATAAACAATACCAAAAACTGCAAGGGATCCGTACGCTCGATTTCGTCCTGATGTTCATCCCTATCGAGCCCGCATTGCACCTGGCCATGCAAACCGATGAGAGCATTTTTAGCGAAGCCTTATCCCGTAATGTCGTGCTCGTCACCCCCACCACCTTACTGGCTACCCTGCGTACCATCCATAATATCTGGCGCTTTGAATACCAAAACGAGAATGCCATTAAAATCGCCGATAAGGCCGGTAGCCTCTACGATAAATTCGTCGGCTTTATTGAGGATATTCAAGAAATTGGTAAACGGATCGAAAGCACTCAGAAAAGCTATGAGTCTGCTATGAATAAACTGAAAGATGGAAAAGGCAACCTGATTCGCCGTGCCGAAGAAATGAAAAACCTGGGCGTGGCAACGAGCAAGAAAATGCCTGAAGCGATGAAAATTTCTGATGAAGAATCATAGGGACGAAAGATGCGGAGTTTGCCCCGGGCGGTGACCCGGGGGCCCTACACGTTATTCAGCTGCGTCTTTTTGTTCAGCTGCTTCTTTCTTACCATAACGTTGCTGGAAGCGGTCTACGCGGCCAGCGGTATCCACGATACGCTGATTACCGGTATAGAACGGATGGCAGTTATTGCAAATTTCAAGGGATAAATCGTGCGATAATGTCGCATGGGTTTGGAATGAGTTTCCGCAAGCACAGCTAACGGTAACTTCTCTATAATCAGGATGAATTTCAGACTTCATGGCAACCTTCTCTATTGTCTAATGGCTCTCGCTCAACAAGCGGGCATTATATACCGCCCCTTTTCAAGAAACAAGGGGGTACTGACTCATGAACCCTTAAAAATCAAAAACCGCTTGAATCCTTTAGGAAATAACCCTACAATGCCCTATCAGCACAAGGATTTCCAACACCATGAAAAAACGTCTCCTGATCGGGCTATTTGCCTTCCTCGTTCTCGGCTCCCTCCCTTATCTCTCAGGCCTTATCGTTGAATATCAGCTGAACAACTTTATTGGCAATCTTGCCCTGCCCGAAGGCGTCTCAGTCAAAGTGGACGGCTACCACGTCCGCTATGCTCGTTCCTGGGCTCAGATTGAAATCACCGCGACCAAACCTGCCTACCCTGATATGCCCTTCGCAAGCTTTTTCAAATACACTGGCGATACCCATGTCAGCTATATTCGCTTGAAAATATTCCACGGCCCGATTTTCCCGAAAGAGAACGATCGCTTGACCATGGGACTCGGCCGTATCGCGTTCTATGCTAAGGCGAATGATCTGGCTCCTGCCAACGCCATTCTCCAAGATTCCCTCGAAAACTTCTTTGAAAAAAATGAAATCATTGCGGGTAATGCAACGCTGACCCTGCTGGGCAACTTGGATATCGATTTCGCAACGGCGCCTGCTTATTATAAGAGTGATGAAGGCTCCCTCTCTTTTGAGGGCGTCACGGGCAAAGCATCTGTGTCCACTGATTTGAACCGCATCAAACTTGATCTTCATGTCTCCCCTTTACTGTTGCAAGGTAAACATGATTCGATGATCGATATGGCCGCCATGACGCTGGCCTCCGAAGGCGAGCGCAGCAAAAACTCCCCTTGGGTAGGCAAGCAAACGATGTCACTGCCGAGCTTTTATCTGCGTGATGAAGCGGGTAACACCATTCGTTTCAACCAGTTTACGCTAGATACTGCCAGCCATGTGAAAAGTGGCCTGGCCAATATTACGCTGAACGCCGCCGCTAACGATGTTGAATTTTTCAATGAAAAATTCATCAATACGACGTTTAAATTGATCATGGATAAACTCGATGCCAAGGGTCTGGCCGATTTTAGCCGTATCTCGCACCATCAAGATGAACTGAGCGAAGGCGATTGGCAAGTGGCCAGACGTAACGCCCTCATCGATATGTTCAAGAAAGGCGCTGAGTTGTCACTCATTTATACGCTGACTGTCGAACAAGGGAAAGTCCTGGCCGAAGCGCAAGTGCAATTCCCTGATCTACATAAAGAAGAAGGCACCCCAGAGCATTTTGCGCAACAAATGATCCTGAAAATGAAAGCATCATTGTCGCTACACGCGCCCTTGATGTGGATGGAAGACACGCTCTACCGGATGGCCTTGCCACACATTCCTGCAGATGCACCGCCTGTCACGGATCCACATACCAAGCAAACCATTCCTGCACGTGAAGCATTGCGCATGGAAATCTCTGACCAATTCAATGCATTGAACGAAGCTCAGGTCTTGATCACTGACCAAGGCAATAGCGCGTTTAATCTGCGCTATGAAGGTGGCAAGATTTTATTGAATGGCAAATCGCTGACACCTGAGGATTTGGTCAAGCTGATGTCTATATTAGATCCGCAATAATGATATAACAGGCCCGGCCAGCCTCTTGGATCTCAGGGTGCGGGAGGTATACACTAGAATTGCCTTCCAGATTCTATGAGGACATCATTATGCGCACTCTTATGGCTTCAGCTCTTTTTCTTCCACTAGCATTATTTGCTGACCCCACACATGCTGTTAAAGTGCACGTGTCTAACGATACAGATTCCCGCATGCATTTTGATACATTAACCATTGGGCAAGACACCCGTGTGGTGGATTATCCCCGAGAAATCATCCATGGGCAACACTTCCCGCAAGAAGCGGTCATGTTAACCTCGCAAAGCGATCGCTCTGCGAAAAGCCAGATGACCTATCAATTTATTTTGCCTGCCGAAATGTGTGAGAACGGTGTGACAAAATGTTATGAAACCGTGACATTGAATTGGCAAACGAATATGGGCACCGATGGCGGCGATAGCAGTATCTGTGGTGTCAGCGGCAAAAACTTTGAACCGCTGGAAAAAATACGTGCGTATTGCAATATCCCGACAATTGATCCTAATGATCCATCCATGTTGCATATTCATTATCATCTTGATTATGCAGGGTAGTCAGGATCAAGGGTTTTTCGGTGGTCTACTCTGATGAACCACCGGCCCTTTACAGATACTTTTAATGGTATTTTTCGCCGCTTCACTTAACTCAATTTCACGTAGAGAAATAAGATTTTTAAGTGGTGAATATGAATACAATCCCGTCAATAATTGCTTCACTTTTGTTTCTCTTTCCGTTCGTTCTGCTGCAGGAGCGGCATAGAAAGGCTTCGCCACGTCCATGTCTGAGAAAATACTGGTCAGTACTTCTTTAAGATGTTCTTTATTGCTTTGTGGAAAACGTGCATCAGCGGGATCACGAAACGCCACCGTCGATGTAAAACCTCCTGTACACGCGATCTTCTTATCGCCAAGACTAGATGCAATCAACGCCTCGCTCATATTGCCAACCGCGATGTTAACTCTTTCTGCAAAAAATAATTCTTTTGAAGCAAGATGAGTTTTCAACGTCGCTAATAGCGCATCCGCCTCGCGTTTACATTCACCTACCCCAATGCTCTCTAATATTTCCTTCTTATTATTTAGCCATGCGATCTGCTCCAAGACTTCTTCAGGATTTTCTTTACGCGTAAGATAAAGGCTTAGATTACCTAATTCATTTTCACATTGCGCCAAATACTCAGCCTTATGATTTGATGCATACTGCATATCCAAACTCATTATTTTCCTCAGTACGTCTTTAAGTGCATCCGCTGCATTTACGTCTAAGTTTTTACATCCATTAGCCTCCATCAAAAAGTCTCTGACACGCATTAATGTGCTACGTGCTTCTTCTCCTTGCTGCGCTGCTTCTGTCTTTTTATTTAATTGAGCATAGAGATTCATCGCCATCTCTTTTGCCACATCGCCCATCAGGTCGGCATAGGCTGCCTTCACAGGTTCTGCAGTGACCAGAACTGGTACTGCATTTATTTTATCGCCCAAGGCGTGGAGCTCGTTATAAAATGAATCAAGATTAAACTCATGCTGAGACGTTTTAGAACGATACAAATCGTTCAATCGCTTTATTTCAAGCAGGAATAAATTGGAAAGTGCTTGGCGTAGTATCGGGTCTGGCAGTTCCAACTCAGGCGATGCCGCCTCTTTTGTAAAATGTTGCCGCCACCACTTAGATGTCAAATTGAAACTGTCCAAAATCATTTTCCAGTTTTCCCAGCGGGCATTTATCACTGTATATTTATCAAATGAACATGTTTGATGTTTTTCTACAAATTCTTGCAAACCCTGTTTAATCATTTCTTTCAAAAGGTTAAAACTTAAGGCTAGCATTACACCGTAATCCTCATCTGCCTGTTGATATGAACAAGCTGAAGGGTCTTGCATATATGCTGCGACCAATAAATTGTTGACGCTCTTTGCTTTATTTAATAAAAGACCGTGAGCATCATCCTTACTTGTGTGAATATCTTCCAAGGGCAATTGCGCAATCATGCATGCTAAATGGCATCGTGCTTGAAATTGAAGTAAAGCATGATCAGTTTTAGTGGATGTTAATACAATTTCATAATACTCTTGTGCCTTTATATAATCATGTATTCCAAACTTTCTAGCAATAATGAAAGCTTCTTCTACTGTCATGTTCTTATCAATATTTTTTCTCAGCTCCTCTACTTCAGATGCTGGCACGTATCCCAATGCATATAAAGCATTAACTGTAACTGAGTTGACAGCAGCCGCTGCTGTAGAAGCTGCATTGGTCACAGGTGTTGGTGCATAATGCGCAATAGATGTTCCTACCGCCGATACTGTCGAAACAGCGGCACTGATCACCGCTCCCGCCCCATTTTTAATACCTTTTAATATATACATACATTACCTCCCCATACATCTTATTCACCATACCCGAATTGACTGCCGACTTCAAGGATTCGTTAATACCTTTTTGTGTTACACTTATCGCCTTACCCCTGGAGATTTATGTACGCACTTCAGATAGAGAACTTACACAAGACTTATGCCAATCATGTTCATGCATTGAAAGGTATTTCACTCAACATTAAAGAAGGTGATTTTTTTGCACTGCTCGGCCCCAATGGCGCAGGCAAATCCACCACGATCGGCATTCTCTGTTCTCTCATCAATAAAACCAGTGGAACAGTTAAGATTTTTGATAAAGATCTTGATAAACATCTTAATGATGCCAAAGCCTATTTAGGCATCGTGCCTCAAGAGTACAATTTTAATATCTTTGAAAAAGTAAAAGATATTGTGACTAACCAGGCCGGTTTTTACGGCATGCCCCGTGCGCAAGCCATTGCCGCTGCGGAACAAGCACTTAAAGAAGTGGATTTGTGGGATAAGCGCGATGTCATCGCTCGCACCCTCTCCGGGGGAATGAAGCGTCGCTTGATGATCGCACGCGCGATTGTTCACAGCCCTCGCTTACTGATTTTGGACGAGCCCACCGCGGGCGTCGATATCGAAATTCGTCGCACCATGTGGCAATTCCTAGAGAAGATCAACAAAAAGGGAACGACAATCATTTTAACGACGCATTATTTAGAAGAAGCCGAAAGCTTGTGCAAAAATGTCGCCATCATCGATAAAGGTCGCATCATTGAAAATACCTCTGTACGCAAGTTGCTGGCAACCCTCAAAACGCAAAGCTTCATTGTCGAACTGGTTACCCCATTAGAAATCACGCCTCATTTGCCTGGCTTCAAAACCATTTTGCGCGATGCCGAAACCTTGGAAATCGAAACGCCTGAAGGTATCTTGCTCGATGAACTGTTCAAAGCGCTATCGCACGCCAATATCCAAGTACGGGGATTACGGAATAAATCAAACCGCCTCGAAGAATTATTTCTGACATTGACGAGTGGAAAAGAATAATGTGCCTAAAACGTGATCTCATCAGCCTCCAAACCATTGTCCGCAAAGAAGCATTTCGATTCTTTCGCCTGTGGATTCAAACCTTGCTTCCCCCAGCCATCACCTCAACCTTATATTTAGTGATTTTTGGCAATTTTATCGGATCGCAAATTCCCCTCACTGAAGGCTACACCTACCTTGAGTTCATTGTTCCAGGCCTCATCATGATGAGCGTCTTGAATAATGCGTATTCGAATGTTGTTTCCTCATTCTTCGGCGCAAAATTTGGCCGACATATTGAGGAAATTTTAGTCTCCCCCACGCCCAGCTTTGTCATTCTGACAGGCTTTGTGTTTGGCGGAGTCTTACGCGGCTGCGTTGTTGGAGCGATTATTTGGCTCATTGCACGGCTGTTTACCCCCTTGCCGCTGGCTCATCCATTCCTGATGATTAGCGTTGTATTTTTAACCGCATTGCTCTTTTCCCTTGCTGGATTAATCAATGCTATCTTTGCCCAAAAGTTCGATGACATCACGATTGTCCCAACGTTTGTTCTGGTACCCCTCACCTATTTAGGTGGCGTATTCTACTCAATTGATCGCCTTCCAGCCGTCTGGCAGCATATATCCATGGCTAACCCCATTCTCTACATGATTGATTTGTTTAGATATAGCTTTTTAGGCGTGTCTGATGTGCCTGTCGTATTGGGCCTGTCTATTTTGTGCTCTCTTACCCTGGTCTTTGGTTTAATCGCTTATGGGCTGCTTGTGAAAGGCGTCGGCATTCGTTCTTGACAGCTGACTTTCTTATCTGATAGACTCGCTTTTTAATAACGAGGTAATAAGCATGAACAGAGATAATTACGACCCTGTAAAGCCCTATAAGGCTACGACAGATGAAAATAATGTTAACCCTCCTGTTGAACGAAATGTAGGGCAGCTTCCCGTGAGACGGCTTGATTTTAATGGCCCTCTTGATTTTACTAATGCACCTCCTCCTGGTGTTCACGCACCCCAAGCTGTTCGTGCTGTCGTTGCTTTTCTCCCTGCGAACCCACTCAATAATAATATCAATAATATCCATGCGCCGTTCCAGGCCCCAGCTCAGCATCTGCCCGGCAATAACAACCCTAATAATCATTAGGTACAAAATGCGCGAATATCCGCTACCTCTGGGGCACATACCGTGTGTCCCATGGAGTAGTCGCGCCAAGTCACATTACATCCCATCTCTTTCAACAAAGCCGCATGTTGTACCGCGATCTCGAACTTCAGCACATCGTCTTGTTTCCCGTGCACCATTAAAATAGGTGTTTTGTGGTTTGCTGGATTCATCAGTCCTGGCCATTGCCCCCGTAAAGGCAAATAACAGGACAAGGCGATAATCGCTTTCAATGGTTGTTCAAAGGTCAAGCCCGTCAGTAGCGCCATCGCACCACCTTGCGAAAACCCCGCCAAAATAATATTGCGGCTGTCGACACCTTCTTTCAGTAACATGTCGATCAGCTCATGCACTTGCTCGCGTGAGGCCAGCAATCCTTTTTCATCTTCTTGCGTAAAACGATCTAACGCAACAATATCGTACCAGGCGCGCATCGTATAGCCGTTATTCATCGTGATCGGGCGCATTGGCGCATGCGGGAAAATAAACGTCGTCGCGGGGAGATTTAGTTGCGGCACCAAGGGCATAAAATCAAATCCATCGGCGCCCAGTCCATGCATCCAAATAATGTATTGTTTTGCGGATGGCGCTGATACGCGTTCAAATGCTAAAGCAGTTTTCATGTCAATCTCTCCGCGTCCCTACAACGACGTTATAATGCTACTATTATTCAACCAATGAGGAAATCATGTTACGCTATTTTTATATTTGTTGCATAGCCATTTTGTTAACCGGATGCGGCCAAAAAGGTCCCCTTTACTTGCCCGAGAAAACGAGTGATACATCTCACTGAAAATAAAGACTCCCTTTGCTTTGATGGCGTTTCGCTATCGAGTATTGCGGATGCATTTGGCACTCCCTGTTACGTCTACGGGCAGTCCGCCATTGAAGCACAATACCGCGCACTCGATGCAGCCTTCACGGTGCCTCATCAAATTTGTTATGCCGTCAAAGCGAATGGTTCTCTGGCCATCTTAACTCTATTGCAACGACTCTCTTCTGGGTTTGATATTGTTTCAGGCGGCGAATTGGCGCGCGTCATCAAAGCGGGGGGCAATCCCGCGAATGTCTACTTTTCCGGTGTGGGTAAATCCACCGATGAAATAACCTTCGCCTTGCAAAGCGGTATTGCGTGTTTGAATGTAGAATCCATTGAGGAATTAGAACGCATCAATGAGATTGCAGGCTTATTAAAACTTATCGCACCGATTGCGCTACGCATCAATCCTCACATTGATGTTAAAACACATCGCTACATCGCGACCGGTCTCAAAGGCCATAAATTTGGTATCCCCTATGAAGCAGCGCCGGCGCTGATGCAACGTTTATCACGTTTCAACAACGTTACACTCATAGGATTAGCTTGCCACTTAGGCTCACAATTAACCGAGATTGATGCCTATGAAAGCAGTGCACAAACGTTATTCGAACTCGCTGACGCCTATCCTGAACCTTTACGCTTTTTAAGTTTGGGCGGCGGCATGGGCATCACCTACCATGACGAAGCGCCGATGGATATCGCCACATTAGGCGCACGTATTTCGGCGTTGTTTTCAACACGATCGGAATTGCTCGTGCTTGAACCAGGTCGATTTATCATCGCACCTGCAGGATTATTACTCACGCGCATTGAATACTTGAAAAAAACAGATGTCAAACATTTTGCGATTGTTGATGCGGGCATGAATGATTTCATTCGTCCCGCCTTGTACGAAGCATGGCATGATATTCGTCCTGTGCAGAAACGCAACATGCCTGCACAAACTTACGATGTCGTCGGGCCCGTGTGTGAGTCCGGGGATTTTTTTGGGCATGACCGCCATTTATCGGTTGAGGCGAATGATGTCCTCGCGATTTTAGATGCCGGCGCTTATGGGATGGTCATGTCCTCACACTATAATGCACGTCCTCGCGCATGTGAAGTGTTGATTCGCGATCAGACACCGATTCTTATCAGGGAGAGGGAAACTTATGACGATTTATGGAAACAAGAAAACACTGCCATTTACTAAAATGCATGGATTAGGCAATGACTTCATTGTGCTTGATGCAGTCAATAAAGAACTATCCCTCGATGTTCCGACATTACGGTTATTGTGCGATCGTCGCTTAGGCATTGGTGCTGATCAAGTATTGATCGTCAGCCCTCCCAAACGAACAGGGGATTTTACGTATTCTATTTACAATGCTGATGGCAGTCGTGCATTGCATTGCGGCAATGGTGCGCGTTGTTTGGCTTCATATATTTACGAACAGGGCATCAGCCCCAAAAGAACATTGCATCTTGAGATGGGCGAAAACATGATCGAAACAACTCGTCATGAAACAGGCACCGTGACAGTACTCATGGGCAAAGCAACGTTTATAGATGATTTTTTGTATGATAACGTGATGCTCATGGGCGTTGAAATTGGCAATCCACATGCGATCACACTCGAACCATTGCCTGAAGAATCTTTCGTCAAGATGTCTGAGCACTTGCAAAATGACCCTCGTTTTAATGGCATCAACGTCAGCATGATGCGTTCGACCGATCATCACAATCTTTACGTTAAAACGTTTGAACGAGGCGTTGGCTTAACGCCCGCGTGTGGTTCAGCCGCAACAGCCTGTGCATTTTTAGCGATGGAAAAAAATATGGTGATAGCACCCGTCACCGTGCATATGCCTGGTGGAGAAGTGACCGTGGATTGGCAAGATAATGAATTGATTCTCACGGGGCCTGCGGTACGTGTTTATGATGGTGTTTGGTATTATCCATGAATGAGTTGTTATTAAAGTATATCGACTATTGCCGATATGAACGCGCTTTTTCAGCATTAACCTGTGAATCGTATGCTGCAGATTGCCAGCGTTTTTTTGATTATTTAAAAAAGCATGATATTTCAGATAAAACCATATTGCCTATTCATATTCAACAATGGTTGATGACCACCCATGGAGAGGGGAAGTCGCCTCGTACATTGGCACGTGCACTAGCAGCATTACGAGGATTTTTTAAATTCTGCATCAATCATCAATTTCTGACGTTAAACCCTGCAGATGGCATTAAAGTCCCGAAAGAAACAAAATCGCTACCCAAAACATTGGACGTGGATCAGATTCAAGCGTTATTAGATTCACCTACATTATCCGATATAGAATACCGTGATTTAGTCATATTAGAATTATTTTATTCTTCTGGGCTGCGATTAAGTGAATTGGTGAGTGCAAATATAAATGATTTTGATTTTAAAGCAGGTTTGTTGCGTGTCACCGGTAAGGGTAAGAAAACACGGATTGTTCCTGTCGGCACAAAAGCAATGGATGCGTTGCAACGCTGGATGAAAACACGGGCTTTATGGAACCCTGAACATGATGCGATGTTTATCACGCAACAGGGTCGCCGTTTAGGCGCACGAGCCGTTCAAAAACGGGTTGCCTTATTCGGGCAAAAACATGGATTGAGCGTCCCTTTGCATCCCCACCAATTGCGGCATTCTGTCGCGAGTCATTTATTAGAATCAAGCCAAGATTTGAGATCCGTTCAAGAATTTTTAGGCCATGCCAATTTAAGTACGACCCAAATTTACACAGCATTGGATTTTCAACATCTCGCACAAGTGTATGACCAGGCACATCCGAGAGCAAAGAAGAAATAATGTTATATTTCGATCACCTTAACGTGATTACTTGCTCCATAACTTAATATTTTAGCATCTCGCGTAACGACGGTCAGCTGATGGATACGTGCGGTTGCAACAATCATACGATCAGCAGGATCTCCATGAAAATCCGCTGGCAATTGACCACTTTCAACAGCAATCTCGGCAGTTAACGGTGCTACTTTAATGTGCAAATGTGCAATAGCTTTTTGAATCCAACTTAATGCGGGTTCATTCAGAATAATTCTAGATTTATCTATTAACATTGCCAACTCCCACTGAGAAATTGCGGCAATGTGCAATGTACGTGATTGAATAGATGCCTCAATGGCTTTGACAGCATGACGCTGTAATTTATCATTGCCTTGAACAAACCAAATCCAGGCATGCGTATCGAGTAATAACATTAGATATTCCCTTCCTCAGCATCCCAAATTTCATCAATAGGAAGCGTGATATCACCCACAATAGTGAGCGAATCTTTTAAGCAACCAAAATGCTTTTCATTGTTTTCCTCAAGAATAGGGATTATTTTTACAATCGGTTTACCGCGCTTTGTTACAATGAGCGGCTCGCCTGTTTGCTGAACCTGCTCGATTTCTCTGAGGCATTCTGCTTTAAATTTTGCGACAGCCATGGTATGCTGATTAATGGCCATATAAAATCTCCTATAGTCATTTGATATAGTCACATTATAGATCAATTAACCATTACCGTCAATTGTTATATCTTACTGTTTTATATAATCTTTTCGATAGATTCCCAGATATGTTAAAATGGCAGCCTATACCCCTGGAAGTAAGTTTTATGTTATTAGATCTCAATCGTTTTTTTGATCAAACGACCATCAAAAGAGGCGCTCAATATGCTGCCGATGGACGCGTACATAACATTCAGAACCAGGCCCAAAGCCAGGATGGTCATATACATAAAATAAGTGCCAATGTATTGGGACAACGAAAATATACCGTTGTGGTGACGATCAAAGGAATAAATGCAGACATCAAAATGTCCGCCGAGTGTAGTTGCCCTGTCGCCTATTTTTGCAAACATGCTGCCGCACTCCTCATCACGGCGAAATCACGCCCCCTCATAGAGGCAGTGTCTCTACCCCAGCTATCCGGTCACGCTTTGCTCACTTCCATTCATGGAAAAATTAATCCTCAAGTGCCCTCTCACTGGAATAAACACTTCGAAACTTTTAATAAATTGATGAATCCTCCATCCAAAAAAAGAGCGGCTGAAGAACAAAATGATATCGCTTATATACTCTCACCTGACAAGCGTTCGCGCCATACGTTACTCTTGCGCCCTAAACGAGGAAATCGCATTCCCACCGGTGGATTTGCGAATCTGAAAAACATAAGCTCGTACCTATCGCCAGATGAATTTAATCAATTTGACAGTGCTGACACAACCATCCTAGCCAGCTTATATGGCATAAGAGAATTATCAACATTTTATGGAAATGGATCTGAACCTTTTGAACTGGATCATCTAAATCATGTAGCGTTACTCAAAACAATTATTGAAACCGGTCACTGTTACTGGGAAACGAGCACAAAAAAAGCGATCCCCTTATCCCTAGATGCTAATAAAGAAGGGACGTTGTCATGGCATATCGAACCAAACGGCTACCAAACATTGCTTTACCAGGTTGAAGGAAAACCAGTTGAACTTTATAAAGTGGGCAACACGTTATGTGCCGTTAACGTTAAAACAAAAAAAGTTTCCTACATTGATACCCGCAATGCTGACATGATCATTCATGCACTTAAAACACCCCCTATTTCACCGAATGACATCGACTCTGTGTCACGGGCCATACAAAAAATTCCCAGCAATCACATCATCCCCGCACTCAACAAATTAGATCCTATCATCATTGAAAATGCACCTTTTAAAAGAGCCGTTTTTCTTGCAGCGGGATATAAAGAAAATTCAGAACTGCCTGATATTCTTGCCGACGTTACCTTTATTTATGGAAACGATTTAGTTCCTTGGTATAGTATGAGACGTGAAATATATGATCACAGTGCTAAGGGTTGGGTTAAATATGAACGGAATATCGCCGAAGAATCAACTGCCATTGACCAGCTCCTTGAGCAGGGCTTCAAACCTTCACTACCGTTGGAAAAGCACGATGACGAATTGTTCTTTGTTTTGGAAACTGATCGCAAAATATCTTCCGAAGAACACGAAGCTCAATTCGCGAATATTTTCCGCACGCTTGTCTCAATGGGTTGGGATGTTAAACTTGATGAGAACCTTGAATTCGATATGAACATTGAAAACCCAAATTTCTATGCTGATATCACGGAAAAAAGCGAATACGGCTGGTTTGAATTTGAAATCGGCATTGACATTGACGGCGTTAAAATCAATATTCTTCCGACATTAATTAAATACATTGAAGAAGACGTCTCAAAAAAACACGATTCCATCCAAATTGGTCTTCCCGATGGGCGATACGCAATCATCGAAATCGAACGATTTGAAAAGATTCTAAACACCCTTACCGAACTTTATGATAAAAATGCATTAAATAAAGACGATCACTTGTTACTTTCAAAACAACGTGCCGTTTTTTTAAATGAATTAAAAGATAGCTTAGGCATTGAGGACAAACACTGGTCTGGTTGGGAGCCCTTAAAAAAATTAAATGATGTTTTGTCAATGGAAGGAAACTGCATTCTCCCTGTCACCATACCCAATGAATTCCAAGGCCAGTTACGCGAGTATCAACAAGCAGGTGTAAACTGGTTATCATTTCTAACCACCTATGAACTTGGCGGCATTCTAGCCGACGACATGGGGTTAGGAAAAACAGTCCAAGTACTGAGCTACTTGCTCTATTTAAAAAACTCGGGGAAATTGGATAAACCCTGTTTAGTGATTGTGCCTACCAGCTTGGTAAACAATTGGATGTCAGAATCCAATAAATTTACACCGACACTTCGTATACTTCCATTTCATGGCATGTCTAGAAAAGACAACCAAAATCAATTCAATCATTATGATGTAATACTGACGACCTATCCACTCATGGTCCATGATCAGCGCATCCATATGAATCAAGTTTTCCATACAGTCATTTTAGATGAAGCGCAGGCCATCAAAAATCCCGAAGCTCAAACGACAAAAATTATTTGTGATCTACAGTCATCTTATCGATTATGTTTAACAGGAACACCCATGGAAAATCATTTGGGTGAATTATGGAGTTTATTTAATTTTTTAATGCCAGGATTTTTAGGTTCAAAGAAACAATTCGGCCGGGTTTTTCGGACACCCATTGAGAAACAAAAAAATGCTGAGCGCCGTACCCAATTGGCAGCGCGCGTCAAACCATTTATGCTTCGTCGCACTAAAGAATTGGTTGCCACGGAACTACCTCCGAAAATTGAAATGGTTCAACTGTTAACACTGTCTCCCGCTCAACGCGATCTGTATGAAACCATTCGGTTATCCATGGAAGTCAAAGTAAAGCAAGCCATCACTTCAAAAGGTTTTGCCTCCAGCCAAATCGTTATTTTGGACGCTTTGTTAAAGCTACGCCAAGTTTGCAATGATCCTCGCGTCATGAAAATGAAGTCTGCGCAAACCATTACCACACCCGATAAACTTGCCTGGTTGCTTGAAACACTTCCAACGTTCATTGAAGAAGGTCGGCGCATTTTATTATTCTCTTCCTTTAAATCAGTACTGGATAACATTGCACTTAGCTTAACTGAACACAACTATCCGTTTGTCATGCTAACAGGGCAAACCAAGGATAGGAAAACGCCTGTCGACAGTTTCCAAAATAAAGAAATTCCCATCTTTTTAATTAGCTTGAAAGCAGGTGGTGTTGGATTAAACCTAACGGCTGCAGATATGATCATTCATTATGATCCTTGGTGGAACCCTGCTGCACAAGCACAAGCTACCGATCGGGCACATCGCATTGGCCAAGAGAAAACAGTATTTGTATACCAATTGGTCGCCAAAGACACGGTTGAAGAAAAAATATTGCAAATGCAGGAAAATAAAGCCGCACTGTTAGCAAGTATCATGACGCCTGAATCGGATATGACAACGGCATTGACAGCTCAAGATGTATTGACATTGTTTTCCGGAGAAAAATCACTCCAGGCAGAGTCTGTGACGTAGGATGTAGATGGGGTGCTTTCTACGTGCTAAAGTTACAACATGATCAACATTAACCGCCATCTACCCCGTACCGTCTGGGCCCTAGGCTTTGTCAGCCTCTTCATGGATGTTTCTTCGGAAATGATCCACAGTCTGTTGCCTCTGTTTCTTGTCACTGAACTCGGCGCCAGTGCCCTCGTCTTAGGCGTCATCGAAGGCATGGCCGAAGCCATCAGCCTATTCGTGAAAACATTTTCAGGCGTACTCAGCGACTGGTGGCGCAAACGCAAATCCCTCATCATCATTGGCTATTTGCTCGCCGCGGTCACCAAGCCCATCTTTGCTTTCAGCAGCACGTTAAGCTGGGTGATCATGGCACGATTTACCGATCGCGTCGGCAAAGGCATCCGCGGCGCACCGCGCGATGCACTCATCGCCGATGTCACCCCCGTACTGCAACTCGGCGCTGCATTTGGTTTGCGGCAAAGCCTCGATACGTGCGGCGCCTTCATTGGCCCGCTTATTGCCATGGCCGGCATGCTGATCTTTGCTGATAATTTCCACTGGGTATTTGCATTGGCCATACTCCCTGCCTTCATCAGTGTGTTGGTGTTATTAATATGGGTCAAGGAACCAGAAATACATCACGAACATCGCGCACCTTGGCCACTCAAACTCTCAGTGTTGAAACAATTGCCCCGTGCGTACTGGTGGGTCTTCGTCCTCGCCTTTGTGTTCACGCTCGCTCGCTTCAGTGAAGCATTCTTATTATTACGTGCGCAAACACTTGGATTGAGCCTGGCTTTCACTCCCCTAGTCCTCGTCGTCATGAGCGTCGTTTATGCGTTCTCCGCTTATCCCTTTGGGAAACTCTCTGATACATTGGGACGCAAATCATTGCTTGTTTTGAGTTTAATCTTATTGATTGTTGCGGATATCATCTTGGCTTGTGCAACACACGTTTACGTTGTTTGGATTGGAGTCGCTATCTGGGGTTTGCATATGGGTGCCAGTCAAGGCATTTTAAGCGCCATGATCGCTGATACGGCACCTGCTGCACTTCGCGCCACCGGGTTTGGTCTGTTTAGCTTGAGCAGCGGCGTGGCAACATTGCTTGCCAGTGTCATCGCCGGTTGGTTGTGGGTACAATTCGGTGCCAGCATGACCTTCGTGGTGGGTGCTGTGTTTTCGGTGGTTACACTGGCTCTTATTTTCCCCTACAAGCAATCAAACGGTTAGCTGCGGTTTTTGTGCTTATGCTCTTTCCGTTGAAAGTGCTTAATAATATGTTCACGGAATTCATATGCCGTCAGCGCAAGGCCAACCAAAATTAAACCCGCCACAACCAATACTATTTTTAGTAACATGCCTTCCATGTTATCCCCCTTCTAATGATCCTTCCCTTGAGTATAGTCGCTCTTTATCGGCAAGAGAGTCCGTAACGAGTTGAAAATCACCACAACATCTAATACTTCTTGCGCAATCGCTCCCGCAACTGGGGGTAAATAACCCGCCGCTGCCACGAACATCCCTATCACAGATAATCCCATCCCAAAAAATGCCCCTTGCAAGGCAATCGTTCGCATCCGCCGACTGATATGTAAAAACTCATCAACATGTTCCAGCGAACTGTCCATGATAACCACACCGGCCGCTTCTGACGTCACATCACTGTTTTGCCCGAATGCAATCCCCACATTCGCTGCCATTAAGGCTGCAGCATCATTAATGCCATCCCCTAAATAAGCCGTCTTCGCCTGGTTCACTTCATCGCGCACAATAGCCAACTTTTCCTCTGGGCTTTTGCCAGCATACACCAACGGAATCCCCAACTTATCGGCTAAGTAACGAACCTCTTCCTCGCGATCACCCGACACAATCATCAGTTTCTTCACCGCATGATGAGGCCCTAAATGCTCAATAAAAGCCACCCCATCGGCACGCGGCGTATCACGGAAACGATAATAGGCTGCTAACTTGCCATCCAACAAGACAATGCACTCTAAACCCGTTCCCTGTGGCAACAGTGAAGCACTCTCCGCCAGATTGAAAAACCCTAACTGCTTTCGGCTTGTCATCACGATTTCATGATGATCGACGAGGCCCTTCAGGTATGAGCCCTTTACTTCTTGAATTTTATTGGCGTTGGTTAATGCAATTCCCTCTTCTTCCGCTTTGTCCAATAGCGCCTTTGCCAAAGGATGTTTTGAATACCGCTCGAGGCTCGCCGCATAACCCAGTGTTTTCTTCGCATCATACCCATTAAAAGAAATTTGATCGACGAGGTTTGGTTTACCGTACGTCAGCGTGCCGGTTTTATCGAAAATAATTGTTTCACAACGATCAATTTGTTCTAACACGATCGGATTTTTAATGATAATCCCACGGCTCGCACACATCGAGATCGACCCAATGATGGCTACCGGAATCGCAATGAGTAACGGGCAAGGCGTTGCAATCACCAGTACCGCTAAGAAACGCACAGGGTCACCTGTCAACACCCAGGCCGCCATCGCGATGAATAATGCAAGTGGCGTGAACCAAGCGCCGAGTGTATCCGCTAAGCGGCGCATACGCGGACGTTTTTCTTGTGAATCGTGCATCACCTGCATGATCTTTGCATAACGCGAATCCACTGCCAATGCCATCGCTTTGATTTGTAATGATTCATCGCCATTGATCGCACCTGACATCACCAGCGAGCCCGGCGCTTTCGAAATCAGAAAGGGTTCGCCCGTTAAATAGGACTCGTCCATCACGCTGTTGCCTTCGATCACTTCACCATCGACAGGACATGTCTCATGCGGAAATACAACAATCACATCGTCTATCTTAATAGTTTCAATAGGAATGTCGATGACATCATTGCCTTTTTTATAGTGCGCAATCGATGGCGCGCGCTTTGCTAACGCTTCTAATACTTTCGAGGCTGTTTTAACACTGAAATTTTCAATCGCCTGTCCGCCGGATAACATCAATACCACTAATGAACCTGCCAAATATTGTTCTAATAGGCATGCAGTGACAATGGATATCCCTGCAAGCAAATCAGCACCGAAATCCCCTTTGAAGATTTTGCCCAATATCTCGCAGATAAGCGGCACCCCGCCAACGGCCAACATAAAATACAGGGGGTATAAATAGTACGCGTGATAGGCAGGCACCCCATATTGGAATAACAAGCTCAAGGGGATCGCCACGAGCGCAAGCACCGCGATAACTTGTTGATAATCAAATTTTTCAAATAGTTTCATATGTATGCCCCGAAAATCTGAAAATCGCTCGACCTTACGAGTATAGATTACTCTTTCTCGCCATAGAACAATTTCCCCTGATCAATGCGCTCGCGGCCATTTTGTAAACGCCAACGATTCGTATCGCGTAGTGAGTAGATGCATCCACAATATTCTTGTTGATAGAAATGCTCTTCTTTGGAAATTTCTAACATGCGTGCAGAACCGCCGTCTTTACGCCAATCGTATGTCCAATAAATCAACCCTGGATAACGCGATGCAGCTCGCACCCCCGACTCATCGATTTGATATTTGTTTTTCCAACGAGAAATAGAGAGAGAGGTTGTATAGATCGGAAAACCATGCAACTTGGCATAGGCCGCAGAGACTTCAAAACGCATATCAAAACATTCCGTGCATCGAATACCACGTTCCGGCTCATTAGCCATACTCTTAGCACGCGTAAACCAATCTTCGGTATTGTAATCGCCATCCACAAAGGGAACACCTAACTTTTCTGCAAAGCGTATATTTTCATTTTTACGCAATTCATACTCATCTCGGGGATGAATATTGGGATTATAAAAAAAGATCGTGTATTCAATATTGGCATCTTTTAAGCGCTGCATCATATCCCCACAGCATGGCGCGCAGCAGGAGTGCATCAAAAGAGGGCCTTCAGAGGGCAAAATGAGGGGTTCCGGCATAATATCTCTCATAGTTTGTGTATACTAAACGGGTTAAGATAGCATATCGACCGGAGAATTTCTATGAAAGGACTATGGCTTCTGTGCCTACTCACCCTCTTATTGGGCTGTGCAACAACCCCCGATAAAGAAGACCCCATGGAAGTCGCTCGTACGGCCTTTAAAGCCGGCAATTACCTAGAATCCTCTAGCCTTCTCATGCCGTTGGCCCAGAAAGGCAATGCCGAAGCCCAATATGCGCTTGGCTACCAGTTCTTTTATGGATTGGGCGTGAAACGCGATAAAACCCAAGGCTTCTTCTGGATGCAGCAATCCGCCATCCAGGGTTATCCGCCCGCTCGCGAAGCCCTCTTGCGTCTGACGGATGATACGAAGTCGAGAATTTAAATTATCTGTGTGTCCTCAGGCTTTACACATAGCTGTAATCCAATGCCATGAAACAGAGCGGCTACACTCGTCAGCTTCGGATTGCCTGTGGCAGAAAGCATTTTGTACATGCTTTCACGACCTATATGCGCCCGTTTTGCAACTGAAGCAACCCCTCCTTCCTGTGCTTCGACTACATTTCTAACAGCCATTAGAATCACTGCCTGCTCACCTGAGGCAAAAGCCTCGTTTAGATATTCTGATGCAACAGCGGGATCCCTCAAATGAATGCTATGTATATCTCGAATGCTTTTCTTAGGCACGATTGCCTCCCGCTTTATGCGTCGACCAATATTTTCTTGCTAATTTAATATCTTTGTCCTGTGAAGACTTATCTCCTCCACATAACAACAAATAAATGTTCTTCCCCTCTTGAGCATAATAAACTCGGTAGCCTGGACCATAATGTATGCGAAGCTCGTTTACACCTTCTCCCACAGAAGAAGTATCACCAAGTAACCCTAACTCCATCCTGTCAATACGCAAAAGCACAACTGCAAGGGCTTTCTTATCTTTGAGCGAGGCTAACCAAGATTCATATGGGCATTTCCCATAGCCATCCACATAGGCATATACGTTGTTTTGCATCATTTTCTTCTTATTTTTATCGAACAACTGTTATAAGTGTATCCCAAAGGATACAAAAGTCAAGTTTTAATGTGGGAAAAAGCCCTGATCCCAATCAGCAGCCCGACGAAGCCAACGCCCATGGCGATGATGCTCCAGGCATACACTTGGGTAAAGCCAAATACGAGGAACCCGACGGCCACCAGCATGGCGGCGATTAAAGCATATGGCATCTGTGTGACGACGTGGTCCATCAAATGGCAGCCTGCCCCCGTTGCTGATAAAATCGTCGTATCAGAAATAGGCGATGCATGATCACCAAATAAGGCTCCCGATAATACAGCACCCATCATCGGCATTAAGAAACTCGGTTCAACTGCCAATGCAATGTTCGCCGCAATCGGTAACATGATCCCGAATGTGCCCCAGCTCGTGCCCGTCGCAAACGCCATCACACCTGATAATAAAAAGAGCAACACCGGCAGAAAAGCAATCGGTAAGTTTTGATTGATAAAATGAGCCAGGTATTCGCCCGTCCCCATTTCCCCAATCACGTCAATGATCATCCACGCAAACAATAATATGTAAATCGCCGGCATCATCGAACGAAGCCCTGAGAGTACGACCGATGTGTAATCTTTTGTGCGGAAATGATGCGCCGCCGATAACCACATGCAGCTGACCAATGCAATGCCTGCGGCGATCAATAATGCCGTCCCTACATCCGTATATTCCAAGACACGCAAAACAGAAAAAGCTTGTCCGCTTAAATGGATACCGTAACATCCGAAGCCAATGATTAACCCCATCGCACATACAATCAATGTTAAAATCGGTACCAACAAATCACGTACACGACCATTCGGATCCACGGTGATTTTGGTGATTTCACCCGGAATGGCGCCCTTCCCTTCTGAAAATAATTGTCCCAATTTCGCTTTCATTAAATGGCTTTTCATCGGGCCAATGCCCCAGCCCGTGTATGCAATCGTTATCACTAAAAGCAATGCGACGAAAGGATAAAAATTAAAGGGTATTAAGGTGAAGAAAACAGATAATGCAGAATAATTTTCAATGTGGTGCGTTGTCATGATAAGCGTCAAAATACCCATGATGTACGCGCCCCAACTGGATAACGGCGATAACACGCACACAGGTGCTGAGGTTGAATCAATCAAATACGCCAATTTGGCGCGTGCAATTTTATGCTGGTCTGTCACGGGCCGTGCCACTTGGCCAACGGCCAAGCTACTAAAATAATCGTCAATAAAAATTAACATACCTAACGACACGGTAAATAAACGTGCGCCACGCTGCGTGTGAATATGATTAAGCGCCCAAGCGCCAAATGCTTTGGTACCACCCATCCGTGTGATAAAGGCCGTCAGCACGCCAAGCGCTAATAAAAATGTGACCAGCGAAATATTCCACATATTCCAACCGTTTTCCCACACCAAATGTAACGCGTTCGTTCCTATATAAGAGAGGGTTGGCAGCATTTGAAAATCATTCAATAACAATGCACCCGCCAGCACCGCAACAGCGAGTGAGAATAAAACACGGTGAGTGAGCATCGATAAACTAATAGCCAATATGGCCGGCACCAAAGAAAGTACCGAGTCATTAAATACATGTAATGCCATACTGCCTCATTATTTTTCAGGGGGATTCAATTTACGATAGCGCTTCAATAAACGATCACGCTTTAAGTTGGAGAGTAAGTGATAATACAATTTGCCTTGGAGATGGTCACACTCGTGTTGGACACATTCGGCCAACAAACCCTCTGCTTCGCGTTCGTATCGAATGCCTTGGTGATCCAGCGCTGTAAATCGGATCCACTGCGCACGCTCGATTTTATCGTCCACATGAGGGACTGATAGGCAGCCTTCCATAAATGTCGACACATCGCGCCGTTCTAAAATTTCGGGATTCACCAACACCAATGGCTCTCGGCGTTGTGGCGAGACATCGATCACGGCCACACTGAGGTCTTCCCCAATTTGAGTCGCAGCTAATCCCACCCCATTTGGCGTCGTATACATCGTTTCAAACATGTCTTGAATCAATGTTTGTAAGTGCGAGTCGAAGCTCGTCACCGGACGCGTCACGACAAAAAGCCGTGGATCCGGGTATGTTAAGATTTTACGAATAGTCATGATAGAATCAGTATAGCGTCTTTTTAGCTAAGGAAACACCCCATCATGCATTCTAAACCCACCATTCTCTCTGTTGAAACGACCGCCCAATCGCGCTTATTTGAAATCCAAACCGTCCATTTGCGCTTTAGCAATGGTGTTGAGCGCCATTATGAACGCCTCCAAAGCCGTTCCCCAGAGGCCGTCATGGTCGTCGCTGTTGATGACGGGGATCTGATTCTAATCAAAGAATATGGCCTAGGGATTGAAGACTATACCCTGGGCTTCCCGAAAGGCTTGATCGATGAAGGCGAAACAGCCGAAATCGCTGGCAACCGTGAGCTGCAAGAAGAAGCAGGCTATGCAGCCGAGAAAGTAAGCTATTTAACCGTGCTCAGCATGAACCCAGGTTACAGCAGCATGCGCACTCATATTGTATTGGCCAAAGGCCTCTACCCCTCTATCCTGCCTGGTGATGAGCCGGAGCCATTGGAAGTCGTCCGTTGGCCTATCAATGATCTAGAAGGCCTTGTCGCCAACCCCGCTTTTAACGAATCCCGGGCAGTGGCAGCGCTGTTTTGGGTGCAGCGACTTTAAAGAATGTGAGGAAAACGTGGAAGTCTTCACGTTTTAAGTGCATATTTTGTGAAAGCACACACAAAATACGTAGGTAAAACGTGATGAGGCTATGATTAAAATGTACTGCACACCTTGAATTCTATCTGCTTACTTGGTAAAGTAGCTGAGTAGTTAGGTGGCAATCAGGTGTACATATGCAGCTTGCAGAACAAATCCAACAATTGTTATCAACTCAGGATGAAAGCCAATCACAGGCTGTCTTAGGGCAGATCCATGCAACCCTCAATGAAGACATCGTCCCCCGCGAAAACTCCGCCTCTGAATTAGATGCGCTGGTTCGTAGTTTTTTCGTAGAAAGCCCTATCGATAACGTTGGGACCTTCTCAGCGATCGTTTCTTACGCCCTCGCACTTAATATTATTGTGGCTAATAAGCCTGGCGTTGATCTGGCGAGTGATGCCGTTTTTAATACTATTACCAACCTCGGGTTAGGTGCCAGCTTTCTCTGCGGCTTAAGCTTTACTTCTAGCGCCTATGGGCAAGTCGAAGAATACCGTCAAGAACATCTACGAACTAAAAATGCAATCTATAATAATATTTTCTTGTCATTGATGCTGCGAGCGATAGCAAATAATCCAGGTAAAGTTAAATTTCTGTTGAAACTCGCCGAATCTGAAGTACGGGTGCTATCAGATAGGTTAGAAAAAAACAGACTATTTCTTAAAGCCAAGGAGCTCAGAAAACATACGCCCGATCAAATTGAGCGGATCAAAGAAGAAACGGATCTCCTTAAAATTCAGTTGCATTACGCCGAAGAAAAAGTTCAAAAGATTCTGGGTTTCGAAAAAAATAGCACTATTCCACATAACGACACTGCCATCGAGGGAGAAATTGAAGAACAAAAAAGACGCATCATTGATATTCTCAAAAGACCCCTGTATGAAGCACAGGTAGACTATTCATCAGTTTCAGAAACGAACAAAGACAAGCAATATGAAAAGATGAGCTCTACGTCTTTATATGCCAAAAAAAGATTGGTACAAACCAAACTAGACGCAACGAAACCTACCGATGTCGATTACGAAAAGAAAGCAACGCGTCTGCGATTACTTCAAGATTTAGACACCATCCAAGGGCAAATTGATTACTATTTGGCTGCGATTGATGGGTTAAATAGCATCAAGGAAAATTTAGGACATTCTAAAAATAGCCACATTTTCGCCCCGCCTATATCAGCAGTCATACCTATACCGAGAACACAAGCAACCCCCGAAAAACTCACCACTTTTCTCAGCCCTCTTGACCCACGCACAAAATCATTATGGCGCAATGAAGGTCGGGAATTAAACGAATTCAGAAAGACATTATATTACGGCTTAAGTACAGGCATTGCCTCACTCATCAAGGTCGATAAGACAAGCTTCGATAACCGTGACACAACAAAATGGTATGATTTTGTTTCTCAATTTGATTTTTTCTTAAAGCAAAAACTAAAAGCGAATACAACACCTGTCTGGCGTCAACTCTGCATTAGCCTGTATCTGATCGCGAACATACCTTATTTACTCTATCATGCAGTGATCAACATCAGCAATCTACTAGACAATTTAAAAAGAGTGATTGATGCGTTGCATAAAGCATCTCGCGATGTTGACCTAGCCTTGCGGCACCATTCCAAAGACAGTTTTGCAGCGAGACTGTTGATTCGGTATCCACTTCAATTAGCATGGGCGGCCATCACATTTATCCCCGAAACACTGGGGGGCATTGCCTATTATGTTTTATCCTTCTTCAGGAAGGAATCAAACCCTGTTGACGTCTCTCGCGCAATCAATCCGCCGTGGTTGGCAGATTGGATAGAAAAGGAGTCGCAAGAAAATGATTCAGCGCTTAAAAAATTAGGGCTTTATGCAATGATCTTTTTAGGGGGTATCTATAATGCTTTCAGAGCACCGATGATGAAAATATTGTCTATTCTTGAAATAGACAAAAACAATGACACTATCCGTGCTAGCCGAGATTCACTCTTTGCTGCGGGCGAAATGATTGTCGCCCAAGTTAAATCTACCTGGTATAACGTCTTTCAAGAACCCATTATTTCAGCATTCACACAAATTGGTGAAGATTACGAAAAACGAAACGTACAGTACCCGTTTCAAAAATCACCGCTTCACTGGATTTTTTGGAATCTTTTTTTATTACCGCTCAAATTTACACTCAATGTATCACTCAATGTATTCATCAGAAGCTTGTATTTATTTGTCAAAAATCTTTCAAAAACAGCGCCGGTTATTACAGCCAGCGTGATTACCATCAGCACGCTCATGACAGGTCTCACCGTGCCATTCTTATTTGCGCTCGAATTTGGAGCATCAACGCAATTTTGGCTTGCCATCGCCTGTATATCGGGGGATGCCACGAATGCGACACATGATATCTATAACTTATCAAATGCCATTCTAAGAAATCAACAAAAACAAGCTGCTGAGCGGAAAGCAATTGAAAAACTAGGTGCGAGCGAAGATTTGAAAGAGTTTGCCAAATTGAAAACCGTGTACGAACGTGTTGAAGAAGGAGCCTATATTTATCAAAAAATCATGGATACGAATCCTGGTAAAATTGAAAGGGACTACAAAAGAGAACATGTAACTGAAATGAGGGCACTTCTTATCGGGACACGTAATTCAGATCTTGAAACTGTCCAAACCATTCTTGCCCGTCACCTGGCCTACTTCCTGATCAATACATCAAAGTCGAAGGATCCTAAAGAATATCAAATGTTTTTCGAAAAATTTAAAGCAAACCCAGATATCAAAATGATGGCTCAACAACTGTTTGATACCCTGCCTGCTGACTTGCAACCCACAGAGAAAATGCATTACATTCTCAGCACGACCACCCTACTCGGCTATGACTATGCGAAAAACGTCAATGAATCGCGATATCAGAATTATAGGAATAATACGCTCTATTTAACCATTGACAATGGTCAACGTATTAAATTGGTTCGAAGTCTTGAAAACCCGCATCAATATATCCAAAAAAATACTGGCGAACAGCTTATCACCGCGGTGAAATTGTCTTGGTGGGAACGTATCAAACGTGTTTTCACAACGCTTCCGGAAAATACAAAAATCGTTGATGGCTATGAAATTACATTTCCCGTAAAAATTCAATGCACGCTAACGCCGACAATTACTTCTCGTCAAACCACAGCGCTCTATTTGGTTAAAAATGATGGTAGCTCACCCGTCAGAAGCGAACGTAGAGATGGAGACTTGTTTTATTTTAAAAATAATTCAGGCGGAAAAGAAATTTTCGCGAGAAAATTGTATCCCTGCGAATCTACAAAGGGAAAAGTGGTCATCAGTGGTTATGTCGTGACGAATTTGCCAGAAAACAGCCCAAGTGACTATCGTATAGAATGGCTCAACCCTGTTAACAAGATCAACGTGAATAAGGGATTGAGAACATTGTCTGCGCAAGTGAATAATCAAACGCGCTCGCTCTGCATGTTTAGAGGGTTTGTGAAGGAGAAGGCGATCCCCGGCGGGCGCGTCATGACGCGCCCCCACATTGCATAACGACAAGCACCTTAAACATCTCACCCATATCCTGCGGGTCCACCAACACCCGAATCGCCTGCGATACCAATCGTTGTTTCGCAATGTCTTCCGAAAAACAGGCTTGCGCTAAATCCATCAATCCATGCGCCATTAAATATTGTGCCTGCGTATAGAATGTTACATCCGCGCCCGCCGCCACAGCCATATCAATGCAGGTCGAAAAATTCACGTGTGCGGTGATATCTTGTTCGCCGACGTGAATAAACGGATCATCGTGCGCCGTATGGTGATAGTGGCACATCAATGTCCCGCGTGTGCGCGATGGGTGATAATACTCGTGCTCTAAAAATCCATAGTCAATAATAATCAATTTTCCCGCTTTCAACATGTTGAGCCAAGTTTGCATGAGTACATCGGCAGCATGATGCGTTTCGGATATATAATCATCATGGTTAGGAATGGGCAGAACATTGTTCGCCCCTACCATACGCCCCACCCATTCAAAATGATTGTCCACCCACGTCACACAACGTTCAAACAACTCGCCATTTTTATAATGAAACACATCGACCGGCAACGCATCCAACACTTCGTTCGCCAGAATCACCCCCTCAAAACTTTCGGGAGGCGTGTCCAACCACGATACTTGTTCTCCAAAGGCAGCCAACGTTTCACGTTGCATCGCACGGCATGCAGGGCTAACATCGTATATCGCATAATGTGGATGCAAACCTTGTTCTGCTAAATACGCCAACATATCTTTGGCTAACTGCCCATTGCCCGCGCCCCACTCCATGATAAATGGATGTGCCTTCACATCATCGACAATGCTTTTTGCCAATGTTTGTGCATATAACGGGGAAACTAATGGAGCGGTGATGAAATCACCTTTAGGGCCAAATTTTTCATGTGGCGCCATGTAATAACCAACATCAGGATGGTATAACGCCAATGACATAAAACGCGAAAAGGGGATAACTCCCCCTTCCGCGTTTATCACATCTCTAATATGCTTAACTGCGTTTACGTTCATTTTCTTTCAAATAACGTTTACGCATACGCAATGACTTCGGTGTCACTTCCAACAGCTCGTCGTCTTCAATAAAGCTTAACATCTGCTCCAATGAATACTTGAGTGAAGGTGTCAACACGATGTTTTCATCGGTACCCGATGCACGCATGTTCGTCAATTGCTTGCCCTTGATCACGTTCACAACCAAGTCATTATCACGGCTATGAATCCCGATGATCATGCCTTCGTAAACCTCAACTTGAGCACCAATAAACATACGACCACGATCTTGCAAGTTGTACAACGAGAAGCCTGTTGATGTGCCCATCGCGTTGGAAATCAATACGCCATTACGACGTTTGACACCAGCACCGGGTTGAACAGGGCCGTATTTTTCAAACACGTGATACATCAAACCACTGCCCGATGTCATCGTCAAAAAGTCTGTATGAAACCCGATCAAACCACGTGCGGGGATAATGTAATCCAAACGCACACGGCCTTTACCGTCCATCACCATGTCTTTCAATTCACCACGACGGGAGCCCAAAATTTCCATGATGCTGCCTTGATGCGTTTCTTCCACGTCCAAGGTCAATGTTTCGTACGGTTCTTGCATTTCGCCATTCACTTCTTTCAAAATGACTTCTGGCTTCGATACCGCTAATTCATAGCCTTCACGACGCATCGTTTCAATCAAAATTGACAAATGCAATTCACCACGGCCCGATACTAAAAAGCGATCGCCGCTGTCTGTATCTTCAACACGTAGGGCCACATTGTGAATCAATTCTTTATCCAAACGATCACGTAATTGACGGCTTGTCACGAATTGACCTTCACGCCCCGCAAATGGCGAGGTGTTTACCTGGAACATCATGCTGACAGTGGGTTCATCGACAGACAAGGCTGGCAATGCTTCCACACAATTAGGATCGCAAATCGTATCGGAAATACGAATGCCTTCGATACCCGTGATAGCCACGATATCGCCTGCTTCTGCCGTAGGCACTTCTTGACGATCCAAACCGTGGTAACCCAAAATTTGCAGTACACGGCCAGAACGAATCGCTCCGTCACGGTCAATGATCTTGACTTGCGTATTCGATTTAATCGACCCACGCTTCACGCGACCAATACCAATCGCACCCAAAAAGCTGGAATAGTCCAAGGAGCTTAATTGCATTTGGAAGGGGCCATTCAAATCCACATTCGGTGGAGGAACATGGTCCACAATGGCTTGGAACAGCGGTTGCATGTCTTTGGCTTCGCCCACATGGTCCAAATCCAACGTCGCAAAGCCTTTTAAGGCGGATGCGTAAATGATTGGGAAGTCGAGTTGTTCGTCTGTTGCACCTAAACGGTCAAACAAATCAAAGACTTGATCCACTGCCCAGTGAGGACGAGCGCCTTCACGGTCAACTTTATTGATAACCACAATGGGACGCAAGCCATGCGCAAATGCCTTTTGGGTCACGAAACGTGTCTGAGGCATTGGGCCATCGACCGCATCGACCAATAAAAGCACGGAATCGACCATGGAGAGCACGCGCTCTACCTCGCCACCGAAGTCGGCGTGGCCGGGGGTATCCACGATATTGATACGATATCCGTTCCAATTCAAGGATGTATTCTTGGCCAGAATCGTGATACCACGTTCTTGTTCCAAGGGATTGCTGTCCATGACCCGAACACCTGCTGGGCCACGGTTTGATAGGGTTCCACTTTGACCCAGAAGTTTGTCTACCAGGGTGGTTTTACCATGGTCGACGTGGGCGATAATCGCCACATTGCGTATATTCATTAGAGCACCTCGTGATGAGCGCCCATGGTACCAGAAAGTAAGTGAAATGTCCTCAAGGACATGGGCTGTTTTTAGAGAAATTCCCTTTTATTAGGAACCCCTTCCCAGGATTTGGCATCTTCAGGGGCAGGCTTCATGCTGGTGATGGTCGGCCATGAAGCCGCATTATCCGCATTAAACTGAATAAACATTTTTTGATCTTCAGGTACATCGTCTTCTGCATAAATGGCGTTCACGGGACATTCCGGTTCACACAGCGCGCAATCAATGCATTCTTCCGGATCGATGATCAGCATATTAGGGCCTTCCCTAAAACAATCGACAGGACACACTTCCACACAGTCGGTGTATTTGCAACGCACGCAATTTTCAGTCACCACAAATGCCATTTTTTGCTCCTTCTTTGAAAAAGATAAAAAACCGTCTACTATTATTTAGCATTTTTGTGCAAATGATGTATAATTTGCAAAATCATTTTTTCATTTCGGAGAATACCATGCCAAAGAAATCTACGCAACGCAAGACGAGCAAAACCGCCACGTCCAAAAAAACTACCGCTAAATCGAAGAGCACTGTAGTTGAATTCTCTTCTGCCATTCTTGGCGCATTGAAAACAGGCAAAGCTGAACTTGTTCGTGACTTGAAAGACGGCAAAAAAGCATTGGCAACGGCTAAAGCTGCTCACAAGAAAGAATTGGCTAAATTGAAAGCCGCTCTTACTCAGGCTAAATCTGCTGCAAAAGGCCCACGTGGCATTTCCGCGAAGATCAAAGCTGCTGTGGCTAAAGCACAAGCTGGCGCAACGGCTGCTGAAAAGCAATTGGCTGCTCATACCACAGCTCATGGCTTAACCACACAAGCAGCGAAGAAATTGGCTGGATTGCAAAAAGCAATCGCTCAATTCGAAGCTAACTGGAAAAAAGAAGCTCAAGCAACCAAGAAAGCATTGGCTGCTAAATCTGCTTCCAAATCGACTGGCGGAACAACAGGTTCTAAAGGCGGCTCCAAAGGTGGTTCTAAAGGAACAACTTCTGGCAAAGGTACGGGTAAAACGGGAACAACCGGAACGAAAGTAACGGGTAAAAAACGTGGCCGTAAAGCTAAAGGCACCACGACAACCACTACCGCTGTAACGGCTCCAACGTCTACGACGACGGAAGCTGAAGTAGCTTAAATGATGTAGGGGCGAAATATCTTTCGCCCCTCTTCAAGAAAAGGCGCCTTATGGGCGCCTTTTTTATATCCAGAATTTATGCCCTACGATAATGTTAATATCACGATCGTATGATCACTCGGTCTTTCCCACGCTCTCGGCATGGCATCAATCACACAGCTTTCAACCTTCGGCGCTAATGCTTCACTGGCCAGGATCAAATCAATCCGCAACCCACGACCGCGCTCAAACGCACGCGTACGATAATCCCACCAAGAATAATGGCCAGGCTCAGGCTGGTGCATTCTAAAGGTATCGACTAGTCCGAGGCTCATGATGTCACGCAACGCATCACGTTCTTTATCCGTACACAACACCTGCCCTGCCCAAGCAATCGGGTCATAGACATCAATATCGGCGGGTGCGATATTAAAATCCCCCAACACAACCAATTTGGGATACTTCACGAGTTCCTCTTGCAGATGCGCTTTCAACCGCGCGAGCCATCCTAATTTATAAACATATTTATCGCTGTCCGGCGATTGGCCATTGGGCACATATACATTGACTATGCGGATGCCATCGACCGTGGACGCCAACAGACGACGCTCTGCATCAGCTTCAGCAAAATCGCTTACGACGTCGGTTTGAGGCAGGCGCGATAACGTGGCGACACCATTATAGGACTTCTGCCCCGCAAACGTCGCTTGGTACCCTAACGCCTCAATTGCCTCCATCGGGAAGTGCGCATCCTCAACTTTAATTTCCTGCAAGCAAATGACATCTGGGGCGTGTTGGGCAATCACCGCTTCCAGGTGCGATAACCTCACTCGCAAAGAATTCACATTCCACGTGACTATTTTCATTCGAACCCCTAAAATGACAAGATGTGCTCCAAGACTACCGAAAAGCCCCTCATCCTGCAAGTTGCGGTCCCAACCCCGCTGCGGAAGACGTTCGACTATTTGGCGCCCAATGATGGCGTCCCGGTGATAGGCGCTCGCGTCACGGTTCCTTTTGGCAAACGTCAATGCGTTGGGGTTGTACTGGGGACCTCTCATGAAAGTGCCTTTGCGCTCAATAAACTCAAACCGATTGAGAATGTGATTGATGAGGTGCCTCTTTTCGATCAACATTTACTGTCACTCGTCCGATTTGCTGCGCAGTATTACCATCATCCCATTGGCGATGTATTCAGCCATTGCCTCCCAGGCCCATTGCGTCTCGGGAAAATGCCTCGTCAAAAAACATGGGCGGCCCCGACGTGCGCACGCGATGTTCCTCCCATACTCACAGAAGAACAACACAAAGCGCTCACGCATATCACCGAACATCGAGATACCTTTCACGTGTCTTTATTACACGGGATTACCGGCAGTGGCAAAACTGAAGTGTACTTGCAAGCGATGGCACCCGTTTTAGCGGCGGGGCAACAAGTTCTTATTCTTGTGCCTGAAATTGGATTAACGCCCCAAATTGTCTCCCGTGTCGAAGCGCGTTTTGGATTACCCGTGGCTGTTTTACATTCAGGGCTTGCCGATGGGGCACGCGCACAAGCATGGTTAGCCGCGCAGCGCAATGAGATTCAGATCATTATCGCCACACGTTCGGGGGTTTTTGTCCCAGCGCCCACATTAGGCTTGATTATCATTGATGAAGAGCATGATTTATCGTTCAAACAGCAAGAAGGTTTCCGTTATCATGCACGTGACCTAGCCGTTTGGCGCGCGAAAGCCTTAGGGATCCCCGTGATATTAGGTTCGGCCACGCCATCTTTTGAAAGCATGAAGCAGGCGGACATTGGCCGTTACACGACGTTATCACTCACTGAGCGCGCACAGGGGTTAAAAACGCCACTCAGATTGATTGATTTGCGCAATGAGCGGATGGAAGCGAATATTTCTCCTGTCTTATTAGAAGCCATCGCAAAACGACTCGAACGCAAAGAACAAGTCTTACTATTTTTGAATCGTCGCGGATTTGCGCCGACGTGGATGTGCCATGGTTGCGGATGGATTGCCACCTGCCCTCGTTGCGACGCACATCTCACTTACCATCAAGACAAACGGTTAATTTGCCATCACTGTGATCATCAGGTAAAAACCTTGATGCGCTGCAAAGAGTGCGGCAGCCCCAGTTATGTATTGCTCGGACAAGGGACGCAACGTATCGAAGAATATTTGACGAAATGCTTCCCTCATGCGCGCATTGCGCGGGTCGACCGTGATTCCACTCGCAAAAAGAATGCATTGACCGATGTATTAGATCAAGTGCATGCGGGTGAAATCGATATTTTATTAGGCACACAAATGTTGGCGAAGGGGCATCACTTCCCTAAAGTCACACTGGTCGCCATTTTAGATGCAGACTCAGGCTTATTATCGAGCGACTTCCGTGCACCCGAACGCTTGGCACAATTATTGACGCAAGTTTCTGGGCGTGCAGGCCGAGAACATTTACCTGGTGAAGTCTTTGTACAAACGCATCATCCGGATCATCCTTTGTTGATGGAATGGTTACAAGGTGGCTATACACACTTTGCGAAAAAAGCGATGATCGAGCGATCACAATTATCCTTGCCCCCCTTCGGGCATATGACGCTATTGCGTGCTGAATCGCCGAAACAAGATGCACCGATGGCTTTTTTAATGGAAGTGAAACAGTGGCTCAATGCACATGCCAAAGATTTATCCGTGTTGGGCCCTATTCCTGCATTGATGGAAAAGCGCCAAGGCAAGTTCCGTGCACAATTATTGTTGCAAGCCACGCAACGTCAACATTTGCATGAATGCCTACATCATCTCATGCATGCCATTGAAAACCATTTGTCATCGCGCAGCGTCCGATTTAGCTGGGATGTTGATCCGCAAGAAATGTAGAGGAAGAAACTTTAAATCGTTTCGCCAGGGCTTCAATTTGTCGGCGATTCAATTCCCGCTTCCCATGCAGTATTTCAGACACAACACCTTGACTGCCTACTTCTGGCAGATCAGATTGTGAAAGCCCATGTGATCGCATCAAAAATTTTAATGCATCTATCCCATTGCCCATCTGGTGAGCAAACTGTTTATTTTCATAAGCTTCGATATTCGCGCTCACTAAATCTACCAAACCCATTAATGGGTGATTCTCGTTCTCACCCACGATGTCCAATAGCTCATCTAACGATTTAATTTGATTATTGAGCTCTTCATCGTTTTTAGGAGCGAGAACGTATGGGGCGATGTATCGCCAATGCTCGGCCAGTGCATGTATTTGTTTCATATCGTTACCCTCAATGTATTTTCCAATCATTTCGATCATATTCTCTATGCGCTAATACTTCCCTTACATATATTTTCTGTCGATTAAAATGTATCGAAGCTATTAATCGAAGTTTGTTTCCGCCAATGTCAAAAACATAAAGGGGCCCGACTTTGTCTACGCTGCTAAACACACGTTTAAGCTCAGCAAATGTCCGAAAATCATTTGCTTTTGCAAGCCTATACCATCCATCTAATGCGCTAGCACTATCAGGAAATTTACGTTTAGCATCCACTATGCGTTTTTGGCTAATGATGTGCATGAGACTTATTATCCTTTTTATTATATATCTCAAACTGAGATATGTCAATTTATTTGCAACCAATTGATTAGCTTGCAATTTTGATGAAGGATAAAGCAGTTAACTTTAGTTGTCAAGTGTAAAGGGTGAAATGCAGTGGTTCTCATTTTGAATGCCGAATCTCTTACACAACGCATCGAGCTTAGCTATGTATCTCTTATCCCCCCCCTTTGGAAAAGGGGGGTTAGGGGGGATTTGTTATATTCAACACAATTCAATTAATGTGCCATGCTCAATTGTGATAGGTTTACCTTGAATTTTCCGTTCAATAACATGAATGACTATATCCAAGCAACGCGATACTTCTATATTGTTGAAGCGCAGCACTTCCAGTCCAATGTGCTTCAGATAATTATCACGTTCCTCATCATATTTCATATTGTTCTTCGTATAATGCTGTATGCCATCAATTTCAATCACCAGGCGAACTGTTGGCGCATAAAAATCGACAATATATTTGCCAATGGGTCTTTGTCGATAAAACTGAATACCCAATATTTGTTTTCTTCGAAGATTCTTCCAAAGCATCAATTCTTCTATTGTTTGTTTTTTGCGAAGTTTGCGGGAAAATGGTTTAAGACGCTCTTGATAATAGACCATGATGTTCTCCCTGTTATTATTGTCCGTGGATTCTAGCTGATTTTTGCTAATATAACAAATCCCCCCTAACCCCCCTTTTCCAAAGGGGGGGATAAGAGATACATAGCTAAGCTCCATGCGTTGTGTAAGAGATTCGGCATTCAAAATGAGAACCGCTGGGCGAAAGATGTTTCGCCCTTACAAGAGACGCATGAGTTTTTAAGCCACCCTAAACGGCTTCTTTAACGCAGCGAGTTGTTCCTCGAAGAACATCGGGATACGTTTTTCCAACCAATATTGGGGTCTAAACGGATTCAAACCAGATACAAATCCGACATGGCCGCCTTGGTCATACACTTCCATGCGCACATGTTCAGACACTTCATGCACGGGAGGAATCGTATTAGCGCCCATAAAGGGATCATCTTCGGCTTGAATCACCAATGTTGGAATTTTAATATGCGGCATGAAAATACGAGAACTTGACTGCCGGTAATAATCGATTGCATCTTTAAAGCCATGTAGCGGCGCTGTCACGCGCTCATCGTATTCACGGATCGACACAATGGCTTTCACCGCGGCTAAATCATAGGGGAGATTAAGCAATTTCGCCTTCTCTATGATTTTCTTTTTCAATGGATTTAAAAAATACTGTTGATATCCCCAGAAAATGCCTTGCGCCATTTTCGCGGTGGCTTTATCCAAATCAAACGGCACGGACACCGCGACTGCCGCGGCCAAAGGATTTTCTCCTTTTGTTTCACCCAACCACTTTAATAATACATTGCCACCGAGAGAATAACCGACGGCCATCAAAGGCGTGTTCGGTTCACGCTCACGCAATATGCGCACATATTCTGCGATATCGCCCGTGTCACCGGAATGGTACGTGCGTGCCAAGCGATTCAATGAGTCGCCACACGAACGGAAATGCACTAATACCGAACGCCAACCTAAGGCCAAGGCGGCCCTCATCATGCCTTTGACGTAGTGCGATTCGACGCTACCTTCAAGGCCGTGAAGAATAACAATGATAGGCCCCACATCGCCACCGGCCCAGCGGCAGTCGATGAAGTCTCCATCGGGTAATTCAACAATTTCTTGACGGGTAGGAACAGCGCGTTTACGGCCCGCAAAACGTGCATAAACGGTTTGCAAGTGCGGGTTTTTAAGCCACCACGCCGGCTTGAAGCGGTGATCTCTGTGCATAGTGTCAATCTCATTTTTTCTGTAGGGGTCGAAATACCTTTCGCCCTCTTATGTATGGTCATTACAGCAGAACTCTCTTATTCTTTGAGTCTAGCAGTGATTAACTGACTATTCACATTTTGATACAACTTTTTGCCTATCGACCTACCACCAAGCGCCACAACCCCTTCATTTCATTGAAGAATTTTGACATTAACTTGGCAAGATGAAAGACGAATAACTAGCACCTGAGCCCAGAAATACGTATAATTAAGGGTGCGGTAATCGTTTTTTATAGAGGTTTTACAGATGCCTAAAGGTCAGAATCCTGATAATAATCTTGAAGAGCTTAATTCGCTTGATGCGGGGCGTGTGCATGCGCTCGCAAAAGAGCTTCAGGGTGCCACTTCCATTCAGTTTTATACGACGCACAGAACTAAAACAACATTTACGCCAGCAGAAAAATTGTATGCGCATGAAGAATTTATATCCCGCGTAGAAATCGAATTTGAAATACAACGTGGCACGAGACCCATTGAAGATTACGGTATTATTTTTGACGATTTTGGCGGGGTAAAACGCCGTCCCCAGTCAATCATTGATGTAGCTCAAGATCCTGCAACTAAAAGTATCGATATTTCATATCAAGCAGATAAAAATGTACGTGTCCCCAATCATGCAGAATGGGTCACATTTTTTCGAGGGCCCAATGACTGGACTAATGATTTTACAGATAGACTACAAAATGGACCACCTGGAACCAATTTACCAGGTCGTGGAGCAGATTTCGAAATAGTCGTGGAAGAAGACGCTGGAAAATCTATTATCTTCAAGGCAAGGCAAATATCAACAAATGTTATCACCGAATTATCAGCAGCTGAAGTAAAAGGGCTAGCCGGACTCGTTACATACGCAATTCAAGCTTACATGAGAGACTTTGCCCCAACATCCGCTCCCTGCATTTATACTCACCCTGCACATGATCCTACGTTACTGCAGCGTGCGATTGACAAAGTTAAAGAAGGCATTACACCATTACCAAAAGAAACAACGAAAGAAAAAATACAGACAGGGGTTTCACAAGCTGTCGGCGCAGTGACGAGCACTATCGCGGTAGGAATTGATAAGGTGACGCCGAGTGATTTATCAAAGGCAAAAGCAAAGCAGACTATCAGTGAATTTCAGCGAGCATTACTCAAAGCTGCACCTGAAGCCGGAACACTACGCCAAATGAGTCGAAATGCAAGGGCTGCAAAACGAGCAGCACAACAAGGCATCGGTGCGGGATTGTCAGCCACAGGAAGTGCTGCAGCTACAGTGGCACATCATGTCGTTCAAGCCATCAATCCAGAACCATTGTATGACCTTCATAAAAAACAAACTAAATTGCAAATTGCACGCCACAATAATGAACTCGAACGACAAGCTCAAGCAACTAAAACTTTAGCAGAACACCAAGAGAAAGATTGGGATGAATTGCATCAAGACCAATTTGCTGAAATGGACAAATTTGTAAACGATCGAGAACAGCTGCTCCAAGCAGAACTTGAAATTCTTGACATAAAGCAAGCAAATGATATGAGAGAGTTGCAAAGAAATCATGCGCAGGTTCGTGAAAGCATTTTGAAGAGTGATCCTTTATGTAAACTCACATCGACACAAAATTTAATTCGGCTATGTGTTCAAACACAAACAGCCGAGCAAAACAAGCGCAGAGCGGATCAAACAGTTGTTCGGAATGCAGCCATTAATGAACATCATGCGCAGGATAAAATAGGGCTTGACCAGCTAAACCAAAAACAAACTGACGAGCGGAAAGCTCTGGAAACACAGCAATCCACCGACCGTCAGCAATTCAACAACAATCGAGACGAATTGTTTAACAGACAAATTGACGAACAAAAACAGCTGCATGCAACACAGCAAACGCAACTTCAAGCACGCATTGAACTTTTTGCCGAACCCAAGTTCCTAAACTTAGAACAGGTACAAGCAAGACAACGAATTACACTGCAAAGTGTGCACCAAAAACGTCAACATGGAATAAATGAAAAGCGATTAAAGCTGAATCATAATGTGCATGTTGCTATTGGACCACACAGCCATGAATTGCATCTTAATGAATTGACTCTCATGAAATACGAGGCTAGATCAGTGGCATTAGCTGACCAATTGCGTCAAAGCAAAAGAGAAGGCAATCGACTTGGTCGGCAAATAATAAAATTGAATAAATTACAGGCACAACATGCTTTGAATGTCGCTAACAATGGGCGTCTTCAAACATCTATTCCAGATGCACTTCCGCATGAAGCTGAAATAAAAACGCTCCAAGCTCAACTTGGTGTTTTGCAAATAAAAATCAATCTATTAGGCCCAGAGTTCGCGAATTTAAAACAAGAAATAGATAAATTAAAAATAGATATTAACAGTTCAAAAGATAATATCAGAGCTGAAAATGCAAAGTCTGATGCTACTTTAGGGACTCCAGGAGCCATTGAATCTGAACAGATACAACTTAATGACGATATCGACGTTGAGAATAAGAAACTTAACATATTGCATAATGAACAGAAAGAAATTCAACTTGATTTATTCAATAATCGCAAAGATCTTGAAGATGTCCAACATATTGAAATGTCTAACTTAGTCACTCAGCAGAATAAAGCGGACAATCAACTGTCTCTAAAAATAGGCAAGGCAAAGTCCAATCTTGCTGGAACACCTGAAGAACAACACCGCCATGAATTAGCTTTATTAAAAGATGAGCAACAACAAGCCTTGAATCAAGTCATGCATCAGCTCAGCCGCTATGCGCTAGAAATGCAACACATCATTAAACAACAAGAACGGCTGCAAGAGCAAAGCACTGATCCTCGTCTTGCCCCTGTACCTGTCGCTATCGATCCTGCGAAAGCCTGGCTAGATAGCATGAAAAATGAGAACCTCAATCAGCAAAGGGAACATCTAAACGCCGAACGAGCAAAACTTGACTCAATCATAACGAAACTGAAAACAGCCATTGAACAACAAGTCACGGGCATTAAGACTCTTATTGAGAAGCATGCAGCTGAACTTGTCGAACGCCAAAATAAATTCCATGACGTTGAATTATCTGCTCTTAAACAACTGGCTACGGAGCCAGTCGGTAACGCTTTAAAAGATCTTCAAACAATGCAAACCATGTTATTGGAGCAAGATCTTCAAAATGAACGTCATAAATATGAATCCTTAAAGCTGTCCATTGCTTTATTAGAACATGACATATTCACACTTCAAGAATTGCTCCGACAAGGTCGCCTATTGGAGAGACCTACCCGATCCTTCAGTGCTAGTCTGGAGAGGTTGGAAAATGACATTGCTACACTCGAAAAAGATCTCACCACCGATCGTCCTCGACTTCGTACTATGGAAATCCTCGTACAGCAACACGACACTCAACGTAAAACGCTAGCGGATCTTCACAGCGCTCAAGCAGAAATACAAAAAGTTCAACAAAAAGATCGCGACGATCAGAAAGCAAGTCATAAAAGACAGGATGAGAAGCTAATCGCCGGTCAGACTATCGCATCAAAAAATGCAGAGAATGTTGTCAATAAAGCTAAACAGGCACTGCCATCTACGCAATTGACGGGCATTCCATTATTAACTGAATTTCACCGACTCGAATATTTTTTGTTTGTGGCTCAACAGGATTTAACGCTCACGTTATTAAATCAGAAAATTCAAATTTTGAAGCAATCCCGTATTCAGAAACATGATCAATTACAGTTAAAGCAACAGCAATTCATTTCTCTAGAAGGCCAGAAGCGTCCTATCTCTCAAAACCAACCCAACCCTTTTGACGAAGCACTTAATGACCAACTCGATCTCCAAATCAGAGAATTAGTTGCACTTACATCCGAAGATACCAGAGAGCTGGAGTCGCTTGATAAAGAAATTGAAAATGCAGAGCAAGAATTTCAAACACTGCAGGAGCAACAACAAGCCGATATGGTTACGTTAACAAATAAGCAACATACTGAAATAGCTGATGCCACAAAACTTGAACTAGATCTTGCTGCCACAACGGCAGTGCATGGTCAAGCTATGTTGATTATGAATAACCAACATGTCGCGGAGGTTGGGAAACTTAATAATAATATTACCGACACAGAAGCGGGAATAAATGCGCTTGAGCCTGAAAAGAATCAACTTCTAAGCACAGTCGAATTGAAGTCATTACATGATAGAAAGACTGAATTACTCAACTTAAAACATAAGCGAGAATCTGTTCTTCTTGAAAATCAGTGTAATGTTTTCGTCAAGGATATAAAGTATCTAAATACTCTGCAAGAGCACAAGGAACTTTACCTCGCTTTAATTTCGCAACAAGCATCGCCTTTTAGAAAGGCTTATATTCAGACTTTAGAAGCTGATGTGGAGAAAACTAAAAAAGATATCGATAGGAAAACTGATGAGCATGACCAAAATGTAAAAGAAATTGAAGAATTGGTAAAGAAGCATAAAACTGCTTTAGCTGAATTGAAAGTTAAACAAGAAGCAGAATTGAACCGTATTGAAATTGCGATCACAGGAATAAAAAATGTTTTTTCCGATATTTTGAAGGGTACTGAAGAAAGATCAGCTACAGAAGCACTTGCTCCCTATGCTAAAGTTTTAATAGCAAGCACAGATCAACTTGATGAGAAGACAAAATTACGGATCGACCACTTCATACTCTGTGCTTCTAATGCCTCCATGATCGCGTTAAATTTTGACAAGGATCTTCTCGAAAAATATATTGGTATATTAAAGGTTTTTGACCCTCTTTTTACCGATCGTCCGAATATAATATACGATGAGCTAAATCCTAATTTTCTGATTGCATTAGCATTTAATCAATTTAATCGATTTAAACCCATTAAACCAGATAGTTACGATGAAGTAGAACTTCAAGAGCGTAAAACAGAACTTCAATTACGTAAGGATGTACTTGAAAAGCATATACAAGATTATTTAGAAATGATACAACCTTCCAATCAAGGATTGAATGGGCGGTTTGCACATATACTTAATTCTTTACTGACACGCAGGCGTCCTTTAGATGTTCATGCTATGGTTGAAGAAATTTTTAATGTCATTGAAAATGACCAGCGTCATCGGTTAGTTAAGAGCAATAGTAACAGGAAACTGATAACAACCACGGACCGTCTTGTAATGGCATCTAAGGACTACCAATTTACGTCCATTGATTATGACATGGATTCTAACAACATTGATAAAAGAAAGGCACTAACAGCTGTTAAAATTCGAAAGCTTACCGGCAATAAAGATGCATTCCCAGAAAATAAGAAATATCAAGGAATATATGTTATTTTATGCAATCATATGAGTGCAAAATTTGAAGAAGATCAAAATAAAGCCATCATCCAGATTGAAAAAGCCTGTGTCGGACCAACCGGCCATATTATTAATCCTGATGATGTAAAAAAGCGTATTTTGGACGCTGCAAGGAAGTGCATTGAATCTAAGACCATGGATGAGGCAAGTGAACGTCTTGTGACTCAACTCGTCCTTGAAGTTAGTCCAAATTCATCCTGGGCCGAACCTCCTAAAGTTTCTAAAGAAGATGTTATGAATGCCTTTATTCGAATGAAATTGGCTGAGAACAGAAATGACGCAGATTTTGCACGATTTAAATGTGAATACGATGCATCTAAGATGAAATATGACCAGGACAAAAATCTACCTCCTAATAGTACTTTTGATAATGCCGATGATAAAAAAATAGATGATATAGTCCACTTTGGAAGGGAAGCGAAATATTTCGATATCTCTGTCGATGTTTATGATGAGGCAATAAAAAAAATTAAGGCTGAACCTGTTGGGTCTGCACCCGAAAAAACGCTCAATCTTCATGATTGGTTTGGTGATTCCCCCGAAAGATTAGTCGAAAAATTAGAGGAAGTATTGAGAAAGGATAGGGATAATCCTGATACTTTGAAC
The DNA here is from genome assembly GCA_044445605.1 of Gammaproteobacteria bacterium. GTDB lineage: Bacteria > Pseudomonadota > Gammaproteobacteria > JABCZS01 > JABCZS01 > CAWKDC01. Next base: position 72,080 of record JBIOEA010000001.1, on the reverse strand, counting down.
CAGCTTCCTGAGAATAGAAGAATTGACTGGTCAATCAATAACAATAAAGGCATGAAGCCTTAATGGGCGCCTCATGGCCCCTAGAGGGCGAAAGATGTTTCGCCCCTACAGCCTAGAGCGCGCCACTACGCAAGGCAATCGCATCTAATTTAAGAGGCCAACGGCCTCAAAGATTTTAGCCCAGGGCAAGCGAGCGCTGCGATGCGCCGCCCTGGGTAATGATAGAACAATTTAATGAGCACTGTAAGCGCGCCAAGACCTCTTTTCCAATTTATTTCGCATGATGTTTTATTGATTCCTCTTTCAGACTACTGAACAAATTTTCATAATGCCTCCATATCAATCTGATCATAATCAAAGAATTTCTTGCGCGCTTTCGGCGCTCATTAAATTGTTCCATCATTACCCTGGGTTACGGTGCCGCTTCGCGCACCTAACCCAGGGCTAGCATCTTACAGGCCTGCGGCCTGATACGATCGCAGCCATAACACTTACAATGAACTTATATCGTATTTTCGGATCGAGGTGTTGCAAAATGTTGGCATCTTCCATCATATGAAACACTTCGTTTAACATATAACTTCCACTGTGATGAGACATTAATATCTCCTTAAGTCCACATGAATTGCCGATGTTTTGCTATTTTTTGAAGATATAAGGTATCTTGCCTATCAAGACTTTTCTCCTTCTTAAAATATTCTTTCGCAGAATTGTCATCAGGGGTAGGACGCGCCTCAAGAAAGGCATCCAGTTCTTGGACCAATATTGGGCGCTGGACAGTCCAATAGTCGTAGGATTCTAATAGCACTTGAGTTGCACGCAAGTATTTAGGATTTTCTTTTTCATTGGCCTTGCCCATGGCTTTCATGTATTCAACGCCACAGCGCTTATTGTCCATCACTTTTGATCGCCACGGATAAAATATCCGATACATGCTGGCACACTCAATTTCAACGAAGTCTTTCAAAATTGAAAACACACTGTGCAGCATACGCGTGTCTGCATCATAATACCCAGGGGATAGTCCAGTATCAACCAGGTGGTATTTTTCAGTGGTTCTATGCCTTATCCACCACTTGGCATCCTTTATTTTATTTATAACGCGATACTCGAAGAGGTCGACAATCCGATTGAGGTAATATCGAATAGGGGCCTCAGCTTTGAACTGAATGCCAAACTTTTCCCAGTCCTCCAAGGTAGCAGAATCAGGCGGATTGAATGCAAACCAGCTTTTAAATTCTTTTATCATTTATTGTTTACCTTTGAGCACAATGCTCAGATACGCCACTTGTCGTTACTTGTCGTTAGAGGAGGTAATCATTACCCTGTACGCAACGCTCTTTGAAAAAACTTAATTTTGTCGAGCTTCATTCAATTTTCTTTCCGCTTCATGCATAAGTACTTCTTCCATCCACTCATTCAATGAACGATTACCTGAGCGGAATGCGGCTTCGACAAAAAGAGCATGCTCTTCAGGAGTTGTTCTAAAGGTAATTCGTCCGCTATAGGGCTTTTCTGGTTCAAGACCTAACATTTTGCAATTTCTTATATGACCTTCTATGGCTTCTTCCATGTGCTTTTTAAGCTGTTTCACAGTAGTACCACCAAATGAAATTTGATCCTGAGAAATATTGACAACAAAGCCGAAAAATTCTTCATCTTCCTCACTGTAATCAATTTGAGCAATATAACCTTTATATTTCATGATACTCATGGTTTCACCTTATAAGCCTTTGCCTCTTTTTCAGGATGCGGGCGATGGAAAGTGTGTGGCTTTCCATTCATTTCTATGGTTACAACAGATCCGCCTTTATTAACAATGTTAGCGCCTATCGCGCTAAAAAGACTTTCAATCTCGCTCCACAGGATGTTTTTTCGTACCGGCTTCTCGAAAATGGCTAATAGCGTTTTTCTATGCTTGGAATTCATTTAAAATAATCCATTACTACCCTATATAGGGGATAGTATAGCTCATTAACGTTATGACGTCAATAAGTGACGTCAGAAAAAGATATACGGCATAAGGGGTATCAAGCCTGCAGATATAGAGCACCCTCGGGCAGGTTATATCCCCTATTGGGCGTAGGTTTCTTGATTGGGTTTTGATTGAAGAGGCACCCTACAACCTATGCACCGTATCCACCAATACTTTCACATTCTCCGGATCAATCCCCGGATGTATTCCATGTCCTAAATTAAACACATGGCCCGGATGCTTCCCAAATGAATTCATCACGCGTGTCACTTCAGCTTCAACCACTTCCGCAGGTGCGTACAACACAGCTGGATCTAAATTCCCCTGCAAAGCGACTTTGTTCCCAACACGTTCGCGTGCTTCACCAATATTAATTGTCCAATCCAATCCCAATGCGTCGCAGCCCGTGTCGCTCATTAACTCTAACCACTGGCCGCCACCTTTCGTAAATAAAATGTTCGGAATGCGTTGACCGTTACGTGATTTCTTCAGCCCTTCTACAATCCGCTGCATCGGCTCTAACGAAAATTTTACATAATCTTGCGGGGTTAATACACCACCCCACGTATCGAAAATCATGACCGCATCTACACCAGCATCAATCTGTGCATTCAAATATTCCGTCACACTGTCACTCAATATTTTCAGCAACTGCGTCATCACCACAGGTGACGCGTACATCATCTCTTTTACTTTCGCGAATTCTTTCGTGCCACGCCCTTCCACCATGTAGGTCGCCAATGTCCATGGGCTACCCGCAAAACCAATTAACGGCACTTTGTTTTGCAATTCTTGCTTGATTAACCGGATCGTATCGTACACAAAGGGCATCGTAGCAACCGGATCTGGTACATGTAATTTTGCTACATCCGCAGCGTTTTTGATCGGATAAGCAAACTGCGGACCTTCACCTTCCGCAAAATTTAACCCCAACCCCATCGCGCCCGGAATCGTTAAAATATCAGAAAATAAAATTGCCGCGTCTAAATCAAATCGCGCCAAAGGCTGTAACGTTGCTTCACATGCCCACTCCGGCGTGCGCATTAAATTCAAAAAACTGCCCGCTTGTGCGCGTAATGCACGATACTCAGGTAAATAACGCCCCGCTTGTCGCATGATCCAGACAGGTGTCTTGTCTACCGGTTGACGCAATAATGCTTTGATTAAACGATCATTTTGAAGGGCCATGGGAACTCCTACTCAGTTTGAATAATAATACCAGCGTCATCTAAGACAAGCTCAAAATGCGCTGCGATCGCTTCAACCACTTGCGATGGCGTCATGGCATCCACATCAACAATAAAATCAGCAAGGAACTCATACACCGGCTGACGTTGCTTTAACGTCTCTTCCAGCTTTTCCTTTAACGTGCCCGCCCCTTTCAATAATGGACGATCTTCCGTTTGCTCCAGCCGTGAGGCTAACGTCTCAGGCGTAGCACGAAGATAAATCACACCATGCGCTTTGAACAGAGGCCGGATGTTTTGATCCATGACCGACCCGCCGCCCGTCGATAATACACCATAAAAGGGACGAAGCAAACGCTGCATCACCAACGCCTCTTTATGACGAAAATAAGGCTCACCCTTGGATTCAATGATATTGGCAACCGTATCGTGTAATGCCTCAGACAACATGGCGTCTGTATCAAAAAAAGGAATATCAGCGCGTGTGGCCAATTCATGACCAACCGTCGTTTTGCCCGCTCCGGGCATGCCTATGAGCACGAGTTTTTTTTCGATGACAATCATACCTATCAGTATAACACGCAAGTTAATTTGTGTGCCCATTGAGCATGTATTGATAGTGAGGGGCAAAATCAGGTAAACTGCCTCCCACCCTCCATTAACATAACAGGTGTTCCATGATAGGTATTATCGCAGCCATGCAAGAAGAAACAGCGTTTCTTCAACAGCAAATGACCGACATCACCCTCACCTCCATTGCTGGTAACGAGTTTTTACAAGGTAAAATCCGTGGCCACAACGTGGTCCTGGTTCAGGCAGGTATCGGTAAAGTCAATGCCGCCATTGGTACCGCCCTGTTAATCGACCGATTTAAAGCACGCTGCGTCATTAATACCGGCAGCGCAGGCGGACTTAATGAAGCATTAAACATCGGCGACGTTGTCATCTCCATCGAAGTACGTCACCACGATGTCGATGTCACCGTCTTCGGCTATGAGCACGGGCAAATCCCCAAATTACCCGCCGCCTTCCTGCCCAATCACCAACTCGTCGATGCCGCCACGCGCGCCGCCCATAAAATGGATATGCATGTCACTCAAGGCCTCATCGTCTCCGGCGATAGCTTCGTCAATGAGCCTGCCTATATCGCTCGTATCCATGAAAAATTTAAAAACGTCCACGCCGTCGAAATGGAAGCCGCTGCCGTCGCCCAAGTCTGCCATCAGTTCGATGTGCCCTTCGTCGTCATCCGCGCACTCTCCGATATTGCCGGCAAAGAATCTGCCATTTCATTCGAAACATTTTTGAAACAAGCTGCTCAAAATAGTGCGCAGTTGATTTTGTTTATGCTCGATGAAATGTGATGTTTAACCCCTAAAGAAAATGCTATATAACAAATCCCCCCTACCCCCCTTTTCCAAAGGGGGGAGTAAGAGAGGGCATAATAGGCACTAAGACATAAAAAAATGTTTAACCCCTACTCAGACACGACTGTGGGTGTGACGAAAACCAATAATTCGTTTTTGTCATCCTCACGGTATCGGTCCCTGAATAACAACCCAATCAACGGAATTTTACTCAAAAAAGGTACATCTTGCCGTTGATTTAATCGTGTATTCGAATAAATACCCCCGAGCACAATCGTTTCTCCGTCATGCAATCGGACTTGTGTATCAATCGATTGCGTGTCTATCGTCGGCTGCCCATTTTCGGCCAGCTTCCCCATCACATCGTGCTTCACATTTAAATCTAAAATGATGTCTAGATCAGGTGTAATATGCGGCGTGACACTTAACTCAAGAACCGCTTCTTTAAATCGCAAACTCGTTGCACCACTGGCCGATGTTTCTTCATACGCCAATTCTTTACCCTGCTTGATCGTCGCCTTTTGTTGATCAGCCGTTAATATTTTTGGCATCGCAATCACTTCTGTTTCATTATTTTTTTCAGCAGCAGAAATTTGTGTGTCGAGCGCAATGTTCCCTGCCAATCTGGCTAACGTGATTTGAAATTGCCCAAAATCGCCCGCGGGTGATCTCCCTTGAAAAGACGCATAAGCCGCATCATGTTCCGCAGAAAGGCTCACTCCCAGTGCCTTGGAAAACCCTTTCGACGCATTGAGAATTCTCGCCTGAATAAACACTTGCTTGACAGGCACATCCAAACTTTTGAGCAGCTTTTCAGCGCTTGATAAATGCAATGCATCATCCGTAATGATCAGCGCATTCGTCCGCTCATCTGTCCGAACACTGCCTGTATTTGACAACACGCCATGCTGATTTTCAAATACTTTTTTCAAGCTTTTGGCCTCACCGTATCGGATCGGAAAAACACGCGTTTCTTGCGGTTCGCCCCCCTCTTTAGGCGAACCTACCCAAATAAACCCTTCGCGCTTTGATGACTGCAAATGAAATGTATCACACAATGCTAATAACACCCCCTCCGATGGAACATGATTTAAATGCAAGGTTGCCTTCTCTGAAAGATCACCTTGCACAATGATATTGGTGCCTGTTTCCTTCGCAACACGTTCAAGCAACATCGCAATCGGTACGTCTGTTGCATGCAAGCTCAAATAAGGTTGGTCATAGTCCAATACTATACTGCCATCATCGAATGGATCAAAATCAACTTGGGCAAACCCTGCCAACGCATAAAACCACAACAACCAACAATACTTCATGCAGGCATCTCATTAAAACCGAGCACCACACTCACACCCATCATGTGCTTTTGCAAACGCATCGAGTCGACCACACGTGTATTTTCTTCGTGCAACACACAATCATAAACTGTCGTAAAGTCGCCCGTCATTCGCCATGCGTCCATTCCCTTTTCCCACGAACAGGACTGTTCAGAGGCGCTGACCACATCCATCATTTCTTCTTGCACGCTCATCACACTTAAACGCTCTAATCGTGTGACTTCGTCTAATAAATAATGAATGCGCTCTTGCTTGGGTTGAACCAACCCAATGTGCACACTTGCCATGATCATCACGCCGATCAATACGCCGTAGATACATTGCTTGTGAATGCCGTCTCGCCACAATGGCTCACAGGACTCAAGACTTTTCATGCAACAACACCTCGAAAACCAATCCTCTCCCCGATTTTGGTTGCGATGTCTTTCTATCAACTAAAAATGCTTCGGAAACATGGCCCAACCATGTTTCTAATGACTCAGCCGTTCGTGCATTCCCTCTAACGTGCATGCCTTCTTCATCGAGCGATAGGACGCTAAATGAAATCCCTGGCAGCGGAATTGAAAATAAATGGGTTAAATGATGTTTGACGTCTTCCATTGTTTGAGTATCCTCTTTTTTGATGGTGATAAATGACTGCTCTTCGAGCCCTTTTTTTAATTGCTGTACTTGGGTTTCGAGCGATGAAACGTGATGATTGAGCGCACGTGTCGTGGCTACCCCCCAGCCCGCGCCTACGATGCCTATCGATGTATATAAGACCACCGCACAACAAACGTTACGGCGAAAGACCTGCGCATGGTTTTCTAGCAAATTCATTCGCTACCGCCTTCACGCATGCTCGCAAAAAGTCGTGCCAGCCGACTCCGGCCCAAAGGCAAGGTATGGCAGACACTGTGATGCGCCTCAAATAACCGGGTGAGCGGTTCTTCCATACTATATAAAGGTGCTGCGGCCAGTACAGGCATCGCCTGAATCACCCGCGACCAGACGGCGGTAACCTCCCGCCCTCGTTGAGCATACTGGAGTACCCCTAGACGGTAGGCACAAAGCTCAATCTGGCCCATCCAACGGTATGCCAACAGTGTAAACGGGGCTTTGTGCCGTGGGAGGAATTGATTGGCCATGGCCTTGGGGGCGGTTAAAAGCTGTACCTGCTCCCGCTGCGTAGGGATAAAGGCCCATTTATCCTGCTGGAGCTGCAAAACGGATACCCAGGTTTTTTGCTCAGATGGATCGAAGACTTGTTCAAAATTAAAGGGACCCGGGCATATCCCCCCTGCATCAATAAAGTTTTCGCAGATACGCTGCCATACCCGATATCGATGTGTCTTGCCCGGCCAATGCAATACCGTGACGTCAACCCAATCGCTTGGGACCCAAACATCCACTTTTCCATTGGCGTGCGAAAACGTCACTATCTCTTTGTTATTCATTGTTTTTCTCGTTTTTATTGTTGTTTGTTATTGTCGAGATGCGCGGGATTGTACCTTATTTTTTCATGTTCGGGGTAAATAATATTTTAAATGAGTATACGCTATACTGAGTATATTGATTTTTGATATGATAGGGCCCTTAAGATTATAACTGGTTGGTTGCATAACCCTCATGATACGTATCTTCACACTGATTTTCAATTTAGGTCTCCTCGTTGCCTTTGCGGTCGTCGTAGGCGTGATCTATATGAGCGATCAACTCCCTTCCGTCGAAATGATGAAGGACGTTCGCCTACAGACCCCCTTACGCGTCTACACCATTGATGGCAAGCTCATAGGCCAATTTGGCGAAAAACGCCGGATCCCCGTCAAAATTGAAAATGTCCCCCCCGCCCTCATTAATGCTTTCATCGCCACCGAAGATCGCCGTTTCTACGACCATGCCGGTGTAGATTTCCGCGGACTCATCCGTGCAGCCCATCACGTCTTGACGGAAGGAAACCGAGGCCAGGGCGGTAGTACGATCACCATGCAATTAGCCCGTAACATGTTTTTATCCCCTCAAAAAACCTACGTGCGCAAAATCAATGAAATTTTATTAGCCCTTCAAATAGAAAAAGAATTTTCCAAAAAAGAAATCATGGCATTGTATTTAAATAAAATTTATTTGGGACAACGCGCGTATGGCGTCTCCGCTGCCGCCGAAGTCTATTATGGCAAAACATTGAATGACCTTACCCTCGCTGAAATGGCCACGATTGCAGGATTGCCAAAAGCGCCTTCCACCATGAACCCCATCACGAGCCCAGAACGTGCACTCGATCGACGCACTCACGTATTAGATGCAATGCTCTCTGAAAACTACATCACTCAAGCACAATACGACGCGGCCATGAAAGCCCCGATCGAAACCTACTATCATGCGCCTCAAGTCGAGGTCGAAGCCCCCTACGTGGCAGAAATGGCACGTCAAGTATTGTTCAATCAACTCGGCGAAGATGCCTACACGATGGGCTTTAAGGTTTACACCACCTTGCACAGTGATTTGCAAATGGCTGCCAATAATGCACTCGATAAAGGCTTAGTAAGCTATGACAGACGTCACGGGTTCCGGGGCGTCGTGAAACAGTTACCGTTAAGCAGTGATCGCAATGCGATGATCAAAGCATTACGCACCATCCCTAAAGCAGGTCCGCTTGAAAATGCATTAGTACTTTCATTAAAAGACAACACCACTGAATTGTTACTGGGCGATCGCCATACGATCACCGTACCCAGCAGCGTCTTATCATTCGGCACACGCAGTGCGTCTCAATTGGGTGTTCGTCCTGGCAGTGTCATCCGTTTATATAAAACCGCTGATAACCAATGGTTGATGGCACAACGTCCTCAAGTCGAAGGCGCTTTTGTTGCCATACGCCCCGAAGATGGCGCGATTTTGGCACTCGTCGGTGGCTTCGATTTTTATCACAATAATTTTAATATGGCGACACAAGCAGAACGTCAACCCGGTTCCAGCTTCAAACCTTTCATTTATTCTGCAGCATTAGATAATGGCTTCACCGCAGCAACACTCGTCAATGATGCACCGATCGTCATGGAGGATCAAAACAACGTGTGGCGCCCACAAAACTATGAACGCAAATTTTATGGCCCAACCCGTATGCGCATGGGCTTAGTACGTTCACGCAATCTCGTCTCGATTCGCGTATTAGCGGGTACTGGCCTTGAAACAGCGATTGCTTACATCGAACGTTTTGGTTTTGCAAAAGGAACCATTCCACTCGGATTATCACTCGCGCTAGGCACAAACATCGTCACCCCATTACAAATGGCACGTGGCTTTGCGGTATTTGCAAACGGCGGTTTCTTAATCACCCCGTATGTGATTGACCATGTTCGCAACGATGAAGGCAAAGTGATTGAACACGCAAACCCTGCTTTTGCATGCGACCCTTGCACACCCGAAACCATCATGCCTTTCTTCAGTCATACGCTCGTCAGCGTGCACGCAGCGCCGCGGGTGATCACAGCTGAGAATGCCTACATCATGAGCGATATGTTACGTGATGTTGTCCGCCGCGGTACCGCTGTCGGCGCGAAAGTATTGAACCGCTCGGATATCGGCGGCAAAACAGGTACCACACAAGATCAGCACGATGGTTGGTTCACCGGTTTTAATCCTGATATCGTCGCCACAAGCTGGATTGGTTTTGATACCACACGTTCCTTGGGTGAATACGGTGCACAGGCCGCATTACCAACCTGGGTAGATTTTATGCGTTATGCATTGAAAGACAAACCTGAACGTTTTATCCCACAACCTGACGATGTCGTCAGTGTTCGCATTGATCCAGAGTCGGGATTATTAGCCAGCCCAAATCAACAAGATGCTGAATTTGAATTATTTACCCTCGATACGGTTCCAACAGAACATGCCTCTGATCACCCTGATGAATATGATCATGACGGTAGTGATGAGAATAATATGATCGATGGCGACGCCGAAGTTGTCGACATTAACGAGCTTAATAATACACGCGTTGATAATGCTGGAAGTGAAGCTGTCGGAGATCCTCAACATCTATTTTAATGGCAGGAAGGTGTGATCATGAGAAAGTGTTCAAAGCGCCAATTCCAGTTGCGAGAAACCATCGCACAAGAAGCAGCAAAATGGATGGCAAACCATGGCATTGCTGATTATGAATCCGCCAAACGCCGCGCATTAAAAGCGCTGGGGTTTACGCGAGTCGATTCCAATATGCTCCCCACCCACCAAGAAGTTCAGCAAGCCCTCATTACGCATCAAACCTTATTCACCGATCCTCATCGTGAAAAAGCGCTCACCACGTTGCGCGAGAAAGCATATCGCGCCATGCTGATTTTGAAAAGCTTTGATCCGCATCTGACGGGCATGGTGCTCGATGGCAGCGCCACCGTGCATGCAAATATTGAACTGCATGTCTTTGCATCCACCTCAGAGGAAGTGATGATTCACCTCATTAATTTAAATATTCCTCATGAATCGACGGAACAAAGGATGCAACTGCTCGATAAACAGTTTAAAATATTCCCTGTCATTCGTTTTTATCTGGCGGAAAGCACCATCGATGCCGTCATCTTCCCCGAAAAAACAATGAAGTTTCATGCTCGTTGCCAAATCTCGGGTAAACCGATGCAGCGCGCAGATATAGACGATGTGAAGGTGTTGGTTGGATTAGTATGAAAAAGTGTTTATTATCTGTGCTAGGAGTGATTATGTTCAGTACGATGAGTATGGCTGCCGATAAAACAAACTCGCTGCCCGATGGATTTGTGTTTTTAACAGAGGTTGATCCGACCATCATTGAAGATGTACGTTATTTTGGCTCTGAAAACTTTATGGGCAAACCAGTTCCAGGTTATACGGTCAATCGCATTATTTGTACCGAGAAAGCGGCACAAGCGTTGAAATCTGTTCATGCTGTCTTGAAAAAACAAGGTTATCAGTTAGTTGTTTATGATGGGTACCGCCCACAACGTTCTGTGGATTCGTTCCTTGAATGGAGCGAAGACGATGATACCTCAGGTAAAGCGAATTACTATCCTACGCTGACCAAACATGAAATTTTTGAACAAGGTTTTATCTCGCCTCACTCAGAGCATACGCGTGGCAGCACGTTTGATTTGACCCTCTTGCCGTTGGATACGTCGTTGAAACCTGTCACGGTGACAGAACGTGTGTTAAAGAATGGCGAAAAAATTCCGTTCTTAGATGATAATACCGTGGATATGGGATCCAGCTTTGATTTGTTTCATCCCATTTCCCACCAAAATAATCCTTTAATAACCGAGAAAGAAAAACAACATCGCGTGCTTCTCAGAAAAGCCATGTCAGATGGCGGCTTCAAAGGCTATACCGAAGAATGGTGGCACTATCGGTTGATCGATGAGCCGTTCCCAGATACGTATTTTGATTTTGTTGCGCAATAAATGTAATGACCCACATTTCGCGTCATTATTTTCAATTATTTTTTAAAAACCTATTGACGCAATCATCAATGATTGATATCTTATCACCGTCGATGCAATGAACGACACTGAGATAACAAATAGAAGCGATGTTCATGCAAGTGTGTAGCAACGAGACAATAAGAAGAAGCGCTACTCCCTCGATAAAAGTACGTGGCTGGAGAAAATGATAATAAAAGCCACGGTTTGATAATAAAAACAGGGGGAACACTCCCCGGTGCCATGACATGGGGCACCGGGGTTTATTCCGAAACGGTTTTATTTCACTTCCACCGCATTAAACTCACCCATTTTGATGATATCTGATGCAACATCAATGTTTGAATAAATATCAACAATTTTCAAATGATGCTGAAGGTCAACCGTCAAGCCGCCAATGTGTTCATCTTGAGTATAAAGTTCAACCGTACAGGCTTCCAGGTTGGCGCAGTCATCAAAGTCATCAGCAAACAACCTTGTATATTGGTTCGGGTAAACCGTGATGGCCCCGGGCGTAACGATGATCGGATACTTTGTTTTGTTCTGCACAAATAAGGCATCTTGCTCGAATAGCGGGCAAGAATCTGATGTACTGGGTTTACATTCCCACCACGACTCTTCTTGCCGCCATCCGGCCGCATCATACCGTTCCAGGTTCGATTCAGGTTTGGCATACAGGGACAAGGTCTGATAAACATCCCTATGGGTATAGACACAAATGGCGTAGCTTGGATCACGCGAATGGTACGATGCCGACACGTAACTCAATCGATAGCGGCCCGGATAGTTCGACGCGACTGAATCATTCCAATAACCTCGCTCATGTTGCTCGAAGCTGCAGAACGATGCCTGACCATTTTGTGCACAAGTCACCTCCTGCGGACAATAAACTTGTTCTTGCGCCCATACAGGCTCAGACATCAAAACCGCAGACAATGAAAGGCTCAACGCGAAAATGCGTTTCATGAATATTCTCCTTGTTATTATTTTTGTTTATTAGAATGGGCATCAACATAGCTACGCAAAATCGCGTTAATTTTTGTTTGATATCCCTTCCCTTTTTTTTGGAACCATTCAATAATATCATCATCGATACGTAATGTGATCTGCCGTTTATGCTTTGGCATCATTATTTTTGCATCTTTCCAAAAATCTTCATCCGTTTCCGGAATATCACTGTAATCTATGTCCTTATCAGTCATCGCATCCAAGCGCTTTAAGTCGCTCTTGCTGGTATATTTTTTGCTCTCGCTCATTTGCTTTCCTCAACGATATTATTCGTTTTTTTGTATCCCGCATTGTATAAATCATTACCACTTCACGCCCATTAAGGGCACCCAAAACCATGTGCCGATCTTCTCCATAGTCAATTCGAGTGTCTTGTTTTTCCAAATAAAATCCATCAAAAATTTCATTAGCACAGATAAAATCTAAACCATGTTTCTCAAGATTTTTTTGACTCTTTTGTTTATCCCACTCTACCCCTGAAGTGTAGCTACAAAATGTAGTTATGTCAAACTTATATAACTTATTATTTATATTATTCTTTTTCATAATTTATTACCTATTTTTATAGTTCGCACATGGTAATCAATGCGTATCTTGATGTCAAGATGATTATTTGGCGATAAAACTCTGATAAAAAACAACCGACGTCACGGCGCCAAAAAACACGACGAGTACCATGGGCGCCTGGTGAAATCCATAATGATCGACGAGGTAACCCGACACCACAGGCACCAAGCTTCCGATAGATGCGCCGAGCATAAACAATGTATTCACATATCGACCACGTGTTTCGGGAGGGAAAAGCGGGTTCATCACTGCATGTTGCGGCGCACCGAAAACAACCACCGACAAAATTAAAAATATCTGCCCGATTAAATAACCGTTCTGAATCAACATAAAACCGATGATGCTTAATGGGATGCTCAATATCGCACCTATTGTCATCATGATTTCAGGGCGCGTAAAACGATCTGATATATACCCTACTATTGGCGTTAAAAAAATCGAACTCAATAATGCGGTGAGCGTCGCATTCAAGCCAGCCGAGGCAGGATAATGCAATATTTTTGTCATATAGAAATTAACGTAGACCATCGGAATCCAAAATATCACACCAATCAATGCGCCCGATAACAGGGAAACCCATATAGCCGTACGATGCGACACGTTGTATCGCCGTTGACTTGCACTCGGTGAAGCGAGCATTTCCTGTTTGAGTTTCTGCCGGAAGACATAACTCACATACGTCGCGAGCGATCCAAATCCAAACGCAATGCGCCAGGCATCATCCGATAAATGACCATTTAAATAAAACCACGAAAAGCCGAAGGCGATAAGGCTTCCGACCGTTCCGGATGACCCCACCACACTGCTTAAGAGGCTACGGTGCGTGCTATATTTCTCCAGTAGCAACGTTCCTGCGGTGGTAAATTCGCCACCCAATGATAAGCCTTGCAGGGCGCGCAATCCAATGAATAAAACCATAGAGATGAGACCACCGAATTCATAGCCGGGTAATAATGCAATCCCCGCGCTGGCAAGACTGGCATATTTCAAGGTTTGACCGAGCGCATGACCTCGCCCGACTTTGTCGGATAATGCTCCGAACATATAGCCGCCTATCGGCCGAATGATAAAAGGAATGGCAAATAATAACAAACTCAATAAATGCGCTTGCGTGGGCTCGAGCTGAGGAAAAAAGACTTTAGTGATCACCGCGCCTAAATGCGCAAATAACATGAAATCATAATAATCGAGCGCGTTGCCCGCGAGGACCAGTCCGATGATGTTAAGGTTTTTCAGTTTACCATATCCTTTTTAAAAGATTCTCGCGATGTTTATCGAAGTACCTGTGTTTAATCACAGCTGCTACGTGCCCAACAATGAGTGCAGCGAGAATGTACGCAGATACAATGTGGACACTCGTGAAGAATTGCGCCAGTGCTTCGTTTTTAGGCAGCGCATCGGGCAATGGAATGCCGAATAAGAAAATACCAGAACTCTTAGGATACGCGGAAGACATTAAATAACCGCTCACTGGCACAACCACCATCGATACATACAATAAGACGTGTCCCACTTTGGCCGCCATCAACTCGTATTTTTTCATCATCGTCGACAACGCGGGAATCTTGTCCTTCAATGAAAAGCGCGTCGCTATCCGTAAGACAATAAGCATGAGCGCCAATACTCCAAACGATTTGTGCCATAAGTATAAATCACGCGTGTAGGGTTCATCCGTCAATACATTCCCCATCAAAAAGCCCAGGATAATTAAACCAATGATGATCACCGCCATCGTCCAATGCAGTATGCGCATGGAGAAAGGGTATTTTTTGGGTTTAAAAAATTGCATGTGGCGAGCTCCTGGTTCAATGATTGCGATCTTCTTCATCATAACGAGTTTGCGAGGATTTTGCGATATATGCATATACCAGCATTCAAAAACATAAAGTTACCAGTTATAATCGCACAACACGATAACACAACAACAAGGAGCAATAAAATGGCAAAAGATAAAAAAGTGACCCTTAATGTCCAAGGAACGGCAATCGCGATCCTTTCTCAGAATAATGAGGATTATATTAATTTGACAGATATGGCTACCAAGTTTGGCGGTGACGACCTCATTCATAACTGGATGAGAAATCGTAACTCACTGGAATTCCTAGGAATTTGGGAGCAAATCCATAACCAAAATTTTAAAGGTGTCGAATTCGACACCTTTAAAAAAGAAGCAGGATTAAACAGTTTTCGACTCACTCCCAAAAAATGGGCTGAGGCAACCGGTGCAATAGGCATCCAATCGCGCTCCGGGCGATATGGTGGGGGGACCTTCGCTCACAAAGACATCGCCTTCGAATTTGCTTCCTGGCTCAGTCCTGAGTTTAAGTTATACCTGATCAAGGAATTTCAACGCCTAAAAGATGATGAAGGGCATCGTTTATCATTAGAATGGAATTTAAATCGCACACTATCAAAACTAAATTATCGTATACATACCGATGCTATTAAGATGCATATTATTCCCAATATTATCAGTCCAGAACAAATAAATCGAATTTATGCAAATGAGGCTGACGTCCTGAATGTTGCCTTATTCGGTCAAACAGCAAAACAATGGCGTGACGCAAACCCAACGATAGAAGGAAATATGAGGGAGTACGCGACAATTAAACAGCTGCTTGTATTGGCAAACATTGAGGCAATGAATGCTGAATTTATTCGTATGGGGCTCCATCAATCTGAGCGGATCAAAAAATTAAATGAAATTGCTATTGTACAACTCGAATCCCTGTCCCAATATAGTCAATTACACAAACAAATCAAATAGGAGCTTATATGCATCAGTTATTTGCAATATACATTGGCGGCGCACATGAAAAATCATTGATCGAATTACATGATATGCGGTTTGTGATTGCTGATTCCATTGAAAACACCTACGATTCCTTGCGGAAAAGCTGGTGGGGCATTCCTAAAAGTTTGCATTTGGATGCCTGGGGCATGTTAAAGCAAGCAGATGGCTACAATATCCAGGTCAAGGATCACCCCCCAGTAGCAACGGAACATCGTTTATATTTCGTGAATCTCGGTGGCTATGACGATACGTTATTCACAGAGCTGCATCGCAATGTCTTTGTGGTTGCAAAAAACAGAGATGAAGCAAAAGCTCGCGCAAAACAACTCATCATGGATTGGCAATCTCCTCATCAAGATTATCAATACGAGGCAGAAAACATCATTGATGTGGATGAAACCATGAGCTCTGAGCACCATTACCTTCATCTCACGCCATCCAAAGACATCATCCCTTTTGAGTTCACTTGCCTTTATACGCCGATTGGTTAAAACGACCTATACAGATGCCTTATGGCTGTGCTTCATTTCGTTTATAACAGACTCGTATTCTGTATAGAGTAGGCTATACTTAGTTTGTCGGCTGCAATATATTAGGAGGCGAGCCATGTGCACATTACGTGATACCGTTGTTTTTGTGGCAGGAGCTGAGTTTTTTCATACACTTAGCCATGTCGTATTTCACTACATGATGGTGTTCCCCATGACATTCACGCTACATGCGAGGGTTTTTGAGCTGACCAGCAGCTTTAATAACCTAGCCATCGCAGTGAATGCGCTCATCACCATCCTGCTCATTCTGTGGGCCATGAAGTTGAAGAAGAAAGTGGAATAATGCCGTTTTCTGATTCGGTGATATACCCCTCGTATCTTCAAGTACAAGAGGTATAAACATGGTCTATCCTTTAAAGGAGCGTCTTCCTTTTAATTCCATTGGAGAGAATTTATCATGAACCTTATCAAACCGTTAGCAGCTACCCTGCTGGCCGCACTCAGCATCAATGTGGCAATGGCAACGACAGGGCCCAGCCCCTGGTGTGGTTATGATTCCACCGCAACCATCAGCACGACGCATTACGGGCTCAATGATATCCCAGCGATGGTAGCTGCCCTCAATAATGCTGCACAAAAATGTGGCCATAGCAGCACTGCGGGTAATTCGTCAAAATTATCTGCTCAGCTCAGCACTTGGGCAACAGCGTGTACTGCGAAGGTCAGTGGCATCATAGCGATAGATGTGGAGGCCAAGCAGTGCGCTACGAATTATGGCAACCTTATACAGCAGAATCCAGCATTCCTTTCCGGTTATACGTATCCTGCTGATTTTCAATCAACTGATGTCAAAATGGGGCCGTTTTGTGATAATGGCACCAACCCAGCGAACAAAACTAACTACACAAATGATCCATTATGCCAGTGCATTGGTGCATTTGGATATGTTAATCAATCTCATCCTGGGACCACTGCAAATATGATAGGCCATACTCCTTACAGCTGGTTAACCAGTTCTGATAAAGACACCTATAAAGCGCAAGCTAAAACACAGCTCGCCCATTCGTCTAACTACGCAACAGGTGGTACTCCTACGTCACAAACAGCTGCACAATGTTGCGTGCTTGTCGGTGGTACGGTGAATGGTAATAAGTGCCAATAATCTGCTGTCAACAAACAGAATCCCGAGGGCGTGCTCTCGGGATTTTTTTATTAACCAAGATGAGCTCCAATTCACCGAGCAACCGCATCGGAATGCATGAATTATGGTCTATTCTTTTAAGGTACGTCTTCCTTTTTATTCCATTGGAGAGAATTTATCATGAACTTTATCAAACCGTTAGCAGCTACCCTGCTGGCCGCACTCAGCATCAATGTGGCGATGGCAACGACAGGGCCCGCTCCCTGGTGTGGTTATGATCCCACCGCAACCATCAGCACGACGCATTACGGGCTCAATGATATCCCAGCGATGGTCACTGCGCTCAATAATGCTGGAGAAAAATGTGTCTTGGGCAGCGCAGTATCTACTCAACTCAGGCAGTGGGCAGCAGCGTGTACTACGAAGGTGAGTGGCATCATAGCAATAGATGTGCAGGCCAAGCAGTGCGCTACGAATTATGGCAACCTTATACAGCAGCATCCAGCATTCCTTTCCAGTTATACGTATCCTGCTGATTTTCAATCAAGTCATGTCATCAACGGGCCGTTTTGTGATGCTGGCACCAACCCAGCGAACAAAACTGACTATACAAATAATCCGCTATGCCAATGCATTGCTGCATTTACTACAAAGATGACAGGCCATACTCCTTACAGCTGGTTAAGCACTGCTGAAATAAACACGTATAAAGCACAAGTTAAAACACATCTAGGCCAATCGTCTGACTATGTGACGGGTGGTATCCCCACGTCACAAACACCTGCACAATGTTGCGTGCTTGTCGGTGGTACGGTGAATGGTAATACGTGCCAATAATTGGCTGTCAACAAACAGAATCCCGAGGGCGTGCTCTCGGGATTTTTTTTACTTAACGTTTTGAACGCAAAACACTAACACTTCTTCCTGCTTTAAGGCAGTCTCAAGCGTGTGAGCCAGATCTTGACTCGTGTGAATCAGATCTGGCTTGCCAAGAATTTCAATCGCGATCGATGATTCATTAATAAATGGCTTCGTTAATCCAGGCCGCCAAGCACCGTACACAGGATACATCGTCCAGCCACTCACCGCTGTTTTGCTCAATATCTTATCCAACATAGTGCTCATCTGTTCAAGCGTTTTTTTGGAATGATCAGGCACAGCGGTGATAATCTTACATGACACAGATTCATTCCCCGCTGGAGTGCATCCCAATAGTAAAATACTTGATAAAAATATTGGGATCAGTTTTTGTTTCATCTAAAATCTTCCTCAATGACTTCACGCATGGCTTCGCATGTTTTTTGCATCACACGAATGTTATGTATGCATGCTAATGGCGCATACAATGCTTGGTTTTGTTTAAACAAGTAATGAAGGTACGCGCGCGAGTGATTTTGACACGTGTAACAATCACACCCTTCGAGAAGTGGCGTATCGTCCTTTGCGTAAATACTTTTTTTTATGATGATGTGGGCTTTTTCAACGTCGCTTTTAAACGTTAACCAGTTACCCTCTTTGACGGCAAACCCATGATACAAAGAGCCGTGCCGTGCATTACGCGTCGGAGCGACGCAGTCAAAAATATCCACGCCGCCTTTCACGACATCGATCAAATCTTGCGGGTTTAACCCAACACCCATCGTGTATCGTGCTTTATTTTCTGGCAAGATCGGGCGCACCCAATCAATAATGTCGCACGTTTTTGGCATGTCGAAACCGATGGCTTCTCCCCCAATCGCAATGCCATCGAGATCCAAGCTCACCACATGCTCAGCACATTGTTCGCGCAAATCCCTAAAGCTCCCCCCCTGGATAATGCCAAAGAGCGCCTGCCTAAAACCATATTCAGAATTAATTTGTTTTTCGTGTGCTTCTTTGGATTGAATCAACCAACGATGCGTTCTTTCCATCGCTGCTAAGGCTGCATCTCGCCCACCTTGTTCGGGCGTGCATTCATCGAAGGCCATGATGATATCAGCACCGATAATTTTTTGAGTTTCAATCGAGGACTCAGGTGTTAAATGAACCACTTTGCCGGTCAGCGGATGCTTGAAATGCGCACCTTGTTGATCGATTTTGCATATTTTGGCATTTTGGGACAAACTGAATACTTGAAACCCACCACTGTCAGTGAGCATGGGCTTGTTCCAGGCCATCATCTTATGCATGCCACCTGCGGCCTTAATGATGTCCATGCCAGGCGCGACCAGCATGTGGTACGTGTTTCCCCCCAAAATAATCTGCGAGCCTGAATCCGTTAATTGATCGGCTGACATGCAGTTTACCGCTGCGCGCGTACCCACAGGCATAAAAGCTGGCGTGAGCAACTCGCCATGAGGCGTTGTTATCTTGGTGATTCGCGCATCCGTGTGCTTGTGCTTCTTTATCACTTCTGTCGAAAATATATTAGGCATGGCTGGTCATCTTTTTAGCTAAATCATGGAGCTGTATTATATCAGTAACGTGTGGGGTGGCAAGGGGAAGGGTTGCAATCGAATAAAATATGGTACAATACGCGGCTCATGGTAATCGATTGATTTCATGGTGTTTTTATAAATAAAAAAATCGTTGACAAACGTCAACACCCTAATTATAATTAGAACATATGGGGATATGCAAAACAAATTCTTCATGCGGTAAAACATTGCCCGCACCAAGGAGGTTATTATGAAAAATTACACTGAACACCATTTTGTATTGGTACTCCGCGACGTGAATGAAAACACACCCGAACTTGAAGATATATTGTTTGAAGCAGGTTGTGATGATGCAATGATCAGCTATAAAAATGGCGTTGTATCCTTAACCTTTGATCGAAAAGCAGCGAATATAGAAGACGCTATTCTTTCGGCGATTGGGGCAATTGAATCATCTTCATTGAATGCGAGTGTTGATCATATTGAAGGAGCTTTCGTCACTTTATCTGAAATGGCGGAAAGATCTGGCTTTACCAAACAAGCCATCTCATTATTTATTCAAGGGAAGCGTGGGAATGGTAATTTCCCCGTGCCTTTTACAGGTGTGAATAGCACTTCGCCGATCTGGCGCTGGGCTGATGTATTGCAGTGGTTATGCAATAACAACAAAATTGAACATACAACTGCGGTAGAAGAGGCTGTTAAAATTGATGAAATAAATGCTAGATTGTATATGCGAAAGTTCACCAATTTGGTTTCTCACTTAACAAAAAACGATATCAAATATCTTACTAAGGAGATTAAAAAGAAGTAAGGTTCAATTATTTCCACTTAATCGAACAACCCATACTCGGAATTTGGTCGCGAGGGCCCTGTCCTGTTTGAGCAATGTGCTGCATCGCCATTAAAAGTTCTCGCTTGCCATCCCCGGCAAAGCGCCCACGGTACTGTAATTTCAAGTCCTGGTTGTAGCCAAAAAAATCAGGTGTGCAAACGGCGCCATAGGCTTTGGCAGTTTCTTGCGTAGCATCAATCAAATAAGGAAATGGAAAATCGAATTTTTGCGCGCGTTCGGCCATGCATTCAGGAGCATCTTCAGGATATTCTTCATAATCATTAGCCATAATGGCAACACAGCCAATGCCCTGGTTTATTAAATGTCGCGTGTCTTCAACCAAGTCAGGCAAAATCGCTTTAACATAGGGACAATGATTGCAAATGAACATCACTAATAATCCCTTGGGCCCACGACAATCCGCTAAATGGAAAAGCTTGCCTTGACTGTCTTTTAGCGCAAAATCAATTGCGCTTGTATCAAATTCACAAACTGGGGTATGTAAAAGTACCATTGCATCTCTCCATTTATATCGTTTTAACGTTGCCTTTTGTGATGATTGATGATACAGGAAAATGAGCAGATATTATCATTTTGATCGTTTACATGCCCTAGAAATGAGTCATGATAATGTGCGATAATCGGCAAAAAATTAATACCTTAATTGTATTATCA
This sequence comes from Gammaproteobacteria bacterium, assembly GCA_044445605.1. Taxonomy (GTDB): domain Bacteria; phylum Pseudomonadota; class Gammaproteobacteria; order JABCZS01; family JABCZS01; genus CAWKDC01. The sequence continues at coordinate 50,860 of JBIOEA010000001.1, read as the reverse complement.
ACTACCTAGTTACACGGCGGTATCCGATGGAAAAACAAATTACTAAAAACGACCAAGCATTGCGCTTAGATTCCAATTACACGGAATTTTTGAGCAATATTAAAGAGCGGCTCAAAATAACTCAGATCCGCACAGCACGCGCGGTCAACCAACAGCTGGTGCTGTTCTATTGGGAACTTGGAAAAGATCTCATTGAAAAGCAAAAGGCATTTAAATGGGGAAACTACTTTATTGAGCAGTTTTCGCATGATATGCGTACTGAATTTCCTGAAATGCAGGGATTTTCCAAAAGAAATCTGGAATATATGCGTCAATTAGCAACGCTATCCCCTGGACCTGAATTTGCGAAACAAGCTGTTTCGCAATGAGTGGATATACGGATAGGCCTAAGATTAAAAGATACTGAGCCGCCATCATCGAGCTATGCCTGCATTTTGTCCAAAGTCGAGTGCGAGGTGGTTTACGAAAAGGAATTTTTTCCATGGCAATAAAAAACCCGCCAGGGTGCGCATTGTAAAGAGGCGTGGCAGGTGTCGTTACTGACAATTATAGCACACCATAATAGTGTCCCTTTTTATCTTAGCTGAGCGGATTTCTTCTTTTAACTCTTTGATTTCATTGCTGGGCCCACTAGGACTTGAACCTAGGACCAAGGGATTATGAGTCCCCTGCTCTAACCAACTGAGCTATGGGCCCGCAGACGGAGGATTATATCATTAACATAAGAGGGGCGAAAGATGTTTCGCCCCTACTACAGATCACGTCGATAAGAGAAAAGTGGCTTTTCCCTCTAATCCTCCGCGCCATCCTCTTCTAAGAAGCTGCGCAACAGCTCTGCACGAGAAGGATGACGTAACTTACGCAACGCCTTCGCTTCTATCTGACGAATACGCTCGCGCGTCACGTCAAATTGCTTGCCCACTTCTTCCAGCGTGTGATCCGTGTTCATCTCAATACCAAAACGCATCCGCAATACTTTTGCTTCGCGCCCCGTTAATGTAGACAACATGTGGGACATCGCTTCTTGCAAGCCCTTTTGCGTCGCCACTTCCAACGGAGAATGCACGTTCGTGTCTTCAATAAAATCACCCAATGAAGAATCATCATCGTCACCGACAGGTGTTTCCATCGATATCGGCTCTTTCGCGATCTTCATGATCTTACGGATCTTATCTTCACTCAACTCCATGCGCTCTGCCAATTCTTCTGGCGTTGCTTCACGACCCATCTCTTGTAACATCTGACGTGAAATACGATTCAACTTGTTGATCGTTTCAATCATGTGTACAGGGATACGGATCGTTCTCGCTTGGTCCGCAATCGAACGTGTGATCGCTTGACGGATCCACCACGTTGCGTAAGTCGAGAATTTGTATCCACGACGATGCTCGAACTTGTCCACGGCTTTCATCAAACCAATGTTACCTTCTTGAATCAAATCCAAAAATTGTAATCCACGGTTCGTGTATTTCTTCGCGATCGAAATAACCAAACGTAAGTTCGCTTCCACCATCTCTTTCTTCGCGCGGCGTGCCTTCGTTTCAGACGCAGAAATCGAACGGCTTAACTCTTTGATCTCAGCCACCGTCAACTTCGTGCGGGCTTCTAAATCAACCAGCTTTTGCTGCGCTTCCAGAATCTCTTCCCGCTTCGCCAATAACGCTTCCGCTTTTGACTTGACTGCCTTCTCTTTCACGAACTCATCTAGCCAATCCATCCGCGTTTCGTTTCCTGGGAAGGATCCAATGAATGCTTCACGTGGCACTTTCGCGTCTTTGACGCATAACTTCATGACCACACGCTCTTGTGCGCGGATTGCATCAACCATGTCGCGAATCACGCCAATCACGTCATCAAATTGCTTCGGCACCAGCTTCGCTGTTTCCAGTACACTCGCCATTTCCAAGAACAATACTTGCGTGCGTGGATCGTCGAAACCATGCGCTTCCCAGGTCTTTAGGTATTCTGGGTACAAGGTTTGAACCACAGCAAAACGTTTTTGCGTTTCTAATGGATCAGGACCCGCTTCCGCTTCGTCGGTCACTGCAGGTGTACCAACATCGTCCTCTTCCTCTGCCGCTAAATCTAACTCTTCAGCAACCACTTCCTCAACAGGCGTGTCTGCAGAAACATCAACAAAACCAATCAGGAAATCCACTAGACGTGCTTCGCCCGCTTGAACGCGTGCAAATTGCTCCAGCAAATAACCAACCAATGGCGGATAGCTCGCAATCGCGCGCATAACTTCACGAATGCCTTCCTCAATCCTGATAGCAATCCGGATTTCGCCTTCGCGTGTCAATAGCTCAACAGAGCCCATTTCGCGCATGTACATGCGAACCGTGTCCGTCGTACGACCAAACTCGTTCATCGCAGCCAAGGCAGCCGCAGCTTCCTCTTCCACTTCTTCGTCGTTCGCCGCTTGCGGATCCGCCAGCAGTTCTTCCTCTTCGGCAGGCGCACCTTCCAATACGGGAATGTGCAGATCTTCCGACAAGGTCAGAATCAAATCGTCTAATTGCTCAGGTTCAGCATCAGGCAAGTAATCGTTGAGCTGCTCAATCGTTAAATACCGTTGCTCTTTCCCTAATGCAATCAATAACTTAAACTTTTCTTCTTCAATCTTCATTCTCTACCTACTTCTGTGAACAGTGCCTATAGTGTAGGAAATACGCCTGGACGATTCCCCGTTTTTAGATAGAACTTTTGTACGCATTTGCTTACACGAGCCACAAATCGACATGTAAGACCATGCTTTTGTCAAAAGTTCAATATTTTTTTACTTCAGGTCTATATACGTTAAATATTCGCGGATTTGTTGTCGCTCAGCGTCCGTCAGCCCATGGATACCCATAGCCTTGGCCCTTTCTTGAAGAGTCGTCATCTCCATCTCCTTTAACCGTCTACATAACTGACCTAATAAGCCTTTAAATTCTTGTTCTGCCTCTTTTTCTGTCAACATCAAGGGTATAGCGGCAAGCTCAGCCAAATACTTGGCTTCGCCTTCATCATGCCACATTGCCAACAGCTGCCCTGTGTTGTTTGCGCCACCTTGCTGCAGGGTCTGTGCCAAACTAACCAATAAAGTCACTTGAGGATCATTTAAGGCAAGAAGCTTTTCAGGCGCTTCTACCCATTGAGCCCAAGTGGGTTGTTTGAGCAACATCCCGATGGCACGTTCATATAACGTTTGTTTGCGTGGTCGTTTGTTTGATACAGGTTGCGCTTCACGTGCAACGTGGAGTGTTGTTCGTAACGTCCCTGTATCTAAACGCGTATACCGCGCTAACTCATCAAGTAGCAAACTTCTGTACACATCGCTACTCATTTTGTCTAAGTACGGTTTTGCTAATTCTGCTAACCGCGCTCTTCCATCCAAATTACTTATTTCAACCTGACTCAGCAGGTGTTCAATGATCATAGACGACAAATGTTCAGATTGCGCAAGTCTTTTTAAAAATTTTTCTTTTCCTTCTTCTCTAATTAAAGAATCAGGATCATGTTCAGAGGGAAGAAACAAAAATTTAATCTGTCTTCCTTGTGAAACCATCGGTAATGCATGTTCTAATGCACGTAATGCTGCATTTCTACCCGCTTTATCACCATCAAAACAAATGATCACTTCAGAAACTACTTGATATAACAGTGATAAATGTTGCGGCGTTAATGCAGTGCCTAACGTTGCAACCACATTTGAAATACCATGTTGCGCCATCGCAATAACATCCATGTATCCTTCAACAACAATGATGTTACTACATTTATCATTGAGTTTTAAACATTCATACAATCCATACAACTGTGACCCTTTATGGAACAGTACCGTTTCGGGAGAGTTCAAATATTTCGGTTCACCTTTGTCCAGGACTCTTCCACCGAATGCAATCACGCGTCCGCGCTTATCACGAATCGGAAACATAATGCGATCACGGAATCTATCGTATTTTTTGCCGTCATCTTTTTGCGTGATCATGCCCGTTTGCAAAAGATCTTCATGTTCATGAGGAAATTGCTTTAAAACGGTGTCCCAACCTGCAGGGGCATAACCCACCGCGAAGCGTTTACAGATTTGGCCCGTCAGCCCGCGCTTCTTTAAATATTCTATCGCGCGTTCTGAACCCTTGAGGTTTCGCTCATATAAGGTGGCTACGTTGCCTAATAAATCATACAGCTTCGTGCTGATGACGGGCTTAGTTGGCTCACCACCGCCTTCGCGTGGCACAGGGATCCCCGCAGACGTCGCCAATGTCTCTACCGCCTCAACAAACGATAACTTTGCATGATTCATTAAAAACCGGATAGCATCACCACTGGCCCCACACCCAAAACAATAATAAAACTGCTTCTGAGGGCTTACTGTAAAGGATGGTGACTTCTCTTGATGAAAGGGACAACATGCCGAAAATTCACGGCCTTGCTTCTTCAACGGCACGTACTGTGTGACAACATCCACGATGTCTACTCTTGAGAGTAGCTCAGGAATAAACGTGTCAGGAATGCGGCTCATGAAAAATCCTGGGATGTGTGCGGTGTGTCTATATCTATATATAGATTAGTAGAATTTGGGAAGGGGGTATTATTCACGCTCCCTAAGAGGGCGAAAGATGTGGAGTTTACCCCGGGCGGGTGACCCGGGGCCCCTACAAGACGGCGCCCAACGTTATTTAAACGCACCTTTCACGAGTTCACCTACATGGCCCATATCCGCACGGCCAGCAAGCTTCGGCTTCAATATCGCCATCACCTTGCCCATATCCTTGACGCTGGTAGCGCCAGCTTCAGCCACACAGGCTTTCACCAAGGCAACCAATTCAGCTTCAGGCAGAGGCTCAGGGAGGTAAACTTGGAGCATCGCCAATTCGGCATGCTCTTTGTCCGCCAGCTCTTGACGAGCGGCAGCTTCATACTGGGAAATGGACTCTCGGCGCTGTTTGACCATCTTTTCCAAGATAGCCGTCACTTGGGCATCATCGAGTTCAATGCGCTCGTCCACTTCCTTTTGCTTGATCGCTGCGAGAATCAGTCGAATGGTCTGAAGGCGCTCTTTCTCAGCCGCCCTCATCGCCACTTTCATGTCTTCTTGCAAACGAGCCTTTAATGTTTGGCTCACAGGTTTTAACCCTTATCTCTGTCAATGAAGGTACCCAAACCGCCACATCCGCCCACGCCACCTTTATGGTGTTCGCGACCGTTTAGCAATTGCTTGATTTCTCTGGATATTTTTTTGTGAAGACGTTTAACAGCCATCTGTTTCGCCCGGCGACGGGTTTCAGATCTCGTTTGGAAGCCTTGAGCACGACGGCGTGCACTGGCTGCACGGCCTGATTTATCACAGTACCGTCTGAAACGACGCATGAGTGAATCAACGGATTCACCCTCTCGAGCTTTAACACTCGGCATAAGAAACACCTCCGATAAGAATCATAAATAAAAAACCACCGCTTTCCGCGGTCGACGTAGTATATACCCATTATTTAGATTCGACAAGTTCCAGTATTTTTGCTTGCATTTCCCCCTTTGGCGGACTAAACTAAACAGACTTAGTCCACCTGGAGGCATCATGCGAACCATCAATATTCATGAAGCAAAAACACATTTGTCTCAGCTTGTCGAGCAAGCTGCACATGGCAAACCCTTTATCATTGCCAAAGCAGGTACACCGATTGTTAAAGTGGTTCCTCTTGATACTCCCGTTGGAAAAGATGTAAAACGCTTAAATTTTTTGGTAGGAGAAATAGAAGTACCAGATGATTTCGATCAAATGGGTAGTTCTGAAATTGAAACATTATTCGGGGAATAACGAATGAAGTTAATATTAGATACGCATTTATTACTATGGGCTGCGGGCCAATCTCATAAACTTTCGGATGTCGCATTAAAAATGATTAATGATCCTGATAATGAGCTATTTTTTAGTTCTGCAAGTTTGTGGGAGATAACAATAAAAAATGGATTAGGACGAGAAGATCTCCATGTCAACCCACATCTCCTTCGGCGCAGCTTGCTTGACAATGATTATCATGAATTGCCGATCACAAGCGAACATGCGGTAGGAACTGATTCCCTCCCGCCTATTCATAAAGATCCATTTGACCGCATCATCATTGCACAAGCTATTGCGGAAGGTTTTGAATTGCTCACGGCAGATGCCATAGTTGCACAATACCCAGGACCTATTAAAAAAGTATAACGAGAAAATCTACACGCATTTTAAACTATCCAACGACCACCGCGCTTTAACCTCGATTTCAAGCCCGACATGTTCCCCGCGCATCAAGCGCCGGCAACCTGCAAAAGCAATCATCGCCCCATTGTCCGTACAGAATTCTTGCCGTGGGTAGAACACTTCGATCCCACGTTCTGCGCCCATGCGGTCGAAGACTTCACGTAAATATACATTCGCACTTACGCCGCCCGACACCACCAATTGCTGATAAGTACCCTCGTTTAAGGCACGTTCACATTTCATTCGCAATGTATTCACCACCGCATCTTCGAATGCAGCAGCAATGTCGGCTTTTGCATCGGGGTTTTCTTTCAGCGTATTCAATGCAAATGTTTTTAATCCACTGAAACTGAAATCCAATCCAGGACGATCCGTCATGGGACGCGGGAATTTAAAGCGTTTTCTGTTTCCCGTTAATGCCAGTTTTGCTAACGCTGGGCCACCTGGATAGGGTAATCCTAAAATCTTCGCCGTTTTGTCGAACGCTTCGCCCGCAGCATCATCGACCGATTCACCTAATACACGGTACTTTCCGAACGCTTCTACATCGATCAGCATCGTGTGTCCGCCGGAAACCAATAATGCTAGAAATGGAAACCCAGGCTGCCTTTCCTCTAAAAAAGGCGCTAATAAGTGCCCCTCCATGTGATGTACGCCGATCGCAGGTACGTTCCAGGCATAGGCCAATGTGCGGCCCAACGATGCGCCCACCAATAATGCACCGACCAATCCAGGCCCTGATGTGTATGCCACCCCGTCAATGTCTGCTGTGCGCAATCCAGCTTTTGCTATGACACGTTCGATCATCGGTAATATTTTTTGAATATGATCACGTGAAGCGAGTTCGGGGACAACACCACCATACTCTGCATGCAAGGCAACCTGACTGTATAATTCATGCGCGAGCAAGCCTTTCTCGGAATCGACAATCGCAATTCCTGTTTCATCACACGATGTCTCAATGCCTAATACTCGCATTACTTCTTCGCTCCCATCTTCGGCTCTTCGCCTTTGTATAACCGCGTGATATTACCACGATGACGGTAAAGCAACACGCCCGACATCACAGTCCAAGGCAGTGCGGAGATGGGGTTCAGATAGAGGGCCACGCAAGGGACGATGACTGCCATCAACAGGGCCGATAGCGACGAATAACGCGTGATAGCCGCGCTCGTGAGCCATATCCCAATCCCGCAGACGCCGAGTAATGGGTTCGCTCCCAACAATGCACCTATATATGTAGCTACGCCCTTCCCACCTTGGAATTGGAAGAAAACAGGGTAAACATGGCCCAGAAAGACACACAAGGCGGTAATGCCGACCATTAAAGGGCTGCCGCCCCATAACGTGACTGGCAAAACGGCAACAAGGCCTTTTAAGGCATCCCCAAACAAGACAATGGCCGCGAGCTTCTTCCCCCCTATCCTCAAGACGTTCGTCGCCCCAGGGTTTTTTGAACCTTCTGTACGGGGGTCTGGCAACCCAGCCAATTTACAGAGTATAATGGCGCTCGAAACGGACCCGAGTAGGTAGGCAATGGCAAACCAGGCGATGTAGAGCATAGTTGAAATCCTTATGAGACATATCTTCATTTTAGCGAGTATTTTTAATGGATACTATCCTTATTCGACAATTAAAGATTCAAACCGTGATTGGGGTTTATCCGGTTGAGCGTCAGTTCAAGCAAATATTGCTGCTGGACCTAGACTTAAAAACCGATGCCGCCCGGGTGGCTGAGACTGATACACTGGCCCAGGCACTGAATTACGCCGGGATTGCGACGTTTATCGAAACATTTGCGGCCTCGCAGTCTTTCAACATGATTGAAACATTTGCACATCGTTTAAGTGAAGCGTTGGCAAAATCCTTCGGTATCGAGGGCCAAGTGATCACTGTTTATAAACCTGGCGCCGTGTTGACCGCCCAAACGGTGGGTATTCGCATTGAAAGGGGTATTATATAGTGGACGTCATTAACGTAGGTTCTCTGAACTTGGATTTTGTTTACCAAGTCGATCATTTTGCGGTACCCGGTGAAACGCAAAGCGCGCGTCATTTTGATTTGCATATCGGCGGCAAAGGATTGAATCAATCAATCGCATTAGCGCGCGCCGGGTTGAATGTGGCCCACGTCGGCGCGATTGGCAGTGACGGCGAAATATTGCGCGAAACACTCAAACAAAATGATGTCGATACGTCATTCGTGAAATTTTCAGAACGCCGCAGCGGCCATGCGATCATTCAAGTGGTGAAGTCTGGCCAAAATGCGATCATCATTCAAGGCGGCGCGAATCATACGCTCACTCACGAACAACTCGAAGATGCATTGAACCATTTTCGCCCGAAAGCACTTGTGTTGCAAAATGAAACGAATTTAATGAACGATACGTTATTGCTCGCCAAACAACGTGGTTTAAAAATATTTTATAATCCTGCGCCGTTGATTCCTGATACGAAAACATTTCCATTGCATGTTGTTGATGTGTTGATTGTGAATGAAATCGAAGCAGAAGCATTAACAGGTGAAAAAGGTCCAGAAAAACAATTGCACGCGCTGCGTAAACATTGTCACCCTAACACATTGTGTGTGTTGACGATGGGTGCCGAAGGTGTTTGGGCGCTTGAAGATGAAATGCCGCGTCATTTCGATGCGTATCCTGTTGAGAAAGTGGTGGATACAACGGGCGCTGGCGATACGTTCATCGGGTTTTTCATGGCAGGCTTGTTGCATGGCATGCCACTGGATAAGGCCATTGAACAAGGCATGCGCGCGGCCAGTATCTGCATCACGCGTGAAGGCGCGTATGCGTCGATTCCGAGAGAAATTTAGATTTTCTTTCCAAAACCATTGTTTTTGCAACCTGCTGTTTTTAAAAGATTTTCATGGTTTCTATTCCCGAATAGTCAAGACTATTCGGGAATACATGCCCGAATAGTCAGGGCCCATGCGAAAAGAACCGGCTCTTTTCATGGGTAGCACACGAAAAGAACCGGCTCTTTTGTTGACTTTCCCTTCAAAATACCCTATTATTTGAATGCTTCTTAAGTAATTGGAGTATCCACCTCATGTTCATTAACAGAAATGCCCTTGCAAATCTCGACCAATGGCTGACATCGTCTATCCGGAAACCATTGGTGATTCGAGGGGCACGGCAGGTTGGGAAAACAGCCCTCGTCAGACATTTTGCTGCTTCTAAAAAGCTCCATCTCATTGAGATTAATTTTGAGCGCAGACCTGAATTAAGAATGGCGTTTCAGATTAATGATCCCAAAATCATTTTATCCAGCCTTGAATCTATTTTAAATCAGACATTTGATCTATCCAATAGCCTCATGTTTTTAGATGAAATCCAAATATATCCAGAATTGCTTGCGAAACTACGTTGGTTTGCAGAAGAAATGCCCGAACTACCGGTTATTTCGGCAGGCTCTCTCCTCGAGTTTGTATTGGAAGATCACACATTCAGTATGCCCGTGGGTCGCATTAATTATTTACACTTAGAACCATTATCATTTGAAGAATATTTAGGTGCGATAGGTGAAACCCAATGTCTCGAATGGTTGATGCAATATCATTGGGGCGATTTTTTACCCGATCCATTACATGAGAAGTATTTGAAATTAGTCAAACAATATTCATTGATCGGTGGCATGCCCGCAGCCGTCGCTTCCTGGATAACATCCAATTCCCTCGCACAAACACATCAAGTGCATGATGAGTTATTGGCCACCTATTATGATGATTTTTCAAAATATGCAGGCAGAATTCCTGTCCTTCGATTACAAGAAGTATTAACTGCCGTACCAAAAACCCTTGGAGAGAAATGTATTTATTCACATATTAACCCTGATATCAGCTCGGCACAGACAAAACTTGCTTTAGATTTATTAGCAAAGGCAAGGCTTATCCATCGTGTCTACCATACCGATGGCAATGGAATACCGTTGGGTGCACAAATCAAAGAGAAAAAATTTAAAATGCTTTTCCTCGATATTGGCCTTGCAGGTTCTACATTGGATCTTAATTTCAACACATTTAACCCAGAACATAATCTCGAAACCGTGAATCGTGGCGGTATCAGTGAACAATTTGTTGGGCAAACACTCAGAACGTTAAAGTCTTATTACGTAGAGCCACGCCTCTATTACTGGTTGCGTGAAGAAAAAGGATCCAATGCCGAAATTGATTATTTGATACAACACCAACAAACTGTTGTTCCGATTGAAGTCAAAGCCGGAAGCACTGGCAGCTTAAAATCATTGCATCTCTTTATGTCATTACGAAAATTAGATCTGGCTGTCCGTATTTGCTCTGACCTCCCGAGTCAAACACCCGTTGATGTAAAACTGTATGATGGAACATCTGTTGCCTATCGCTTGTTAACGTTGCCTTTCTATTTGACGGGACAATTACATCGGTTGATTCAAGAGGCGGAAGTTATTCAGCATCGATAAGAGGGCGAAAGATATTTCGCCCCTACAAGTTAGACTGCCACGGGGACATTGCTCCTCGCAATGACGGGATATTACTCCGCCACTGTCGGCATCAACAACTGATTCATCTTTGCTTTAATGATATCAATCGCAATGCGGTTTTTGCCGCCGCGGGGAACAATGATGTCTGCATAACGTTTAGAAGGTTCAATGAATTGTAGATACATCGGACGTACCGTGTTTTGATATTGCGTCAACACACCTTCGACCGTACGACCACGCTCTACTAGGTCGCGTGTTAAACGACGAATTAAACAGATATCCATCGGTGTATCCACGAAAATACGGATGTCCATTAAATCACGCAATTTTTCATCCGTGAATAATAAAATGCCTTCCAATACAATAATCGTGTGATTGCCCACAGTGCGTGTGTGCGATGTGCGTGAGTGTGTCGTGTAATCGTAAGTAGGTACTTCAACACTTTGACCCGCTTTCAATGCAAAAAGATGTTCAGCCATCAATGCATGATCCATCGATTCAGGATGATCATAATTGCGCTCTTCACGTTGGTGCGGCGGCATATCACCTAAATCTTTGTAATAGGCGTCTTCCGAAATCACCGCGACTTGGCTTGACCCCAACTCGCTGACAATCGTCGATGCCAGTAAACTCTTCCCAGACCCGGATGCCCCGGCTACCCCTATAATCACACATTGGCTCGACATCATCATCCCCTTTTTTAAAAGAAGGGCGAAAGATGTTTCGCCCCTACAAAATAATCCCCCGCCTCGGAATACAAGACATAGAAGGGCGAAAAATATTTCGCCCCTACAGGCATTACGCGCCCTGTAATAATGCTTTCATCTTAAAAAATGCTGCTTCTTCCAATTGGCGCACGCGCTCGAGCGATATGCCAAAACGCTCAGCCAACGCTTTCAACGTCACCTTTTTTTCGCTCAGCCAACGTTCACGTACAATCGTTTGTTCCCGCTCATTCAATGACTGCATCGCGACCTTCAATGCTTCATGCGCATCTTGTGTTGATGAACCCATTTCCAATAAATGAGCAGGGTCCGCATCCGCATCTTCTAATTCCGGCACCGGCAATGGCAACATCTCATTATCACATTCCCACTCCAGGCCCATATCATGCCCGCTCAAACGCGCTTCCATTTCACGCACGTCTTGTGCGCTCACGCCTAAATCTTGTGCCACACCTGCAATATCAGCCTCGTTCATCCAGCCTAGGCGCTTCTTCATACCACGTAAATTGAAAAATAATTTACGCTGAGCCTTCGTCGTCGCTACGCGGACAATCCGCCAATTGCGAATCACAAATTCATGAATCTCAGACTTAATCCAGTGCACCGCAAAGGCCGCTAACCGAACACCCTGCGTTGGGTCGAAACGCTTTACCGCCTTCATCAGGCCAATCGTCCCTTCTTGAATGAGGTCCGCTACGGGCAAACCGTAACCCATGTAACCCTTCGCCACACGTCCCACAAAACGTAAGTGTGATAAAACTAGCCTACGTGCCGCGTCAACATCTTGTTCTTTTTGGAATTTCTCAGCAAGCGCAATTTCTTCCTCTTGCGTTAACATTGGAATGCTGTTGGCGTAAGCCAAATAAGCTTCGAGACTTGAACCCGGGAGGGTCGTTTGGATAGGCTGTAAGTAATTGATTTTGTTTGACATTATATAGCACCTCCACTACAACTTGTTTAGTGTAACACCGTCTCGAGAATTTATCCAGCCTACAACCCTCCCGACAAATTAACGAGGCCGCACACTATATAAATACTGCGTCGATGCAATCCATGCGCCTGCAATACCCAATAATGCGCACAATGCAATGATTTCCAATTGTAAGCCCCAAGATAACCACTGCGGCTCCCATTGGCTACCATAACTCTCTAACACGCGATTCAACGCGGGGGCGACCATCGCAAAACTGATGCTGACCAATATCAATCCCATCACGCTGCCTATCGTGCCCAACCAGAAACCCGCATATAAAAAAGGACGACGCACAAATGCATCCGGTGCACCTACCCATTTCGCAATCGTGATTTCTGACGCGCGTGCCAATACAGCCGTTCTCACGCTGTGACCCGTGACCAATAATAATCCCGCACCCAGCAATACGGCGATTACCCACGTTGCTTTCTCGGCCAATGATAGGATCGCTTGCAAACGTACTACCCATGCTGTATCAAATTGAAATTGCTCAATGCGCGGATCCGCTTTCATCACGCCTTCTAATCGCTCGATCACCGCTGGCTCAAATGATTTTGGCGTGATCAATAAAACAGATGGTAATGGATTTTCACCCAGCGCCGTCACCACGTCTTGCATCCCCGAAAAAGCATTGAATTCTTTCAACGCTTCTTCCGGCGTAATGATGCTTACTTTAGCAACATCCACATCTTGCTGAAAACGATTCGACACCTCCTGCACCTGCATCATCGATACACCCTTGTGCATGAATACCGTAATTTCACCGCCCTCTGCCCATGGGTTTATCCAATGCGATAAATTCAACGTTGCCCAATATAGCCCGACCGGCAAACTCATGATCACTGCAAAAATGCTCATCGTTAATAATGATGCAAAAGGATTTAAACATAACTCCTTCAACGTCGCCGTCGCATTTTCACCATGCAGTTGCGCCCAGCGCGATAAACGACTTTGCATCGTGGGCACATAGCGCGTGTTTGTTTTATTCACTTTCGCTTTTACCTGTGGCTTCATTCTGCATACTCCCTGGCATTCACTAGTTGTCCTGATGCTAATCGTAAAATTCGATGTGGATGACATTCAATCAATGCACTGTTATGCGTAGCAACCAGTACCGTCACGCCTACATCGTGAAAGCGCTCGAACAAGCGCATGATCTCCAAACCCAATGCGAAATCCAAATTCCCCGTGGGCTCATCTGCAAATAAAACAGTCGGACGGTTGACCACCGCACGCGCAATCCCTACGCGCTGTTGTTCGCCACCCGATAATACCGCTGGCATTTCAAATGCACGATCCAATAACTTTACCGTATCCAATGCCGCATGCACGCGTTTGACAATTTCTTTGCGCCCAAATCCACAGACTTTTAACGGCAACGCCACATTGTCAAACACGTTTTTGTCTGGCAATAATAAATGATTTTGAAATACCACACCAATCGATTGACGGAATGCGGCAATATCCCTTTCAGCAATGCCCGATAACTTGGTCGAGCCCACAATGATCTTGCCCGATGTCGGCCGCTCAATCGCTGTCAATAATTTTAAAAGCGTACTTTTGCCCGCGCCAGAATGACCCGTCAAAAACGCCATTTCGCCACGTTCCATTTCAAACGTTACATTCTGTATCGCGCTCATGCCTTTGCCGTATTTTTTAGATACTTGTTCGCAAATGATCATGCTTTTCCCTCTGATGAAAATTCTGATGAAAATAAGGCATCCACAAATAAAGGCCCATCAAAGGGTTCCAGGTCCGATGCCTTTTCCCCTACCCCAATGAATCGGATAGGCAATCCATGTGCCTGCGACAGGGCGAATACAATCCCGCCTTTGGCCGTGCCATCCAATTTTGTCAGCACCAGCCCATTAACACCCACCGCTTCCTTAAAAAGTTTAGCCTGTGACAATGCATTTTGCCCAATACCCGCATCTAATACGAGCAAGACATCATGAGGTGCCGCTGGGTCCACTTTTTTGACCACGCGAACGATCTTCTTTAACTCTTCCATTAAGTGCGATTGCGTGTGTAACCGCCCTGCTGTGTCCGCAATCACTACATCAATCCCGCGCGCCTTCGCCGCTTGGAGTGCATCAAAAATCACCGCAGCACTGTCAGCACCCGATTGCTGCGCAATCACGGGAACATCATTACGCTCGCCCCACACCTGTAATTGCTCCACCGCAGCCGCTCGGAACGTGTCACCCGCCGCTAATAACACCGTCTTACCTTGCGCTTGCAGCCACTTCGTGAGCTTCCCAATCGTCGTTGTCTTACCGGCACCATTGATCCCAACCATCAAAATCAGATGGGGCTTCTGTGCAAAGTCTGGCCAAGATGCCTCGGGCGTCACCAGCATCCCTGTTAACTGTTCGCGCAATGCCGTGAATACCGCCTCACCATCATTCAATGCGTGCCGCGCTAATCGATCCGTTAAATTCTGAATCACCGCCTGGGTCACTTCAACGCCTAAGTCCGCCATGATCAACTGCGTTTCAATCTCTTCCAGCAACGCCGCGTCAATCTGCTTGCGACCTAATAATAAATTAGCCAGGCCCGACGTCAGCTTCTCGCGCGTCTTCGTCAGCCCTTCTTTCAGTCGCTGGAATAAACTTGGCTTTTCTTTGTTGAATCCAAAAATCATTTTTACCACCTTATATAAGAGTCACGCCCCTACAATGTTGTTTACTTATACCGAAAGTTTCACTATCCTTGCAGAGATGACAGGAGATCACCATGCGTCGTGCCCTTACTACTTTCATGCTGCTATTATCCAGCCCCTTATTCGCCAACACGATCCCTACCGAGGAATTCACCTTGGCAAACGGACTCAAAGTGTTGGTCCGCGAAGACCATCGCTCACCCGTGGCCACCGTCCAACTCTGGTATAAAATTGGCTCGAGCTACGAGCACAATGGTAACACGGGCCTATCCCACTTGCTCGAACATATGATGTTCCAAGGGACCAAAGCTTTCCCAGAAGGAAAGTTTGATAGCCTGATCCTCGGCGCAGGTGGCGAACTCAACGCCTTCACGAGTTACGATTTTACAGGTTACTACGAATCATTGCCAGCTAATCAGCTCGAAATCGCCTTCCAATTGGAAGCGGACCGCATGCGCAATATCGATTTTAGCCGCGCCTCCTTCGATAGAGAACTCCAGGTCGTCATTGAAGAACGCCGTATGCGCGTCGATGACAATCCTCAACAACTCGCCTACGAGCGTTTCCAAGGCGTGGCCTTCTTGACCAGCCCTTACCGCAACCCCGTCATTGGCTGGGGCCCAGATATCCGTCAACTCAGCTATGATAGCGCGTTTGACTGGTATAACCGTTGGTACTATCCAAACAACGCAACGCTGATCGTCGTCGGTGACGTTGATCCAAAAGCGATACGTTCCATGGCAGAAAAATATTTTGGCGCGATCCCACACAAAACCATTACACCTACGTTCAGCACACCTGAATTACCCTCTTTAGGTGAACGCCGCATGGACATTGGCGTCAATATCACTCTGCCTGAACTGTTCATGTCAATGACCGTGCCCAGTTACACCAGTGCAACAGAACAAGATGATGCAATCGTCATGGCGCTGCTCACACAAATTCTGGACGGGGGGCTCAGTGCTCGTTTCGAAACCAGTCTTGTACGTAATCAAAATCTTGCATCGACGATCAGTACAAGCTACTCACCGTTCACCAGACTGTCTAGCGGTTTTGAAATCGACGCCGTGCCACAAAAAGGCGTGACACTGGATGCCCTTGAAAAAGCCATTTGGGATGAAATAACAGCGCTGACGACTACGCCTGTTACAAAAGAAGAATTAGCACGCGCTAAAATGCGATTCAAAGCAGATTACGTGTTCGGACAAGATGACATCGCAAATCAAGCCATGGAAATCGGCAGTTTAGAAAGCATTGGATTGAGCTATCAAGACAAGGAAGCTTTCTTGAAAGCGATTGAAAAGATTGATGCGAATGATGTTCAAACTGTCGCAAAACGTTATTTAACCCGTGAGAACACAACGGTCGCACGGCTTATCCCCACACCTCCCGCTCATCAGGAACCTACCCTATGAAAAAGCAGTCCACACAACAATGGATTCAACACGGTATTTTGGCCGTGGTCATTATCTGCGTCGTCACGTATTTTTTTATGATGCGCGGTTGGGAATTATCATCTTTCATGAAAGCTGAGTTGCATGCACAAAAAGGAATGATCCCCATTCATTCGGAAAAATTAGACAATGGGGCGACTATCGCGATCGTTCCTTTGACAGAATTACCCATGGTCGATATATTACTGTGGTTTGATGCGGGCTCTGCACGTGATGGTGCACAATGGGGTGTTTCTAATTTAACCGCACGTTTGATCGGTGAAGACACCACCACACTGAGTGCACAAAAAATTCATGATGCGTTTGAATCGGTAGGCGCTCAATTTGATGCAAACAGTTCACGTGATGTGTTCGCGATTCATTTACGGACACTGTCGGATGGCAGCGCATTGGATCCATCCACGCAAATGCTTGAAACCCTGCTACACGAAACAGCATTTAAACCAGATACCGTCGCACGTGAAAAATCCCGTGTCCTCGCTGACATTCAATCGAAATTGGATTCGCCTGGGCAAACAACGGCGGATACTTTCTTCATGAAGGCCTATGGAGATCATCCTTATGCACATCCGGTCACAGGCGTGACACAAACGGTAACGCCACTTACCGCAGATAATCTGCAAGCCTTTTATCAACAACAAATCGTGCAATCGCGTGCGACAGTGGTGATTGTCGGTGATATTTCTCCTCGTGCGGGCTCCAAATTAGCGAAACGTTTGCTCGCCGCATTGCCGGTAGGAACACCCGCTGCACCCTTGTCACAACCTGTCTTACAAGCACAATCAACTCATAAAATCACATTCGCTTCCACGCAAACGCACTTAATGTTCGGATTACCAGCGATAGAAAAAGGCAATCCCGATTTTTATAGTTTGACCTTGGGCAACACCATTTTGGGTGGCCCCTTCACATCGCGTCTGTTCTCTGTTGTCCGCGAAAAAGAAGGTTTAGCCTATAACGTCAGCAGCCAGTTGATGCCATTACGCGTGCCAGGCCCCTTCTTGGTGTATTTGCAAACACGTACGAGCGAAGCTGCCAAAGCACTTGAAATTTCTCGCGCCACGCTTGCCAATTTCATGAGCATTGGGCCGACAGAAGAAGAACTCGCTGCCGCCAAGAAAAATGTTAACGGTACGTTCTTACTCTCGCTCAGCGGAAATTCGGCGATTGCTTCTCATGTAGCAACACTTGGATTTTATGGATTGCCATGGGACTATGCGGATCAGTTTCAAGCGAAGATTAACGCTGTCAAACGCGAAGAAGTGATCACGGCCTTCCAAAAATACATTCATCCTAACCATTTGACCGAGATAGTGTTAGGAAATGACAAATAATTTCGTTCGCATTATTGGGGGCCAGTGGCGATCACGCCGCTTGGCCTTCCCTCCGATTCCAGGTTTACGCCCCACACCCGATCGTGTTCGTGAAACATTATTCAATTGGCTCGCGCAATTTATTCATGGCGCACGTTGTTTAGATGTCTTTGCGGGCAGTGGTGCGATGGGGTTCGAAGCCTTGTCGCGTGGGGCAAGCCATGCGGTGTTCTTAGATACATCACGCTCTGTCGTAGATGCGCTGATTAAAAATGCACAGTTACTTAAAACAACGGATTATGATGCACTGTGTGTCGACTCATTAAAATTTCTGGCGAAGAAGCCGGATAAACCATTTGATATTATTTTTTTAGACCCACCTTATTCATTGAATTTGTTAGGGCCTTGTTTAACGCTGTTATCAGATAACCAATTTTTGAAACCCACTACGTTGATTTATGTCGAAGATAATCAACCTATTCTGGATTTCCCCGGGTTTAAGAAACATAAAGAGTCTAAAGCGTCTTCAGTGCATTGTGCGCTGTTGGTGCAATCATGACCAAAACGTCCGTATCCTACTGATTTTTAAAACATAATTTGATGGTGCAATTGGTGCAATTATTCTTGGCTTGGTGCAATTGGTGCAATTCTGGGTCACCGCTCTGCACGATAAAGTGCTGCAACACGTTTACCGTCTTAATCTTTCGCCCCCCTTTGAAAAAGGGGGCAGATATAGGAATCGTCGAGCTTGCTTGACGATTCTTGTGTCGGGGGATTTTTCTTTGCTTACGCAGCGTATCAATCTGAATTTCGCTAAAGACTATCTGCCTAATTGTATAATTGCATCAATCGTTGAAGAACAATGTCCTTTCTTTCCTTGAATTCATGTGTGTAGTTTAAGTGTCCAGGGAGTGCCTCAATAAACTCGCTGACATCAAGAAACGATGCAAAGTTCGTTAAGTCGATTTGCAACGAGAATAAGTGAGTCAAGGTTATGTTGCGCAGATCTTTTATGCATTGAACACCTTCGTTTTATTTTTTTAGTTGAAGTATTTCGGTTAGTTTTTGTTTTCCGATATTTCTTTCTCGTGCGCGACCTATTCGGATTGCGTCGAGGAGACTCAATATAGCATAAAATATGGGATCGGGATATTTGCGGATTGATTCAGGGACAGATGAATGAAGCGGTATAAGTGCGGCTCCTCTATCTGTGCCTTCGCCGTAAGGCCAAACAGGTATTGGTTCATTTCCTATAAGAATTTCGCCACCAAAGCTTGGTGCTGCATAACTGGTAGGAATGCCACGCGTACTTGCTCCAAGTTGTGCTGGAAAAACATATTTAAAACCATGCACAAAAAATTCCTCACATGAATGCATAATAGGTACAGGCTTTGTAGGGCGCTGTTGCGTAAATCGGGCCACTCTTCTGTAGGGGCGAAAGATGTTTCACCCCTACACGATAGATGCCCCTTTAGTGTGCCGGTGGTTGGAAACCTGTATTTCCAGCACCGCCTGGACAGAACTCCACAGTATAATCTTTGGTGTTGTTCGTTGATGACGTGCCATTGGTGCAAGTAAATGACGAGCTTGCATCGTCAAACGGATAAACATAACAGGAAGGGCACGATTGTTTCAAGAATAAAACAGTATCATACACTTGAGGCTGAGTAGCAGGTGAAAATGACCCTGTCCAAGTCGAGTTTGCTGCTTGGCAATTTGATACATAATTCGAAGGCACTGGGAGCGCTGTGCCTTGGCTACTCCAATTCACACATCCACAGCAGCTATCTGTTGCACCCGCTGAATAACAGCTGTTAGCATAATTTCCATTGCATTGATACAAATTAGCCATTGTTCCCACTGGTGCCGGTGATATGAGGGGGGTATCGCAGTAAAAATTATAAACTGATGCACCACCTTTACCAAAAGCCGTCGTGAAATTATTGTTAGTGCCACAAACTTGATCTGCTGTGAACCAACCTGCGAAAGTACCACAGACGAGATTATTAGTACCTGCTAGCTTTGAACTTCCAATAGAATCATAGCTTAAACCACAATATTCACTAGAAGAAGAACAATCCGTATCTACTGAGCAGGGTTCTGGTGAAGCAACGGTAGGCACAACATAACGGTACGCTACACTGGGTGCATTCGTAGCTACAGTCCAGCTTGATCCACCAATAGTGTTGTCTGGTGACGCTCCCGTGGGAACACTTACATCATATCCCGCTGCACCACAGTTAAAAGGATCACCCGAACCAGGCAGTGGCGTACTCGTTGGATACATAGACATGGGAACATTGGCCCCATTAATCACGGTGACATCATACGCATCCGAAGGGGGGGTTGCCGGACCAGTGCCTGTGGGATAAGTAATAAAGGTAGGTTCTGCTTGTGTTGCAGGTTGTTGAAATCCAACGCCTAGCGAACAAACCCCTTGTGCATTTGCTCCGCCTGCGGTACACAAGGCAGATGTGCATGTTCCTGTTGTACAACCTGTACGACCACCAAAAGCGCCAGACCAGACGACACCAATTCCATTAGATGTATACTCAGGAATTTTTATCGTGTTCGTATCCCCGGTGGTTAACTGAAATGAAGTATTTGGGGCTGGTGGGGTGGGATTATTCCAATAACACTTCCCTGTAGCAGCATAGCACGAGGCGCCTGTCATACAATCGCTATCACTACTACAGGCCTGGCTAAAGCAAGCATCAGGATGATCAATACGCGAATAACACGCTCCTCCTGCAGCCACACATGCCTGCTTACCCGGATTTCCGCCCGTACAATCGATGCTACCGCCTGTGAGTATATTTTTCGTTGGTGCTGCGCCGGTAATCGAGCCAAACCAGATGGTGGAGTTACAAGAGTTATGAAATGTAATGGTGCGGTAACTATTAGCGGGAGGTAATGGACCAGCGCCATTGATAACGAAAGCATTAGATTCCAGCAGGGTATTATAGCTGCCATAGCTTACTGCAAATGAAAAAGGTGTGGAGGCTGCTAAGGTACTGGGTTTGGTGACATTAAGAGAGAGCGTGCAATTACCTCCATCTTTACTTGCAGGTACTGTATTATTGCAACTTGTTGTCACTGAACAAGAAAAAGAGGCGGTTTGAACATTCGAGCCCTTACACACAGGCACCCCGGTACACGTAGCTTTTTCTGAGCCTGCCGAAATGGTTGGACTACAAAGATTTTGAGGAACTGGCGCTGCGTTATAAACACTCAATGTTGCCGGTAAGCTATATACGGCCCCTGCAGGCTGGGAAGCATACGTCATCGAAGGCGTGGTTGCAAATATTGGGTTACAAATGATCAATAATCCAATGCCAATCCAAAATCCCTTTTTCATAATATCTCCTGATAAAACTGTGTTGTTACATCGCATACGTGAAGCCAAACAAGAAATTTTGTGTGCTCATGTCCACGGTCAACGGTGCTGCCAAGTCTGTTGTACTACCTGAGGTAGATGAATCGACTTTACCCATGTTGGCATAAAGATAATGCAAAGATAAGATGAAATGGGTATCAATAACATACTTGACACCTGCCCCTACTTGATAAGCAAAGTTCCAGCTTGTTTTGTCATGAAGTGTAAAATCTGGACCACTTATAGGCGGAATGGGCTCACTATCATATGAGACGGTGGTGCTTGCGGCACCAATGCCACCTTCAATAAAAGGAATAAAATGTTGTATGCCGATAAAATCCACATCGAAGTCGGCCATTATCCGAGTAGTCTTCAAATTCAAGTTATACGTATAATTTTCAAACTCTGGCATATTAAATTGTAATACGTTCCCAGTTTGATCAAAGCTTGTTATTTGAAAAACACCTATGCCAGCTCCAATAGAATCAAAGATATAATGCTGAGCTGATGGTTTGTGAAGTTTAAAACGATATTTTGCGTCTACGCCCCAGTTAAAAGCTCCCGCATCGCTTTGATCGGTAAATGTATCAGCATAGGGCCCAATCTCATATGGCAATAATGCTAAAGATTGTCCTTCAATGGTGTTCGGTATGTAGCTACCACCTACAAGGACAGACGCTTCGAAGCGTGGGCTCTGGTGCATGCCGTAATGTGTCGATGCTTCTTTGTTGTGTGGCGCTTGCCCCAAACCATCAGCATAAACTGAGTGACTTATCCATAATAAGCCAAATATCTTGACTAAATTTTTCAATGATGATGTCCTTATACATGAAAAATATTTGTCTAAAGTGTATTACATCATTGTTGCTTTGTCTATGCTTAGGTCTTTCTTTTCTCATATTCAATTGTGCAGTTTAAATGGCCAGGTAATGCCTCAAAGAAAAAATCCTTCTCATGCTTGAATGATTGGAAGAGTTTTGATTAATTGAGTCACAAGTCCCATGTTTCATAAAATAGTGCATTCCAGTAACATGTGCTGTAGGTCCCATTGAATTTGAATTGTTTTTTGACTTGGGATACGTCGCGCAGGTAAAATTCATGGCGCATAAAAGGCAAGTATGCAGCGTTTAGGAAGGAGTTTGAAATGAAGTTAGCATGGTTGACAGACATTCATCTTAATTTTTTAGAAAAGGCAGAGCGAGGCTTGTTCTATGAGAAAATCATCGATTCACGAGTGGACGGGGTTCTCATTTCAGGTGATATTGCAGAGGCGCCTTCGTTAATCAGTATTATGGAAGAAATGGCTGATAAAGTTGGGAAGCCGATATATTTTATACTGGGTAACCATGACTACTATAGGGGCTCTGTTGAAGAAATGCACAATTCATTGACCTCTTTGACCGAGTCGAATGATAAATTATTTTGGTTGCCTGCATCCGGATTCCGGCATATTGGAACCAATACTATTTTGGTGGGACAAGACGGTTGGGCAGATGGACGTTTGGGTGACTACAAAAATAGTAGGGTTGTGCTGAATGATAGTCGGCTTATCGCTGACTTATTTCAAGAGAATATTCTTGGAAAGTACCAGTTATTAGATAAAATGCAGCAGCTAGCGGATAAAGATGCATTCGAGTTAAAAATGAATCTTATTGATGCATGTCATTTGAGCCCCAAGAAAATCATCGTGCTGACGCATGTCCCTCCATATAGGGAGACTTGTATCCACGAAGGTAAGATAAGCGATGACGATTGGCTCCCATTTTTCGGTTCCAAGGTTGTGGGCGATGTGCTGATGGAGATTGCTCAGAATAATCCATGCATTGATTTTTTGGTCTTGTGTGGTCATACACATAGTAAGGCAATGTTTCAGCCACTCGACAATTTAATTGTAAAAACGGGAGAGGCTGAGTATTATGAGCCACAGGTGCAGGAAGTGATTAGTGTTTAAGCCACATTTTAAGTTTGCTTTGAGAGTGCCAGCATAGCTGGCCTTTTTATTTCAAATGCGGTGGCGTCAATCACACTGGTAGCTTAGGTGATTGATTTTATTATTGTTCATTAATGTGGTTTTGAAATAAGCCCCCAGAAAAGCCCCCAGCTCATTGCGATTAACAGCTTTTTGATATGTTAATATAATTATAAAAACAGGTGAAATCATTTTAAATTGATGTTGTAATTGACTTTATTAGAATAATGATTAGTGAGTTGAGGTGTTGGGATGAGTGGTTTTAAAACAGAAGTTGATATTTATCTTGAGCTAACGCAATTTAGGAGTATAGCGGATAATGATACGGTGAGGTGTCTTGCACTTTTCGAGAAAGCAATTTCAAAAATTGAAGATGTGGCAAATGTGTTTTGTGACGCATGTCAACTTCTGGAGTCATCTTGTGCTGGGAGTGATGCAAATTCTTATGCCACTATAGTTGTGCTTAAGCTTTCAAAGGTTTTTATTGACCAGCCTCTTTCCAATGGGCAAGTTCAAAGCGATGACCTCTATAAAAATCTCTGTAGAAATGGGCATGTAAATTATTTTTATGCGAATGCTATCGATTTGATAACGGCCAGTAATATTGCCTTTCCTGGTGTCGTTGGTGTTCGTGAGTATAGGGTAGTCGTGAATGGCGAGAATTTTATAACTTTTAAATTCGTAAAGTATATTAATTTGCTGCAGTTTCTTAGATATGATCTTCCGAGGCAGCTGGATGAAATGAATATATCTACATTGTTTGCATACCATTGGCTAAGAGGAATTAAGAGGAATGGGTATGATACAACATCATTGTTGGGAAGGTCAGTTGCTGCATTTAATCGTTTGCTTTTTTCAGAGAACACAGAGCATGATGATATTGTGTGGTTGGTAATGGCGCTCGAGGCGTTGTTTTGTCATGGTGATTCTCGTTCTATAACTCTCCAGCTGAGTACAAACCCTCAATTAATTGGTTCTGATTTATCAGAAATTGACATAAAGAATATGTATGAAGCTAGGTCTGCGTTCTTGCATGGTAGTGATGACTTTGGATTTTATCCGCATATGCCGTGCATGCCATTTCCAGTGAGGTTAGATATTCAACCCAGGAATAAGCACCAAAAAATTCTTGGCTTTAAACACTTGGTATCTGCTTTCCAATTATTGATAGAAGCGTTTCGACATATGATAGTAAATGGTACACATGAGTTACCTAGCCTTGGCGATTCTAGTGACGAGTCTTTGGCAGCCCAACTCCACGAGGCTGCCTCCAAAATTACTTTCGGAGCACTTTATTTTGACAAAAAGGATAAAAATCAAGCCAGACCGATGCTTATTAAGGATGTCGCGTTGACCTCAGGTAAGAATGAACCAAGTGTAATTTATCAGGAAAAATTTGGTTTAAATCTAACAAGAACACTTAGTTTAGAGACATGGTTGAGAAAAATGATTCTTTCAAACAAAAATACAGAGTGAGATGGAGCCTTCTAAATTGACATGAAAATTGAAATTTGATTCTAAATAAGGTCGATGTGTTCAAGATTTAGCTCAGCCAAGAGCTTCTGAATATCATTTCTGAGTTTGTCGCGATTACCGATGGGATCTAAAAGTATTCCTTTAACATACTTTGGAAGCTCGTTAATTGGTATTTCTACAACACTAATTGACTTGTCTTTATGATTTATTTTGGTCTCGCGGAAAATGCTATTCGATTTGATTTCCGAGAGAATTATTCTAAATTCATGTTCATTTCGGTATTTTCTTTTTTTCGTAAGCCAACGCATTTTAATATAGTCAGTGGCTAGCCCTTGCAAGGCGATCAAGCAATCATCATGAAATATACTTATAGCGTCCTCGGAACAACCTGTTTTGTTTACTCTTTGAAACTTCTCTCCGATTTGAAATGACTTTAAGGTGGTGCCAGTTTTTCTTAATAGCTCCTTGGTATAGCAGACATTTGAAGTCAATGCCTTCTCATGTGTTATGGAATCAATTTGTTTAACTAGTTCATCCTTGTCAAAAATTATTGCCACCCCATTTCTTGCATATTCTTTCCACATATGATCAGTACATTTGAGAGCGGTTTTTTCAATAGAATGGAATGAGATTATGTAGGGTCCGGTAAAATCCTTTCTGAAAGCAAGATCCATGCTTTCTTGGTAGATTTTTACATTGTTTGGATGAAAACCGTTTGAGAGCAACATTTTTTTAATATCATTTGGTTGTATCGCTGATAATTCAGATCGATCCTTCATGCTTGCGTAGTGTGTTAGCCGTAATGAATTGCTTTTTAGGATCCCCTTCAAGCCTTCGCAAGTTGTAAAATGGAGTAGAATATTTTTATCATGCATTTTCATTTGAATCAACCTTTGCAATTCGCAGTACGAACAAGTTTAGTACAATTGGTCAGAATTTTCCTAGCTGCCTGCAACTCGGCAATAAACACCCCAGAGGCTAACGCATTCATCTTTGCAATACTTTTACCCTCGTTCGTTCTCGGGCCCGTAGAGTTCAGCCATGGCTTTGATTCGCGGATCATTTGAGATTGTTTCAGACGCTCTTCTTTGCTCCAGTGTCGCATGAGGTGCCTCGCTTATCAGTTCGTTTTCAGGTTTTGCCTTTGTATCATTATTGATCTGCTGAATATTTGCAACGTTTTGTTGAGCGACATACATGTTTTGTTTAGGGTTCTTGAGTTGATGGAGGGCAAGAATGGTTTTGCGAACTTGCTCTTGTGCGCGTAGCCCGATGTCAGCTTGGGCATGTATGGTCTCAGGAAGCAATGAGCGACACGCCTTGCCAAGCATAGTATTCGACAGGACATTGAGGGTTACAATATTGGCTGCAAGGATCTTTTGTGTTTCATTCAGACCTTCATTGAGAATGTTCTCCATTGCATCCTGGATTGCTGTTCTGAAGGTATTTGTATCACCCATCTGCGAGTCCGTGATGTTCTCGAGCATCAAAGCCGCTTGGGTTTCGGTTTGCATGTAAAGCGCTGGCCGCGAAACTTTTTTGCTTTCCTTTGCGCTGGGGGTGCATGGCTTCATGTTCTTGAGTGCTGTCTCATCGGTCATGGTTTATAGCTCCTAGAGTAAGGTGTATATTTTGATTAAGATATAAAATAAGTGCGTAACGTTTGTCCAGTATGTCCACCATGTCCTATTTCAATTTTGCGCGGACAAGATGGACATAGTGGACATTAAAATACCTCATTCAATTTTTTTAATTTCGATAAGCCGAGCTCTTTCAGACGTTTTACCACGCGTGCGTCCAATCTGTATTCCCATCATTCGTAAGCTAGGTTCAAACCTGGTAAGAAGTTGTCCTGCATGTTGTGGTGAGCCTGGCCAATTTCTTGAGTTGGTCTGTCGTGCAGATTCTCGATCGAGAGGTTCTGGAATATTTGTTCCATTCGGACTTTTTACGAATGTTTCAACAGCATCCATCAGAGATGAGATGGTTCCATGAAAGTAATTATTGTGGAATTTTAAATAATACATAAGCATATCAATGAAGGCATTGCTTTCGATTGTACGATGAGTAAGTTCCATCTGATTATTCTGATAGGCTGTACGGAAAGTTCCGTCTGGCCATTTCAATCGTGTTTCAGCGGCTGCCCCGAGCAAAACAAAATCCGCCATTCGAGGGTAGCTATCAAGGTGTATTGATGGCAAACGTTCAAGTGCGCCTGCTAGTGCATCACATAAGCCCCCAAAAATCTTACACCTATCATTTTCATAATCGCAAATCAATTTGGTTTCAGGTATCCTGTTTAATTCTGATATTGGCTTTGGCGAAATTAGCACAGCTCTATCGATAAAATCAGCGCGTGATGGTAGTCCATCAATTCCGTTGATAATGATAGGATTCCTTCCCTCGAGTACATCTTCTTCACGATTAGTGTGGAGAACACGATGTGACTGACCCGTGCCCGTAGCTATGCCACAAAGTATATCTGACATTTCATCTGATATGTGCGAGATGTTATCCATGGTTATGCCATAAGTGTTGGAGCATGTGATCATTAAGTCACGGCTATTTGTGTATGAGCATCTTAACGGTACGGTAGAGGGGTCAAATAAATCACGGATGATTTTTGTTGCAGTACTTTTGCCACTGCCTTGCCCGCCCATTATAACGAGTATGGGTAGTGGAGTTGTTCCCTTTAGTGCTGCAAGAAGCCAGCCTATCAGTACCCTATAGTCATCATCAGAAATATTGATGAATTTGCGGAGTTTGACCACATCACCGTATTGTTCAGGAAACGGTAGGGCTGCCATATATTTTGTGCGTTTAAATTTGACTGGTGGTTTGTTGAGAATTTTCCAACCATTTTCACTGATTTCAACGCACTGCCTTTTTTTGTTACAAAGGTCGACATATATTTTTCCGCCTACAAAAGCTGTCCGCATATACACCTTGTGCTCTTGGCCTTCGAATGATGCTCTTGCTTGGAAGGTTGGCAAAAGATCATTGAAGGTGCTGCCCCTCAGTCCTTGCCCTGTTCTTTTATAGAACATGTTGCTGATCAGCTGATGAAATTCATTCGATTTAATTGGATAGTTTTCGATATATTCTCCTGTTTCTATGGTCACATAGGCCTCATTATCGGGAGTGTGAAAGAACTCGAATCCATTGCAAAGCCCTAGCACTTGGGTGGTGATTGTACCTTGTGCTTCTGTTTGTTGAGTATTGCTTAGCGTCTGTTGATTTGTCATAATGCTTTCCTGTTTAGTTGTTACTGTTGACTCACAGCGCGTACCGGCGCTGTGGATCGTTCCGTGTATATTGTCAGTACCCATTCATTAACTCCCCATTCGTGTAATTAACGCCATGATGTCCTCGACACGCCAGGCAGTGATGCGCGGCCCGAGCTTTACTGGCATTGGGAACCTTCCTGCTTTGACTCCCTTCCACCAGGTGGATTTTCCTACAGGGATCAGTGGTGCTATGGGTGGGTTTGCTTTGGGGTTGCCGACAATATGAGCAAGTCTTAGGTATCCCGTTTGTGACTGTTGAGCCATTTTGTTTCTCCTCGTGTATTAAAAGACGATGCGATTGCGTCACGTCTCGAGATACGATTGCATCACGTCTCGAAGGGATGAAACAGCTAGAACAGTTGGTGGTGTTGCTCTAAATGCCATTGATAAACACCCAGGGGGTTGCGTAAAATCCACGTGGTTACTGGGCTAGAACCCCCCGGGGGTTTTATTTGCTGCGTAAGCTGAAATTATATGGTTAGGCCTAGATTCTCTTAGGGGTTGAGGGTGACAGGCCAAACAAAGCTATTGACCATACTTGTTTTGGCGGGTATACTTCCCATTCCTTAAGGAATAATGAAGGTTGTAAGAGGCATTATGAAAAAATATCTATTCGCATTTATGTTGACGCTGAGCCTATTGTTTTCAGCAACATTGGGGCAGGCATCGGTTCTTGATGATAATGATTCAGGTTCACCTTATAGTCTGAATTCTGGTTCGAGCAGAAGCTATGATAGCGGCAATCAGTCATCCTATGGGCAGATAAGCCAAGAAACTGGCAGACCTAGGACAGTACATGTTGATCCTTACTACCGACAAGATGGTACCTATGTTCAGGAACACTATCGTAGTGCTCCCTCACGTTAAGTATATGGAGTCCGTTAGTGTGTCTGCCATGTTTCTATGGGCAGTTCACTAACGGGCCCATCCTTTCTTTTATCGGGATTGACAACCGTTGCTATTCTTTTTGCTGCGCCGGATTTTAGCTTGGCGGATGCAAAATCATTTTTTATAATTTCAGCTATCTCGGAAATAGTTGGATATCTTTTATTAAATTTCTTTTTCATGTTGCCTTGTAATGCAATCGCGGTATTCAATTCGCTCGAATAAAACGGGTCGTTTTTCTCAAGCAGCATAAATGAATTGTCTAGTTTAGATTCGAGCTGTTCGATTTTTTCATCTTTTCTATTTGATTTTTCCATTTCTTCTAGGCATTTCTTCTCCCAGTCAATGAATTGGTTGCTGTGAGTTGTGATGGCTTTGCATAGTTTTGATGGGATTTTGATATTCTTTCTTTGTGCCCACTTATAGAAGTCGGCGGGTGAATTGGTCTCGCGCAAATGACCAACTTTCTTGGCGGCATCAATCAGCATCATTAAATTTTTGTAGTCATTATAACCTTTCGAGTGCTCAAAATATTGTACATTAGGATCCCATCCAATAAATAGTGAAACAGCCTGGTGTGTAGTCCATAGATCCATTTTCGCCCAAAAGATATAATCGATTAAAGCATTTAACATCTAACTCACCTTGATATTTAAAATCATTGCACCGCTCATAAGCCCTTCCAGGTGATCGCTCCACCACTGCATCATTTCTCGCCGCTCGGGAAGATGTTCTGCGTAGTTGTAAGCTGCGCGGACAGAGTTACGTTCAGAGTGTGCGAGTTGTCGTTCGATGGCGTCACGGTTCCAACACCCTTGTTCGTTGAGAAGAGTGCACGCCATGCTTCGGAAGCCGTGCGCTGTCATATCACTCGTGGTGTACCCGAGCCGACGCAGTGCACCGTTGAGCGTGTTCTCAGACATAGGGCGCTTGGGGGTCCGCACACTGGGGAAGAGGTATTGACCATGACCTGTTAAGGGATGTAGTTCTTTTAAGATTGCTAATGCTTGGGTTGATAGAGGGATGATGTGCTTTTCATTCATTTTCATTTTTTCACCAGGGATCCGCCACTCTGATTTATCCAGATCAAACTCTGACCATTCAGCATTGCGCAATTCGCCAGGTCGTACAAAGACGAGGGGGGCTAGACGCAAGGCACAGACCGTGGGGAAGTGTCCCTGATATCCATTGATTGCGCGCAGTAGGGCTCCAATTTCTTTAGGATCAGTCAGTGATGCAAAGTGTGATTGCTTGGGGGGTGCCAGCGCGCCGCGTAGATCACCACTTGGATCACGTTCAGCCCGCCCAGTGGCAACAGCATAACGAAAGACTTGTCCGCAATTCTGCAAGGCTCGATGGGCAGTTTCTACACTACCGCGATCTTCAATTCTTCTTAAGACGGCCAGCAGTTCCGGGGCGCTGATTTCAGCAATAGGTCGTGGGCCAATCCATGGAAATAGATCTCGCTCAAAGCGACGCAAGATGCGCTCCCCATGACTCGGCTTCCATTGGGTGGAGTGCTTGACGTACCACTCTCTAGTAACATGTTCAAAGCTGGTTTCAGCGGCTATCTTAGTGGCCCGTTTGTTGACCTGCTTGAGTAGACCTGGGTCGACATCTCGAGCGAGCAGGGAGCGAGCCTTGTCGCGTTTTGCTCTGGCATCTGCCAGCGAGACATCTGGATAGGCACCGAGACTGAGCTTCTTTTCTTTTTGGGCGAATCGGTATTTAAACTTCCAAAGCTTGGAGCCTTGGGGGGTGACTAAGAGATACAAACCTTTTTCGTCTGCCAGCTTGAAAGCCTTGTCACTGGGTTTTGCTTGGCGAATCTTTACATCCGTGAGCGCCATTGGGGGCCTCTCCTTACTGCTAACGTGAAAAGCCCCTAAGAAAGCCCCCATTTGGGGGTGGATTGTGGGGGCCTGCAATACACAACGTTGTCCATTGTAAAATAAAAAACCCCTGTATTACAAGGGGTTTCTGGATGTTATCGGATGGTATTGAACTTGAATGTGGTGGAGGTGGCGGGAATCGAACCCGCGTCCGCAAGCACTCTGCCCTCGGTTCTACATGTTTATCACATACTCAGTTTTAACAATGGGCCATCTGATGTGCAAAGATAGAACCCACTGCGAGCCTGATCGTTTTGACTGCATTGACCTCAGGTGGGGTCGCAGCAGCGGTTCAATCTAAATGACCGTTATTTACCTCGGATTGACACAAAGTAGTAACGGTGCCTGCCGTGTATTAAGCGGCGAGACGCATAGTCGCGGTTAGGCGGCTACAGCGGTCTCATCAGCATAGGTTGCGTAGTTTGCACCTAGAATTTGCAGCTAGATTAACGAGTTAAGCCACGTTGCTCGACATGCCCCTTGGGGTTTGCAACCCACGTCGAAACCAGGTCACCCCCTTGAGATGTACAGTATATTCCCTACTAGGCTGCAATACAAGCTTAAAAAACCTTAAAAACTCTCTACTTTTCTTAATACTCGG
Source organism: Gammaproteobacteria bacterium (assembly GCA_044445605.1). Lineage (GTDB taxonomy): Bacteria > Pseudomonadota > Gammaproteobacteria > JABCZS01 > JABCZS01 > CAWKDC01. The sequence goes on along the minus strand of JBIOEA010000001.1, from coordinate 19,546 downwards.
AGTACAATATCGCTTTCATTAAGCCGCCAGGGGATATCGCTATGTTCGCCAAAAATATGCCTATTTCAGCCTTTGACCCCGTCCTCGCTGAAGCCATCCAACATGAAGCCCAACGACAAGAAGACCACATCGAATTGATCGCTTCCGAAAACTACGTCAGCCCCCGTGTCCTCGAAGCCCAAGGCTCCGTCTTAACCAACAAATATGCAGAAGGGTACCCCGGTAAGCGCTATTACGGCGGCTGCGAATACGTCGACGTCGCTGAACGCCTCGCCATCGATCGCGTCATCAAGCTCTTCGGTGCCGACTGGGCCAACGTTCAACCCCACTCAGGCTCCCAAGCCAACGCCGCCGTTTATATGGCATTGATCAAACCCGGTGATACCGTTCTCGGTATGGACTTAAACGCTGGCGGCCATTTGACCCACGGCTCCAAAGTCAACTTCTCCGGCCAGATATATAATAGTGTCGCCTACGGCCTCGACCCTGCCACCGATCTTATCGATTACGAAACCATTCGCAAACTTGCCCATGAACATAAACCTAAAATGATCATCGCTGGCTTCTCCGCCTATTCACGCAAAATCGATTGGTCGATTTTCCGCCAAATTGCCGATGAAGTCGGTGCGTATTTGTTTGTCGATATGGCGCATGTCGCCGGATTGGTCGCCGTTGGCTTGTATCCTAATCCATTGGACCATGCGCACGTCGTGACTTCTACCACCCACAAAACACTCCGCGGCCCACGCGGCGGTATCATTCTGACCAAGAATCAACCTGATATTTCTAAAAAATTAAACTCCATGATTTTCCCCGGTACGCAGGGTGGCCCACTGATGCATGTGATCGCCGCCAAAGCCGTTGCGTTCCAAGAAGCATTGCAAGAAGACTTTAAAGGATATCAAACGCAAGTGTTGAAGAACGCAAACGCCATGGCAGAAACACTCCAGGCGCGCGGTTACCATATTGTCTCGGGCGGAACCGACAACCATCTATTCTTAATATCGTTAGTGGATAAAGGTATTACCGGTAAAGATGCCGAAGCCGCATTAGGCGAAGCCAATATCACTGTGAATAAAAACAGTGTGCCTCGTGATCCTGCTTCACCTTTCATTACCAGTGGTATCCGCGTGGGAACACCTGCCGTGACAACGAGAGGTTTCAAAGAAGCCGAATGTGTGCAACTATCCCAGGCAATTGCCGATATTTTTGATAATATCAATGACGAATCCGTTATCAAGCGTGTGAAAGCCGAGATGTTGGCGTTGTGCGCGCGCTTCCCTGTGTATGCGAAATAAAAGGACAGATCATCATGAGATGTATGTATTGTGGAGCAGCAGATACCAAAGTGATCGATTCACGTTTGGTAGGTGAGGGCGATCAGGTGCGTCGCCGTCGCCAGTGTTTGGAGTGTGCCGAACGCTTTACCACCTACGAGGCCGCAGAATTAACACTGCCTCGTATCGTTAAGCGCGATGGGTCACGTGTTAACTTTGATGAGCAAAAATTACGTTCCGGCATGGTGCGTGCATTAGAAAAACGCCCCGTCGCCAGCCAAGCCATCGACGATATTATCGGGCGGATTAAATACCGTTTACAGGGCGTGGGGGAACGTGAAATTCCTTCCCGTCAATTGGGTGAGTGGATCATGGAAGCGCTACGTCATTTGGATCAAGTTGCCTATGTGCGTTTCGCTTCGGTTTACCGCAGCTTCGAGGACGTGAATGCGTTCCGCGAAGAAATTGAAAAATTAGCGACTGAGGATAACAGTGTCACTTAACGATCTTGTCCATATGCAGCGAGCATTGTCTCTTGCTCAGCGTGGCATCCCATTCGCTCGCCCCAATCCTTGTGTCGGGGCAGTGATTGTGAATCAAGGTAAGGTCGTGGGGGAAGGGTATCATCAAGCCTTTGGTGGGCCGCATGCAGAAGTGTTCGCGCTTGAATCAGCCGGCGATGCGGCGCGAGGCGCTACGTGTTATGTCACCCTGGAGCCTTGTAATCACACCGGTAAGACACCGCCTTGTGTCGATGCATTACTGAAAGCTGGGATTGCCCGTGTGGTGATTGCCGCGAAAGACCCGTTTCCAGAGGTCAATGGTCAAGGCATTGCCCGATTACGTGCCCACGGTGTGATCGTTGAATCCGGCTTATTGGCTCTCAACGCCCGTCATCAAAATAAGGCATTCCACCACCACCTGACCCGTCAAACGCCTTATATAGTCATCAAATCAGCCATGAGCCTGGATGGTAGAACGGCAAAGCAGGGGGGGAAAGCGCCTTATGCCCTTACCTCCGAGGCCGTCCGACATGAAGTCCATCGTATGCGCTCCGAATCAGATGTTCTGATCACGGGGATTGGGACGATCCTAGCCGACGACCCATTACTCAATGTCCGTTTACCCTGTGCAGAGCACCTATCCTTCAGGCCACCTCTAAGGGTTATCGTCGACACCCACCTGCGGACGCCTCCGACGGCGCGCTTGTTTGATGTGCCAGGAACGGTTATCATAGCTACCTGTTCAAAAAATGAACAGACCGACCTTCAGAAACGGGCCCAAATATGGGTTTTACCTGAAGTGAACGGACAAGTGAGCCTTAAGGCCTTGATTTCGCGATTATCAGATGAAGGTTTGAGGCAAATCATGGTAGAATCTGGGCCTCGCTTGCAGGCGAGTTTTCTAAGTCAAAGGTTGGCAGACGAATGGGTGGTATTTATGGCCCCCAAGCTGCTCGGGCATGAAGCTTGGCCTTTGGCGTTTATAGGGCCGGATATGGCGCCGAAGATGGTGTATAAAAGCACGCAATTATTTGGCGAAGATCTCTGTGTGAGGTATGAGGTATGTTCACAGGTTTAATCAGTCATATTGGTACTGTTGCGTCGGTTCAAGAAAATGCAGACGATCGTACGATATGGGTGAAAGTCGTCAAAGGTTTTTTAGACGGTCTTATTTTAGGTAGCAGTGTCTCGGTTAACGGGGTTTGTTTAACCGTCACGGGTTTAAAAGCCACGCAATTCAGTGTGGACGTCTCTGCTGAAACATTACGCTGCACGTCATTACGGCAGCTCATCAAAGGATCGCGCGTTAATTTAGAGCATTGTCTCACGCTGCAAAAACCATTGGGTGGGCATTTGGTATCAGGGCATGTGCTTGATGTGGGTACCATCGTCGGCATGAAAAAAGAAGGCCATTGCTGGGTGATTGAAATTGAAGCGCCTAAAAAAGTGATGGATTACATTGCGCCGAAGGGTTGTGTGGCCATCGATGGCGTGAGCATGACGGTGAATTGTGTCGCGTCACATTCTTTCTTTATTAATGTGATTCCACATACGTTTGAAAAAACCATTTTTTCATCGATCAAAATGGGTGATCGTGTCAACCTTGAAGTGGATATGATCATGCTGTATCTCGATCATTTATTAAAAGGCAATGGTGCTGATCCTACCCAAGTGTGGGGAGCTGAAATTTTAGCCAGTTGGGTACACACGGCCGAGACGGAGCATTAATTGATGACCATGCTCTTTGATACGACTGAAACCCTTATTGACGCCTTTCGTCGCGGCGAAATGGTTGTACTCGTGGATGATGAAGATCGGGAGAATGAAGGCGATCTGATGATCGCCGCACAGCACGTGACGCCTGAGCATATTAATTTCATGACGAAAGAAGGCCGCGGATTAGTGTGTTTGAGTTTAACGGCAGACAAAGCAAAAATATTGGGTTTACGCCCGATGGTTGAACATAATACATGCCCACGAGGCACGCAATTTACGATTTCTCTGGATGCGCGTGTAGGCACCACGACAGGTATTTCAGCATACGACCGTGCCGCAACCATTCAAGCAGCGATTGCACCTGATGCAAGCCAACATGATTTTGTGTATCCGGGGCATATTTTCCCGATCATTGCAAAAAAGGGCGGCGTCTTAGAACGTCGCGGCCATACGGAAGCGGCAGTGGATTTAGCAACATTGGCGGGGCTAGTGCCTGCCGGTGTGATCATTGAAATCATGAAGGACGATGGCACGATGGCGCGTCGCGATGATTTGGTGATTTTTGCTAAAAAACACGGATTAAAAATGGGCACGATTGCTCATTTGATTGAATATCGTATGTCAATGGAAAAAAATGAGGAATGAAATGAACAAAATCGCCATTATCTGTGCTCGGTTTAATCCGGAGATAACGCAGAAGTTGTTAAAAGGCGCCATTGAAGGCTTAACAGATTCAGGGATTGAAGAAAAAGACATGTTGATTATAGAGTGCCCAGGCGCAGTAGAAATACCGCTTCTGATGAAAGCGGCATTATCACGTAAAGACGTTGCAGGCGGGATTGCCTTAGGATGTGTTATTCAAGGTGAAACCAAACATTTTGATTATGTTGCAGGTGAATGTTCACGTGGCTTAATGCAAGTGATGCTGGAATTAAACAAGCCCGTAGCATTTGGCGTGTTAACGACATACGACGAAGCACAAGCGCATGCACGCGCAGCCGAAGGCCCGAGCAATAAAGGTTATGAATGTGCCGATGTCATATTAGAGATGTTGCATACCATGAAGCGGGTGTCAGTATGAACCCAATCACCCTTCGTAAGAAAGCACGTCGTGCTGTGATGCAAGCATTGTATCAATGGCAATTAACGCAAAACCCGGTATCTGAGATCCAAGCCTATATCTTGACGCAAGAAGGCAACCTGGATCGCGAATATTTTAAAGAGATTTTCAATGGTGTGATGAAAGAGTTGCCAACCATCGATGCAATGCTCGCCACACACACGTCACGTCCATTAGATGAGATAAGTCCGATTGAATATGCTATCTTAAGACTATCCGCGTATGAATTACTGCACCGATTGGATGTTCCCTATAAAGTGGTGATCAATGAAGCCCTTGATATGTCGAAAGAATACGGTGCAAATGAAGCGCATAAGTTCGTGAATGGCATCTTGGACAAAATCGCACATGAGTCTCGAGTTTGATCTTATCCATCGTTATTTCAGTCACATTGGCGCACCCATTGTCAACGAAGTAATATTAGGGGTTGGCGACGATGCCGCGATGGTATCGTGCGCGCCTGATCCGATGGTTATCGCCGTGGACACCTTGGTCGAGGGCGTCCATTGTTACCCTGATGATCCTCCTGACAGCTGGGCGCAAAAAGCACTGATGGTTAATTTAAGTGACCTATCCGCGATGGGTGCTAAGCCTTTTGGTTTCCTACTGTCTTTAACGATCCCTGAACTGGATGATGCCTGGTTGCGTGCTTTTGCTGCTGCGCTCGACGCACAAGCTTCCCGTGCGCATGTCAGATTGATTGGGGGTGATACCACTAAAGGTCCGCGAGCGGTATCCATCACGGCATTGGGTTACGTGAAAGATGAGCATGTACTCAAGCGGTGCAATGCACGGGTTGGTGATGATATTTACGTCACAGGTGACATCGGGGCTGCGGCTTTTTATGTGTATGCACGTTCCAAAGGAATAGAGCCAGGTGAGCATGCCACACGTGCCTATCGTTACCCCGAGCCACGCATTGATGTTGGGCCGCATTTGTGTGGTTTGGCACATGCAGCCATTGATGTCTCGGATGGATTATTGGCGGATTTAAATCATATTTTAACCGCGAGCCAAGTGGGTGCGCGTTTAGTGCAAGACAACATTCCTATCGCGAAAGAATGGTTTGTTTGCCCGCCACAAGAAGCTTTTGAACGTGCAGTGACGGGAGGTGATGATTATGTATTATGTTTTACCGCACCGAAAACTGCGAGAGCATTGTTAACAACATTAGCAGAAGCCATTGAAGTGCCTATGGTGATGATAGGGGAAGTGGTTGAAGGTTCAGGCATCTTGCTGGACGATAAACCATGGAAGGGCGCACTGGGATACGATCATTTCGAGAGGCATCAACATGAAGCTCAGCCATAAAGTATTTTCGCATCCATTACATTGGTTAGCCTTTGGATTTGGCGCAGGGTTAAGTCCGGTCGCGCCTGGCACCATGGGCACCTTGGTTGCAATACCTATTATCATGTTGATGTCATTTTTTTCCTTACCTATTTATATAGCGATCACACTGGTCACGATTATTCTCGGCACGTATGCAGCCGATTGGAGCAGCCGTGATTTAAAAGTGCATGATCATAGTGGTATTGTGATTGATGAAATTGCGGGCATGATGATCGTGATGTTGTTCGTGCCGATTAATGCGCTGACATTACTGGAAGGGTTCGCCTTATTCCGCCTGTTTGATATCGTGAAACCGTGGCCCATAAACTGGTTAGATAAGCAAATTAAAGGCGGTGTGGGCATCATGGTGGACGACTTGCTTGCAGCATTGTATGCCGGTGTGGTATTAAAGCTTGTACAACTCCTGATTTAGTGTCTATACTTCCCGTGTGTCACAGGCCGTGGCATATCCCGATTTTAGGGTACGAGTATGCAGGAAATTTTAAGTAAACGATCCAGGGAACTTATCCAACAAAACCCACTGTTCAGCAGTTTAACGCCCGAACAAATGGAAGAGCTTCTCGGTTTGATGTACGAGGAGCGCGTCAGTGTCGGGGTAAACGTTGTTCAAGAAGGGGAACCTGGAGACGCTATCTATATAATATGCTCGGGAACGGGTGAAGTACTCAAAGAAGATGACCATGGTGAATATCATCACATTGCTATTTTGAAGCCGGGTGATGTCATCGGGGAAATCTCGTTAATCGACAAGCGGCCCCGGTCGGCTACCGTTCGTGCGGTAGAGGACATGATGCTGGTGGGTTTGAATGTGAATGAGCTTGAGCAGCATTCCAAGCCTGAAGTATCGTTATCGAATATTTTGAAAGTGAATTTTGCAAAGACACTCAGTCAAAATATTAGAAATCTCAATACCAAAGCGGTCGTCAAGCTGAAAGACCAGCTGAAATATTCTCAGAAGCAGGTGATACTAGGGCAATATATTTTCCGCCTAATGACGCTTGTTTGTATCTATGTCCTATCGATGTCGACATTTAATTCGATAGTGCATTTGTCTGCCGGCACGGTTTATCTCTGTGTCCCCGTCATTGTCGTCTTTGCATTAGCTTTTTATCAGCTATTGGATCAAAGTGGGTTTAGCCCCAAGGCATTTGGTGCAACGCTCAATGGTTGGGAATACGCACTTAAAGATGGTGCATTGATCAGCATTGTTTTCATGATGCCGATGATTTTGTTCTGTAAATTGGTGGCAACGCATATGTTGCCAAGCATGGCTGACGCGCCGGTCTTTTTTTACAAGGGCATTTTAAAGACATTGAGTCGGAAAGAGCAGATGTTGTTATTAGTGAGCTTTGGTTTATACGTGCCCGCGATTGAGTTCATTGCGCGTGGGGTTTGCCAAACCTCGTTTATGACATTTTTGAGCCATAAAAATCGGCAATGGCAAGCTATTTTATTAGCTGCATTATTTTTCAGTTTATCGCATGTTCATATTTCTGTACTGTTGGCATTTGCCACGTTTGTGTTAAGCTTGTTCTGGGGTTGGCTGTATACACGCCACTCAACGTTAATTGGGGTGATTGTATCCCACTGGTTACTGACTTACTTCGCTATATTTGTGGTCGGTTTTGACTTTTAATCAAGGAGAGAGTGTCATGAGTGAAGAGATTTTGGTTGTTGTATCGAAAGTAAAAAATTACATTAAAGAAAAGTCAGGTGGGATGAACACGTCCGGCAGTGTTGCCGATGCGCTGTCAGCAGCCATTTGCCGCATGTGTAATCGTGCGATTGAGAATGCCAAGAAAGACGGTCGTAAGACAGTCATGGATAGAGATTTCCAAGAGGAATAGCTGTGAAAAAAACCCCGGCATCATCGTTGATATGCCGGGGTTTTTTTATTGCCAGGATTTCTTATGGTAGGGGGGGCAAATAGCACGCCCCTACAGCTTTTTATTGATTCCTGGCACAAAATAGGGTAGCCTAGGTACTCCTAGGTATAAATTGGTTGGGTTGCTTCCTTGAGACAGTACGCATCGTTATTTCAACGCATTCTTTCCCTTGTGCTGATCGCAGGCATTGTGCTGACGATTGCCTTAGTGGGCGTGGTATTTCTCGGGTATATTTTAGTACTCGGTGCCGTGGCCTTTGTAGTGGGCTGGATATACGTACTGTTCAAATCCAAAAAAACGACGATAGAAGAGAAGGTCACCACGGAAGAAGTGATTGTGTCAGGGCATGTTGAGGTAGGTGATTTTAGCCATGGCCCTGGGCGTATCATTGATCACACCGAAGAATAATATACATATCCGAAATAGTTAAAAAAAATATTGCGAAATCTTGCATTCTAAAAAAAGCGGTGCTACATTCTGATTACCGTACGCTTTTATAAGGACATTAGCATGAAATATACTCGTTTAATTACCTTGTTGGCAGCATCAACGATGTTGGCAACGTTCTCTGCACACGCATATGACAAAGATGGTGATGGTAAAGAACCCCACCATAAGAAACATCATCACAAAGCCCCTTTACATCGTTACACGTTGACAGGCGGAGCTACCTACTTAGCACCTGCTATGAACGGCCTTGATTATGTTGATGTTATCACCGATGCGCCTGCAAGCACATACTACTATGATGCTGAAAATATTAATCCTAACTACAACTGGGGTTACTTCTTAGCATTCGGTTATATGATCAGCTCGCACTACGATATCCAAGCTAGCTGGCAACAATTCAATTCTAGCCAATCAGAATCAACATCTGTCCCAGGAAGCGCTAGTACAACGATGCTGACAAGCTCTAATACTTCTATCGATGTTCCTGCCGGTGTAACCGATGAAGCTGAAAGCGAAGAAACGTTGAAGACGCAATCGTTTGATGCAACATTGGGTCAATACCACAAGCTCTCCAGCATGTTGACAGCTCGTCCATTCGTGGGTGTGAAGTATGCTCAAGTTAATAGCAACACAGAAAACGAATACACAGGCACCAGCATTGATTTGCCAATCATGGAATCTTACGATTCTAAATTCACAGGCGTAGGCCCAGAAATTGGTCTAGATGCTGAATATAAGATCGTTAAGCATTTTGGCGTAACTGGTCACATAGCAGCTGCTTTCTTGGTTGGTGATCTCAAGACAAGTACAGACATTTCAGGCGAAGGCTCCTCTTCTGACTTCGATGGCGAAAAGAACAACCGTGTTGTTCCAGCATTGGATGCTAAATTGGGCTTGAACTGGAATAGTCTCTATTCTCATGACAAATTTGGTGTAGGCATTGAAGGCGGCTACCAAGTAGCTTACTACTTCGATGTTGTTGACCAAGTACAGGTATCTTCAGATGCTGGCCTGACACATAACTACTCCGACGTGGGTATCATGGGTCCTTACCTGAACCTGAGCGCACGCTTCTAGAGGCTAGATGATTCCTCTATAAAAGAGTGTGTATAGATGATAAAAGGAGTCTCGTTCGCGAGGCTCCTTTTTTATTTGCTGCCTAATGCCGCATAGGCAGAATGGTTATGAATGGATTCAAAATTTTCGGACTCAACCAGAAAACATTTAATCCGTGCATCTTTTTTGAGTTCAGCGGCGATATCTCGCACTAAATCTTCGACGAACTTGGGATTTTCATAGGCTTTTTCTGTCACATGTTTTTCATCGGCACGTTTGAGAATACCGAATAATTCGCATGACGCTTGTTTTTCAATCAGCATGATCAACGATTCAATCGGCAGATCAGCCAGCAGTTCAACCGTCACGGTGATATGTGAACGTTGATTATGTGCGCCATATTCTGAAATCGCCTTCGAGCAGGGACACAAGCTTGTCACAGGCACAACGACTTTGACTTCTGTTTTGGCGGAATCGGTTAACCATTCACCCTTGAGTGTGACTTCATAATCGACATAGCTTTTTGCGCCGGAAATCGGTGCGCTTTTTAACATGAAGAAGGGGAATTGCATGTTAATGTAACCGCATTGCGCATGCAGTTTGTGCGTCATTTCTTGTAAGAGTGTATTAAAAAGTGCAATTGAAAAAGGCTTATCCGTGCTGTGCAAAAGTTCCACAAAACGGGACATGTGTGTGCCGCGTTGATCAGCAGCCAGATTGACATACATATCGAAGGTGGCGATAGTAGACTGTGCACTGCCATCCTGTGTTACCACTTGAATCGGATGACGCAACGACTTCACACCCACTTTCTGAATCGCCAGTAAGCGATGATCGGTGTGGCTTTGAATATCAACGATACCTGTCTGTGGAACCGCAATAGACATGGCTATACTCCTTCTCGGTATTCAACGCAGGATCTGTCTGTTTCCCAGAGCTTAACCGCGCTCAACGTGACTCCGTCACGATTAATAGAGCGTGCAATTTCACGGTACAGCCAGGCAGAGACGTTTTCAGCGGTAGGGCTGATGCCTTCAAATTGGGGCAGATCATTCAAATGATAATGATCTAATGCTGCGATGGGTTCTGCCGCCGCGCGTTTGATGTCTTGGAAATCGACGGCAATACCGATACTGTTTAATGTGTGTGCTTGGACGTGAATTTCAGCTTTCCAATTGTGCCCATGCAAGCGTTTGCATTTCCCCGGATGGCCTGGGATGATGTGTGATGCTGAAAATTCAACAGTGACGGTTAACGTATAGACTGCTTTCATCATTACATCTCGCTGGGCAAACAATTATGCGTCGGCCGCAGCATGTGACGCTCCTTCAGGAGCGCCTGTTGCGCTGACGAACGCCATGATCCTTGCTTCAATGCTGGCAGCATCGAGGCCTGCTTGGGCATACAAGGCAGCAAGATCCCCATGTTCCATGAACTGGTCAGGCAAGCCTAAGTTAATCACCGAGCAAGGGAGTGATTCTGACATAATTTGCTGGCAAATACCACTCCCCGCGCCGCCGATCACGGCATTTTCTTCTATTGTGACGAGAAGTTGATGGTTTTTAGCCAAACTGCGGATAAGTTCCGTGTCTAACGGCTTGATAAATCGCATGTTAACGAGGGTGCAATCCAGTTTATCGGCAACCACTCGGGCGGTATGAAGCAGGGGCCCAAAGCACAGAATGGCCACGGTTTGGCCTTCGCGAACGATGACGCCTTTCCCTATCGGTATGACATTTAAATCATGTGTGACGGGTTTGCCAATGCCAGCCCCACGAGGATAGCGGACAGCCGCTGGGCCGTTGTGGCGGTAACCTGTGGTCAGCATATCGCGGCATTCGGCTTCATCCGTCGGCGCCATGATGACCATGTTTGGAATCGGGGACAAATAGCTGAGGTCAAAGCTGCCATGATGCGTTGGACCATCTGGGCCGACCAACCCTGCACGATCGAGCGCAAAGAGGACAGGCAGGTTAGGCAAGCAGACATCGTGGATGAGTTGGTCATAGGCGCGCTGTAAGAAGGTCGAGTAAATGGCCACAATGGGTTTCTTGCCTTCACAGGCCAGGCCTGCAGCGACCGTTACGGAATGTTGTTCGGCAATGCCCACGTCCATGTATTGAGCGGGGTATTGCTGGGAGAACGCGACCATGCCAGAGCCTTCGCGCATCGCGGGCGTGATGGCGACCAATGCTGGGGAGACGGCGGCCATGTCACAGAGCCAATCGCCGAAAATGTTTGAATAGGTTGGTTTAGCGGGGGCTTTGGGGGCATCAGGCTTTTTATCGAGATAGCCAGGGGATACCGCATGATAGGCAATCGGATCGGCTTCGGCAGCCGCATAGCCCCTGCCTTTTTGTGTATATACGTGCAGCAGTTTGGGGCCTTTGATATCGCGCAGGGCCGTCAGCGTTTTAACGAGCTGGTTAACATCATGGCCATCGAAGGGGCCGAAGTAGTTAAAGCCGAGCTCCTCAAAGAGGGTTCCTGGAAGAATCATGCCTTTTAAGTGTAATTCCGTGCGGCTGGCCAGTTCGCGCATGGAGGGGGGCATCACATTGAGTAACTTCTTACTGCCTTCGCGCAACGAGGTATAAACTTTGCCGGAAATGATGCGAGCGAAGTAATTCGAGAGGGCGCCGACGTTTTCTGAAATGGACATCTCGTTATCGTTCAAAATGACGAGCATGTCGGCTTTGACTGCGCCTGCATGATTGAGGGCTTCAAAAGCCATCCCAGCCGTCATCGCGCCATCACCAATGATGGCCACGGTTTTTTGATTTGAATCAGCGGGTTGGGCAAGGGCCATGCCGAGAGCAGCGCCAATGGAGGTGCTAGAGTGGCCGACGGTGAAGGTATCGTAAGGGCTTTCGCCACGTTTCGGGAAGGGGGCTAAGCCATCTGTTTTCTTCAAGGTATGCATGAGGGCTTTGCGGCCGGTCAAGATTTTATGAATCAGGGCTTGGTGGCCGACGTCCCAGACAAGCTTGTCATCGGGGGTATTGAATACATAATGGAGGGCGACGGTGAGTTCGACAGCACCCATGCTTGAGCCAAAATGACCACCGATTTGGTCCATCAGCGTCATGAAGTATTCACGTAATTCGGCGACGAGATCAGGCAGATCGCTGGCTGGCAAGAGCCGCAAATCCGCGGGGGTGTCAATCCTGTCGAGTAGGGGGTATGTCATACCAGATTCCGGGCCATTAAAACCTGGGTACTATACCATAAGTTCTTCTCTAATGCTTCCGAAACACATACACCAACAACGCCATCCGAATCGGGATCCCCGCATGGGCCTGTTTAAAATAGAACGCACGGGGGTTGTTATCGCAATCGGGGGCGATTTCGGCATTACGGGGCAGGGGGTGCATCAACATGAGATCTTCATCAAACGTATTCAAATAGTCATTATTAATGGAGAAGTCTGGCAAGTGGTCATAGTTCTCTTTAAAGCGTTCGAGTTGTTGACGCGTTTGATAAATCACATCGAGATCTTTCGGTAAATCGTCTAATGAGCGTACGGCAATGTATTGGTTATGTATTGAAAAGTCATGGATGTACTCGGCAGGGAAGTCGAGGGCAGGGTCTGAAACGCCATACACGACATTGTTGTCATATTTCCCCAACAATTTAATGAGGGAGTGGACGGTCCTGCCGTGAGCCAAATCGCCGACAACGGCGACCTTTAATCCGTTCAAGCGGCCTTTCTGGCGATAAATCGTGTACAAATCGAGCAGTGCTTGGGTGGGATGTTCGCCGATGCCACTGCCGGCATTGATCACGGGAATCGTTGCTGCTTGTGCTGCAACTTGAGAGGCATCGGACTCAAAATGCCGCAGGATAATGGCATCGCTGTAGCCACTGAGCACACGCATCGTGTCGGTGAGGGTTTCCCCTTTCACGGCAGAGCTCATTTCTTTCGCATTTTCGGTGCTGATGATGTTGCCACCCAAACGTTGAACAGCAGATTCAAATGAAAGCCGTGTACGGGTGCTGGGTTCATAAAAAACAGTGGCGATGATTTTGCCATCCAGAAAATGTTTGTATTGTTCGGGATGGGCCTGAATATCATCGGCTAGCTGAAAAATCAGTGCAATGTCAGCGGGGGAAAATGGATCGCACGATAAGATGTTCATTTCAGTATCCCTTATGTTTGGGATGTAGTTTGCCAGCAGCGCTAGATAATGTCAATTGTAGGGGCGAAACTGTAGGGGGCGAAACATCATTCGCCCCCTTCACGATCAATGAGAGGGCGAAAGATGAGGGGAGACAACTTCCTTAGGTTTGGGAGCCGTTCTATTTGTGAGGGTGGTGTAGAGATCATGACATACTTGTAAGCTTGTAGCATCAGGCGTCCCAGCAAAAGAGCAGCCATCAGGTGCTAAATTTACTGCACTCTGAATGTAGTTATATCCGTCCGTGTGAACACCGCAGCGATAGAATGCATTATTTATTTCCTTTCCTTCATTGACATAACCTTGTGCTGCAGGAAGGGAGCCATTATAGCCACACCAAGCTTCCGTTATATGTCCCATTGTTCCTGTTTTTGCCGCAGCCCCGAACGCAACCGCGAGGACTAATGTCGTTGTTGCAAGTGTTTTGATCAAGTTCATGGAGATATTCCTTATATATTGAGTGAGGTATATATATTAATAGGAGATCATGAATGAACTGTCAAATCTGCTCGCTTATTGATTTCTCGACACTGCAAAATTGGTCAAGTGCTTGAGGTACTTGGTATCGCCATCGATGTAAGCCAAGATACTGAGCGCTTCTTCGTGCAATTGTTGAAGCCATTGTTTCGCGCCCGTCATGCCTAAAATCGCAGGGTAGGTGGCTTTGTTTAATGCAGCATCCACGCCGGTATTCTTCCCCAATAACGCTGCATCGCCTTCTACGTCTAATAGATCGTCTTGGACTTGGAATGCCAGGCCCAATGTTTCTGCAAACAAGGTGAGCTGATTGAACGTTTCGGGTGCGACAGGTTGCATCAAGGCCGCCAATTGGATACTCGCACGAATCACGGCGCCCGTTTTGCAACGATGCATGTGCGCAAGTTGATCATGATTCATGCTTTTGGGCGAACTCGATAAATCGATTGCCTGCCCGCCGACCATCCCAAACGATCCCGCCGACTTAGCAAGGCAGCCAATCATTTGTAAACGACGTGAGGGATCAATGTGGGTCGCATCCGCCAACGTTTCGAATGCTAACGCATGCAAGGCGTCACCCGCTAAAATGGCGGTCGCTTCATCATAGGCAATGTGGCAGGTAGGCTTGCCACGGCGTAAGTCATCATTATCCATGGCAGGAAGATCATCGTGTATCAATGAATACGCATGGAGGAATTCAACCGCAACAGCAGGAGCATCCAGCTTTTCACGGGGAATCCGTAGGGCATATCCCGTCGCATACACCAGTAAAGGACGTAGGCGCTTGCCACCGTTTAGTACGGCATAACGCATCGCTTCATGTAGGTGGGTAGGGGTTGCTTTCGTATCGGGCAGATATTGAGATAAAACTGTATCGATTCGGTCTAAGCATTCTTGAATATAGGCATGTATTATCATATCAATCGTCCGTTTTTTGTAGGGGCGTCTTATGACGCGCACTTATGATGATAATTCTGTTGTGTCTAAACTGCCATCTGTTTTATGTAACAAAGTGTCTACCTTTAGCTTAGCCTCTGAAAGCGCTGATTGACACTCCCGTGATAAGGCAATGCCTTCCTCAAACGTTTTAAGGGAAGCCTCTAAGCTTAACTGCCCCGACTCCATATTTTTCACCAATGACTCCAGAGAGGCTATCGCTTCTTCAAATGAAAATGCTTGTTTTGATTTGGCTTTAGTCGAGGATTTCATGAGAAATGGGTTCCTATATAGGGTGTTTGAAGTTTACTTCGGAAAATGGCAAAAGTCAATATAAAGCTAAATGACTAATAAATAAGTCACCTAATCATGAAAAAAGCGTTTTTTTATTTCTCGATTCGTGGGAAAATAGGCGCACTTGCAGGAAGCGGAAGATGTTAATTATATAAGTTGGTCGGCCTTCCAAGTATTGGGCCGATGAAGAATTTTTTTCGTTTACAAAAGGTGATCGCGATGGAGCATTTATTAGACAAAGGGCTAGAATGGTACGCACACATTCAGCCGTATAGTAAGACGTGGCTGACATTAGTGCCCGCGTTGCTCAGTATCAGTTTAGCTTTTTTAACGCGTCAAGTGATATTTGCATTGTTCGTGGGTGTGATAGCCGGTGCCATCATTTTATGCATGCAGACAGGCAGCATGATGGACATTAACTTTTTGCGAACGTTCCTGTTGCCATCATTAGGCACCGCGGATTATGCGCTCATCCTGATCACCTATCTATGGTGTCTGGGTGGATTGATCGGCATGTGGAACAAAACGGGCGCAGCGCGTCATTTTGCTGAAACCGTTGGGCATCGTTTAGCGTATGGCCCACGTTCTGCAAAAGTATTTGCTTGGGTCATGGGGCTAGTGTTTCACCAAGGTGGTACGGTCAGTACGATTTTGACGGGGACGACAGTGCGCCCTGTGACCGATAAATATAAAGTGAGCCATGAAGAACTCGCCTACATTGTTGACTCCACTGCATCGCCTGTGGCAACCATTTTGCCTTTTAATGCCTGGCCGATTTACGTGGGTGGCATTATCATAGCGACGGGGCAGCTCCCATTCGTCACGACAGAAGCAGAGGCATTCAGTTTATTTATTTCCTCGATTCCTTTTAATTTCTATGCATTGCTCGCGGTATTTTTCACGCTATTAATGTCTATTGAGAAGTTGCCTTGGATGGGTGCGGGTTTAAGAGCGGCGATGGTGCGTTCACGTACCACAGGCAAGTTAGACGCTGATGATTCGCAGCCGATGATGAAACTTGGTTCAGGCAAGGCGCATCAGGCTTACGGCTATCTTCCTAGCAATTGGGATTTCCTTTTGCCACTCATATTGTTATTGGCATTAGCGATCACACCTTATGTATGTGCACATCTGGGGCTGATTGACCGCAAGTATTCAAACTTCATTCCTGAAGCATTTTTATTAGCAGTGCTCACCAGCATGGTCGTAGCAAAAGTGCGCGGCATGTCACTGAGTGACGTGATGAATGGTTTCAACGAAGGCTGTCAAAGTGTCACCGTGGCTGCCATTTTGTTAGGACTTGCTGTCACATTAGGCGTAGTAACGAAGAAGCTCGGATTAGCGCCCTTTTTGATCACGTTGACCGACGGTTCGCTATCGCCGACGCTGTTGCCCGGTCTTTTAACATTACTGTGCCTGCTGATTGCCTTTGCAACAGGTTCGTCATTTGGTACATTTGCCGTGGTGTTGCCTGTCGCGATACCATTAGCGTATCAGCTGGTTCCTGAAGTTATTTACGTACAAATTTGTTTAGGTGCTGTGCTAGGCGGTTCTGTAGCGGGGGATCAATGCTCTCCCGTATCCGACACGGTTGTGTTGTCGAGCATGAGTACGGGGTGTGATTTAATGCACCACGTGAAAACGCAGTTACCTTTGTCGATGACACTGCTGGGTGTTGCCGCTGTATTCTCCATGATTGCTGTCCAAATATGGGTGTAATTGCATGATCGACTTAAAGCAGGTAAGCAAAGTTTATGGCGAAGGATCGCCGGTCGTCGCACTGCATCCCACCTCGTTGCAAATTCAAGACGGGGAAATATTTGGGATTATCGGTGAGAGCGGTGCGGGGAAAAGCACGTTATTACGTTTGATTAACGGGCTTGAAAAACCGAGCACCGGCGACGTTTGGGTGAATCAGCAATCTATTCAAACATTATCTCCCCAGGCCTTGCGTCAAGCGCGCGCTAACATGGGGATGATTTTTCAGCACTTCTATTTAGTGATGTCAAAAACGGTATTTGACAATATCGCATTGCCGTTACGTTTGAGCAAAATGCCTGAAGCGACCATCACGACTCGTGTACGTGCGCTGTTGGACCGTGTGGGGTTATCGAAGTTTGCTCAAAGCTATCCTGCGCAGCTCAGTGGTGGCCAAAAGCAGCGTGTCGCCATTGCGCGGGCGTTAGCACATCAGCCGAATATTTTACTTTCTGATGAAGCGACGTCATCGCTTGACCCTGAAACCACTGAAAATATTTTAGCGTTGCTCAAAAGCTTGCATGATGAGCTGGGTCTCACGATTGTATTGATCACGCATGAAATGGAAGTGATTAAATCGATTTGCACACGTGTGGCGGTGATGAGCCGTGGTGCTGTGGTTGAGCAAGGCGATGTCTTGGATTTATTCACGGCACCGCGTGATCCTTTTACGAAGAAATTGGTGGCACGTTCGATGGGTGAATCGTTGCCACCCACCTTATTGGCACGTTTGTCATCCGTTCCAACCGCAGCGAATGAGCAGCCGTTGATTCACGTGGCCTTCCGAGGCAAAGCGGCAACGGAGCCATTGATTGCGGGCTTAGTGCGTGAGTGCAATGCATCTGTGAATATTTTGCAAGCGCATTTGGAAACCTTGCAGGGCGAGGGTTGTGGCACGATGATGTTCACATTGGCGCAGGCTGATAAATGTGAGGCAGTGTTGGCTTATTTGATTCAGCATGGTGCAAGAGCGGAGGTCATGGGTTATGTATCCCTTAATGAAAGCAACGCTTGAAACGATTTACATGATCGTGCTATCGGGTGCCGCGGCGGCCTTTTTCGGTGTCATCTTGGGTTTGTGGATGTATGCGACATCGAGCGCTCATTTATTTGCACAGCAATCGGTATACCGCATGGTGAGTTTTGTGGTGAACGTGACACGTTCGATTCCCTTTGTGATTTTCATGATCATTTTGATTCCATTGACGCGCGCGTTGGTAGGAACATCCATTGGCACGAATGCGGCGATCGTGCCGTTAGCATTGGCTGCGATTCCTTTTTACGCACGGATCAGCGAGTCAGTATTTGCTGATTTGCCGCAAGGTTTGTTGGAAGCGGGAAAATCGATGGGTGCTACACCTATCCAAATGTTAGTGCACATGGTATTACCTGAAGCCTTACCCGGATTGATTCGCGGCTTAACCGTCACAGTGGTTGCATTGGTAGGTTATTCTGCGATGGCGGGAGTGGTCGGTGGAGGCGGTTTAGGGACGTTGGCCTACAATGAAGGGTATCAGCATTTCAATGCGGAAATCATGTTGTCGACGACGGCAATATTGGTGGTATTGGTGCAGTCGTTACAATGGTTGGGCGATCGCATTGCAAACTTTTATGCAAATCGGGAGGGGTAGGATGAAAAAAAGTATTATCGCGGTATTGATGGCGCTTGCTTTGTGGGGTTGCTCTTCTCCCAATGCTGGATTGAGTTCGTTACGCGTGGGCACGATTGCTGGGCCTGAAACCCAATTGATGGAAGTCGCGAAGCAAGTTGCGTTAGAGCAATCTGGGCTTGAGATTGAAATCGTGACTTTTGCGGATTACATTCTGCCTAACACGGCGCTTGTGGATGGTTCACTTGATGCAAACGTATTCCAGCATCAAGTTTATTTGGATCATTATTTGAAGGCACATCCCAAGGCGCAACTCGTGACGGTGGGTAAAACGTTTGTGTACCCTGTTGGTATTTATTCTGAAAAATACACGTTAGAAACGTTGCCGAAAGAGGCGAAAGTGGCGATCCCTAATGACCCAAGTAATGGTGCGCGTGCATTATTGCTGTTGGAAAAAGCGGGGCTGATAACCTTAAAACACCGCGATGCTAATAGTGTGACGATTGCGGACATATTAACTAATCCTAGAGAGTTGAAGATTATCCCGTTGGATGCGGCCCAGTTACCGCGTGCATTACCTGATGTTGGTTTGGCGGTGATTAACACGAATTACAGTTTGTTGGCAGGTCTGGTGCCAAGCAAGCACGCGTTATTGTTAGAAGATCATGAATCACCTTATGCGAACATTGTGGTGGTCCGTGCGGGCTTTGAAAATGATCCACGTGTTGCACAATTGGTTGAAGCGTTGCATGCGCCTGCGGTTTTGGATAAGGCGAACGAGCTATTTCAAGGGCAAGCGATACCGGCGTGGAGATAACCACTCTCTTTGCCCCCTTTTAAGGACCCGCCGAGTATTCCGAGGCGGGGGTTTGGGGGTCTTTGCCCCCTTCTAAAGGGGGCGGCCGAGTATTTCGAGGCGGGGGTTTTTCTTC